>NZ_JAHGAC010000002.1:0-284594 GCF_030248355.1 Vibrio sp. B172a | reverse complement strand
GCAACAGCAGCAACAGCAGTCTCAGAGTGATGCTAAACAAGAGCAAGGGCAACAGTCACAAAACCAGCAAGAACCTGAAAATAAAAAAGAAAATCAGAAAGCTGAGCGACAAAAAGCCAAGCAAGAAGAAGAGAAACAAGGCGAGCGAAAAGATGAACCTATTCAGGCTCAAGCTCAGCCAGAGAAAACGCCTCAGGATGATCCTGAGTTCCGTCGCTTAGAAGCGGTAGAAAGCGCGCGTGACCCTAGTTTCTTGATTCGAGCTCAAATGCAGCTTCAAGCTCAACAAAAACAACGTCCACAACAATCTAATAAGGAGTGGTAAGTCCATGATGAAAAAAGGCGCAAAACTGGTCTTTGTTCTGATGGCCAGCCTACTGACTAGCTTTTCGGTTTTTGCACAAACCCTACAAGCTAGTGTAAACAAAACTCAGGTGGCGAAGAACGAAGTGATCAACCTAAGGATCATGGCAGATACCGAGCTTGGCTCAGATGCGATCGACTTTGACGCATTGAAACAGGACTTCTTTTTAGGTCAACCTCGCTACGGCCGTTCTAGTAATAACATTAACGGCCACAAAACCGTTCGCACAGAATGGAGCATCTCGATTGCCCCGATGAAAGAAGGCGTCATCACCATACCGAGCTTTTCTGCAGATGGGATGAAAACTGAGCCAATTAAGCTGCGCGTGACAAAAGACAAAGGTGAGCCGAATCTAGACGATTTGTTTAGCTTCAACATGAGCGTGGATAGCCACACTTTGTACCCACAGCAGTCAGCAACACTACGTATGCAGTTGGCGATCAAAGTAGACCCTCGCCGTTTGGATAATCCACAAGTCGTGCCGCCAAGCATTGATGGGATGAAAATCGAGCCAGCCAGCGATATGAAGCAGGCACAACGCATCATTGATGGCTTAGAAGTGACGGTCGTAGAACAAGCTTTCCGCATTACAGCCGAACAACCTGGTACCTACACGCTAAATGGCCCTAAATTGACGGGGTCTTACATCTATGGTGACAGCCTAACCGGCTCAACCAAGATCATGCCAATCAATACTAAAACTGAGCAAATGCCAATTACTGTAAAGCCTATCCCTAAAGACTTTAAAGGTAACTGGCTGCCAGCTTCTGCTTTAGAATTAACGCAAAGCTGGCAAGATGAGCAAGGCAATCCGCTATCAGCAAATACCGTCAGCACAGTGAAACAAGGCTCTTCAATTACTCGTACGATTCGTATTCGAGCTCGTGGTACACAAGCGGAATATCTACCTCGTATTGGTATTGTCTACCCAAGTACACTGCGTGTATATCCTGAACAACCTCAGTTCGAGACATCGCGTGATGGCACTGTCACCATGACAGTGAAGCAGGTTTTGATTCCCACAGAAGCCGGTGATCTCACCCTGCCGGGCTACAGCCTAAATTGGTGGGACAGCAATCGTGACCAAGCGAGAAAAGCCGACATTTCAGCGTTAAAGCTTAATGTGGAGAAAAGTGACAGTGGCTTAATCACGCTGCCAGAAAGTGCGTTGCCAGCACAACCGGCGACAACCTCAGCACCTGTGGTTCAAAGTGGTGTGGATACAGTCTGGAAAACACTGACGTTCGTGTTTGGTGCACTTTGGCTTGTCTCATCAGCAATTGCATTTGGACTTTGGAAAAAGCGCAGAACCGTAAAGCCTGAGAAAGTTGAGACTTCAACGCACGGCTCATCTCTGCAAGATTTGGAGAACATCATCAAACAAGGTGATAACGCCAAGATTGAAAGAGCGGTTAACGACTACTTAAACACCCATCACTTCAACAGTGAATCCGAAGCGACAAAAGCGGTGAAAGAAGAATTGAATGTGATGAATCAAGCTCGCTTCAGCGCTACTCAGCAAGAATGGAAACCAGACTCTCTGCTAGCTAAGATCAAACAACTCGCTAAAGAGAAGAAGAGTAAGCCTAACCACCAGCTAGAAAAGCTCTAGTCGAAGGCGAGGCGTGATTAATGAAAATGGCAGCTCTTATTGAGCTGCCATTTTTGTATCTATCCGTTCAGTCTCGATGTTTTAAGCGACAATTTGACTTGTCAGCTCACAGGTTCGAACACAGTTTCGACCACTGTTTTTTGCTAGATAGAGTGCTTTATCAGCCAGTTGGTATAAGTGATCAAAATTAAAGTCTTTGCCTTGCGCTTGATAACGCGAGTAACCCACTGAGACAGTAAGAAATTCTCCTTCTGGGTTATGGCAATGTCTTATGCCTTCTTCTTCAATGCATTGGCGAATACATTCAGCTCTCAGTCGCACCTCTTCTTGGTTTGACCCAATCATCAACAAAACGAACTCTTCCCCTCCAATTCGACAAAAGACTTCGTCTTCATCTTTTGTATGATGGTCGAGAATATTACCAATACGCATCAGCGCAATGTCACCTTCTAAATGCCCATAATGATTGTTAAACAAGCCAAAGTGGTCAATATCGATAAGAATCAACCCAAAAGACATCACTTCGTTATGCTCAAGAGAGCAGTACTTTTGCATAACGTGTTCTAGCATGCGTCGGTTACCCAGTCTCGTTAAGGGATCGAGCTTAGACAAGACTTCCAATTGCCGATTCGCTTCTTCCAACTCTTTAGTTCGGTTCTGCACTTCGAGTTCTAGATTCTCATTGAGCTCTCTAATTGCTTCTTGCGCTTGTGTACGCTGCAAAACTTCAACCAAGCTAGAAGCAAACATCCGAATCACTTCACGCAGTTGCGAGGTCAAAGGCGCACGGGTTAACAAGTTATCGACCGCGATGAACGCAATTGGCCCACTGCTGTTTGACGTCAGCACTGTCATGGCCGCCCAACCAAAACCGACGATATTGCAATCATGATAAATAGGAACGGATTCTTCGAACGCCACTTCATTGGGCATGGATTTAGCTAAGTTAATTAAAGAGAAGTCTTGGGTTTCCCCAAAAAAATACGACTCATCAACCACATTGCCTTGAATATCGGTTCCCCAAGTCCCTTGCATGTAAGAGCAATTTTCATCGGTCAAAAACACCGCCATACGGTCGATACCTAGATTCTTGATGGCAAACGTCACAGCAGATTTGCAAACATCACTCACCGTCGTACAGCGTGATAACTCAACCATGCTCGAATGCAGCATACGTACGTTTTGCTCTTGGCGTTTGCGAATAAAGATTTGAGAGAAAAGCGAACCAAATGATTCCAGCATCTGTTTTTGATAGGCAGTGACGGGTTTTCGGTGAATAAAGTTATCAAGCGCAAACCAACCAAATGGCTCATTTCCATCTCTTAAAATCAGCATTGCATTCCAGCCCTGCCCCACAACTTTACCTGCGGTATAGATAGGCGCATCCTCTACAATAACGAGGTTACGATCCAAACTGGACAGTGATGCAATGTACTCTTCACTTAGTTGATGAAGATCATATTGGGTGTGGAATTCATCAATGGTGATGCCATCCTCATTCGTTCCATAAGTGCCACTGAAACTGCGCTTTTTCATGTCCAGTAACATTAACGTGGAGCGGTCAAAACCTAGGTGCTCTCGCAGTGCTTCCACCGCTTTCAAATAAAGATCTTTCAGTGAATCAGGGTTAGAGATATCTAACGCAACCTGCTGGACAAGCTTCATGTTTTCAATAAAACGTTCACGCTGCCCAAGCTCATCAACATACTGCGCTTCTCGTACATCGCGATGCTTCATTTCTAACGAGGCATGTTTTTCTGCGCGGACACACTGCCAACGCGCCGCCGAGAGTTGCATTGCGTCATAGCTTTCTTCGTAAATATTGTGTGCGCTGCGAGCTTGAACGTTTTGAATCAGTAGGTAGGTACGTTTAATCGGCGTGTTGTCGAGCATCATGATATAACTTTCGCCACCGAGGTCTTGGACGTGATTCCAATTGCAGGTATTGATGGCCAGAGGAATGATGCTTTCTGAAGTATCGAATTGGTTAGCCCAATCCCAGAATGCTTCTGGATAATTTTGGAGAGGAAAGAGGTCACCCCGCGAGAATCGAACCGTCCAAGAAGGGTTGGTCAGCGGATCATCAAAGATCGCTATCGCACTGGGGGAAAAATGCTGCTCTAGATGTTCGAATATGGCTTCAGCCAATAACCTATGGTCCCTTGTGGAAGAGACCGTTCTTGTAAAACTCTTTAAACTCACCTGACCAACCTAATCTACTTTTTTATCCTCGATAAAAAACTACTTAGGGGTGGATATGCAATCAATGGAATCCAAGTTGAGCTGTTAAGTCATTCGCAAAAAATATGGACTTAATTTCACATTCGAGAACCCTTCAACATTTTTAGACAGGTGTTTCATCCGGATTACATACTGCAAAAATATGCGCAAAAATGAATCAACATGAACATTCTTAATATTGGTGTTTTTCAAGTCCAAAAATAAAAAAGGCCCCTCATCAAGAGGGGCAAGAGTACCATCGCTTATAGTTATTTGTGTGTATGCCAGTAAATGTGTGGATTAACCGAAGTCACCGTTTACGTAACCTTGAGTACGGTCGTCTTGCGGGTTGCTGAAGATAACTTGTGTATCATCGTGCTCAACCAGTTCACCCATTAGGAAGAACGCAGTGCGGTCAGAAATACGACGCGCCTGTTGCATTGAGTGAGTCACGATAACGATGGTGTAGTTTTTCTTCAGCTCTTCCATCAATTCTTCGATTTTGTGTGTTGCAATAGGGTCAAGTGCCGATGTTGGTTCATCCATTAGAATCACATCAGGTTCCATCGCGATTGTACGTGCGATACATAGACGTTGCTGCTGACCACCAGATAGACCAAATGCATGTGACTTAAGACGGTCTTTCACTTCGTCCCAAAGCGCTGCGCCACGAAGTGAGCTCTCAACCACTTCATCAATGTGCTTCTTATCTTTGATGCCTTGAGCGCGCAGACCGTAAGCCACGTTCTCGTAGATGCTCATCGGGAATGGGTTTGGCTTTTGGAATACCATGCCCACTTTGATGCGAAGGTCAGCAACGTCAATGTTGCCGTAAATGTCTTCGCCATCCATTGACAGCTTACCTGTGATCTTTACGCCTTCAATAAGATCATTCATGCGGTTCAAACAACGTAGTAGTGTTGATTTACCACAACCAGAAGGACCGATAAGTGCCGTCACTTGGCGTACTGGAATAGGCAGGTTGATTGATTTCAGTGCTTGGTTGTCACCGTAAAACAGGTCTAGGTTTTCAATATCAAACTTGTTCATTTTCTTAATCTCTTAAATCTTGAATTCGTGTCTTTTAACGTGCGTTCTTAATTCGTTTTGTTAGTAAGTTGCGGTGTTAAAACGTCGTGCAATCAGTTTTGTAAACATGTTGATCAGTAGAACAACAACAATCAGAACTGTCGCCGTACCGTAAGCCTGATTCCATTCTTCAATGGTAAACAGTTCGGTAGTCAGTTTGTATAGGTGAACGGTTAGCGTACGACCTGAATCCAATAAAGAATCCGGAATACGTGCAACCATACCTGCTGTCAGGAATACTGGAGCAGACTCACCAATGACACGACCAATACTTAGAATGACCGAGGTTAAGATACCTGGCATTGCGCTCGGAAGAATCAAACGCCAGATAGTGTAAATCTTAGATGCACCCAGGCCGTAAGAGCCTTCACGGTACGTCTGTGGTACTGCCATCAACGCTTCTTCCGTAGTACGGATGATAACTGGCAGGATTAGGATACTTAGCGTCAATGCACCCGATAGAATCGAGAAGCCAAGGCCAAGAATCGCCACGAAGAAAGTCATACCGAACAGACCGAAGATGATCGACGGGATACCCGCCAACGACTCAGTACAGAATCGGATGATTTTCACCAAACGACTGCCCACTTTCGCGTACTCGGTCAAGTAGATTGCCGTCATGATACCGAGTGGCGCTGCCACTGCGATAGATGCGATAACCATGTAAATTGTCGCCACAATCATTGGGAAGATGCCGTGCTCTTCACCTGTGCGCGTGTAGTTATCAGTAATGAAGTTCCAATCTACGTGTTGTAGACCGTTTGATAGGATGTACCAGATAATCCAGAACAAGAAACCTACCGTTAGTGCTGCCGAGATCCAGACAAATGCGTTAAAGACATTATCTTTGAACTGGCGTGCTTTTTT
Source organism: Vibrio sp. B172a (assembly GCF_030248355.1). Lineage (NCBI taxonomy): Bacteria > Pseudomonadati > Pseudomonadota > Gammaproteobacteria > Vibrionales > Vibrionaceae > Vibrio > Vibrio sp. B172a. Next base: position 278,442 of record NZ_JAHGAC010000002.1, on the reverse strand, counting down.
CAGTTTTGCGCGATCCATAATAGTCACCTTTAACGAGCGATTACTTCGCTTTTTCTCGGTTTAGGTACAGTAGTACAGCGTTCAACGACATGATGAAGACCAGAAGTACCACACCTGTAGCGTAAAGTGCGTTCGCGTGAACACCACTTGCGTAAGACATTTCAATAGCGATGTTTGCGGTTAGCGTACGAGCCGAATCAAGGATGCCTTCTGGCATTGCCGGCGCGTTACCCATTACCATGATGATCGCCATGGTCTCACCCAACGCACGACCGATACCCAGAATCACACCTGTCATGATGCCTGAGCGAGCCGCTGGAACGAGCAATTTAAAGATGGTGTAGATTTTCGATGCACCTAGAGCCAAAGAACCTTCTTTGTAAGTACGAGGAACAGCGCGGATAGAGGTTTCAGATACCGTAATTACCGTTGGTAGAATCATCACACCAAGAACAATGATACCGGCCAAGATAGTGTTACCTGCTGGTACATCGAATACGTTCTGAATCAATGGAACGATAATAACCAGACCGAAGAAACCGTAAACCACCGAAGGAATACCGGCTAGCAGCTCAACCGCTGGGCGGATGATGTCAGCTAAACGCTTTGGTGCGATTTCAGCGATGAAGATAGCGGTTAAGACACCAACTGGAACACCGACTAAAACAGCGCCTGCTGTCGAAACGATAGAAGCAACAATCATGGTTGCAACACCGTACAGTGCCGGTGGTAGCCAGTTTTGGCCTAGAACGATGCCCGAGACGCCCGCTTCTTGGAATGCTGGGATACTCTCTCGAACGATGAAGTATGCGATAACTGCTAATGATACGATGCCGATTACAGCACTCGTTAGGAACAAGCCGTGGAAGATGCGCTCTCTCCAGTCTACGCGGCGTTTTTCGCGTAGGCCTGGCTTGCTGATCGCTTTTGCGTCAGTAGTCATAAGCTTTTCACTATTTGTTGCGATGGTCATAAAAATCTCACGGTTCTTGGCAATGGCGTCGAACACAATGGATAGAAAAGGCTCAGCCCGAAACGTTGGGCTGAGCAAACTTTAGAGTCCCGATAGGATTAGTTAACTGAGATGTAACCTTTTTGGTCAACTAGCGCTTGCGCTTCGTCAGTTAGCATCCAGTCTAGGAATTTTTGAGTTTCAGCTGATGGCTTGCCTTCTTTGTAAAGAACAAGGAATGGACGAGCAACTTTGTAAGAACCGTTCTTCACGTTGTCTACAGAAGCTTGGATGCCATCAATTGGAAGTGCGTTTACAGATGAATCAACCGTACCTAGAGAGATGTAGCCGATTGCGTATGGGTTAGAAGCAACCATTGTCTTCAGTGCGCCGTTACCGTTAGCAACTTGAGCGCGTTGAGAGATTGCAGAAACTTTTTTACCAGAAATCTTCATTTTTAGAGACATGATGTCTTCGAATGCGCCACGAGTACCAGAAGCCGTGTCACGAGTGATAGCAACGATTGGCTTGTCTGCACCGCCAACGTCTTTCCAGTTTGTTACTTCACCTTTGTAGATTGCAGTAACTTGCTCAGCTGTAAGGCCAGTAAGTTTGTTTTGTGGGTTTACAACAACTGCGATACCGTCTAGAGCAACCGCTTCTTCTTTTAGCGCTGGCTCTTTTTCAGAATCTTTTAGGTTACGAGAAGACATACCTAGGTCAGCAGAACCGTTCTTCGCTGCTTTAACACCTGCAGATGAACCAGGGCCTTGAACTTCGATAAATACGTTCGGGTTTGTCTTCATGTATGTTTCAGAGAAAACTTCCATCAGTGGAGTTACGCTGCTAGAACCCACTGCAGAGATAGTTTCTTTAGCAGAAACAGGAGTCACTGCCATTGCGCCTAGAAGTGCGATTGCACCGATTACTGTCTTTTTCATCACAATTTCCTTTAAGTGGCCTTATTGCCGTTGTGTTTCACTTGAACGGTGCTCACTTTAGAATCCAAATATGACAGTTGTGTTTCACTTAGTTGAAAGCTCTATGACACGTTGTCATTTCTGCTTAATAAATCGGCAATCAAACTTTATTTACTTTCGAGCTCAAAATACTTTGCAATGATTTGGTTATAACAAAATGCCAAGTACATCGCTTTTAATATATTTCATAACAAATAAACATCGTTAAATGATTGATATATCAAGCCTAATAATTAGAATCGGGTTGCTTTATTTACAAAAATGATAATAGTTCCAATCTTTAGAGGGTCAATCATGCGTCAATTACTTAGTACGCTGTCTATTAAGTCACAGGTTTTCGTGCCCGTACTTTTTACTGTCATACTTCTCATCGTCGGTTTGAGCATAGGCATAGGAAAGTTAGAACAAGCATTCGACAAGGTGACGGTTTCCACCAATAACCTTATCGTGCATAAAGAAGAGTTAAGCTCCATCGTAGACAACACTTACGCGATGCGCATTAAAGCAATCTACAGTCTCTTCAGGGCTGAAGATGTCAAAACACTTAACCAACAATTACAACAACGTCAGGCAACCAACCGAGAATTTCTCAACTCCATCGACCAAATTGAAGGCATTCACACTGAAGTTAACGCCATGCGCGATGCCATGAATCATTACGTCGATTTTACTCGTGTCACCATGACGCCACTTCTTAATACGAAGCATTCTTCTGATTACACCACGTCCGATTTTGACCGAGAGTATGAAACCGCAATGGGTCAATACCGCCTTGCCGGTGAAGCGATGATCAACGCCATCGACAACTTGTCTAAGAAGCTCAATCAAATCGTTACTGACGAAGTCGAAGAAAACGGTGTTCTTCACTCCACCACATTGACCTACAGTACGGTCTCTCTGGTGATTATTCTTTCTGTTGCTTCTTTGATCAGTTGGCTATTGGCGAGCTACATTGTGGCCCCAATCCGTAACCTGCAAGAAACCATGCGAGAAGTCGCAAAAGGTAACTTATTGGTAGAAGCAGACGAAGTAGGCAAAAACGAAGTCTCACAACTGGCGCATGACGTAAACCAAACTATCCACCAGCTTCGCGGTACGGTCGATTCTCTGGTTCGAATCAGTGAAGATGTTGCATCAGCGTCGACCGAACTGGCAACCGTGATGACGCAAAGCAGTGCAAACTCCGATCAAGAGAAGCAAGAAGTGGAACAGGTAGCATCCGCAATTAACCAGCTTGAGTCCACAGCGGCTGAGGTTTCAAGTAACGCACAACAAGCAGATAGCGCGTCGAATGAAGCAAGTAAGCTGACTTCTCAAAGCTTAAGCATGTTTGAAGAAAGCACGCGTGCGAGTACCAAGATGGCTGATCAACTGAATGAAGCCGCACACGTTGTCACGTCGCTTAAAGATCAATCCGAACAAATTGGTAAAGTGATTGAAGTTATTGAGAGCATCTCTGAGCAAACCAACCTACTTGCTTTGAATGCTGCGATTGAAGCAGCACGAGCGGGAGAAAGTGGTCGAGGCTTTGCCGTAGTTGCTGACGAAGTACGTATGCTAGCAGCGAGAACTCAAGAATCGACCAAAGAGATCCAAACCATCATTGAGGAGCTACAACAGCAGTCTGGCCATGCAAATGAAAGCATGCATTCAAGCTTAGCCATGTTAGAAGACAACCAAGCGCTTGCTGCAGAAGTCAGTCGTTCACTGAGCGACATCAACAGTGCGATTTCAGATTTGAATGCGATCAACACCCAAGTTGCAACCGCTTCTGAAGAACAAAAGCAAGTAACGTCAGACATCAACAACAATCTGAGCACCATCTATGAATTAGTGAGTCAGAACGTCACTGGTATCACTCAATCAGCCGCGGCGGCGCAAGAGCTGTCTGGCTTAGCAGAAAACCAAAAGCACCAACTTAAGCAGTTCCAAGTTTAAACACTCTGCTCAACACGATAAGTTTCAAAGGTTAGAAAAGAAAAAAGCTCCGCACTGGCGGAGCTTTTTAATATCTGGATTAGAGAAAATCCAACGGTGTGATTATTCTTCGTCGGTGACCAATAGAACAGAGAAAGTGTTCGTTGGCTCTAGTGGGCTCCAGTTGTAAACCTCACCATTAAATGAATCAAACACCATGACGTTTGAGCCATCACCGTTCGGAGTGTTACTCCAGATGTAACCTGCGTAGTCACCCACCTCTAGCGTGTAGCCACTTGCGAATGCAGTACCGTTCATCGCAGGGCTGTGGCAAGCACGTTCTGTCAACGCGACCAACTCCTTAATGTTTGGTAAGCGCCAATTCTTTTTGCCAGCGAAGTCATGTAAAGCATGGTTACCTGATTCATTGCGGATTTGCTCAGCGGTTGATAGCGCTAACTGCCATGACATCTTAGTCGCAGCGCCGTCACATGCTTCATTTGCCGCATTCCACGTTGAGCCAACAGGACAACGCATCCAAGTTAGGCCCGTTTTTAAGTCAGTTACCGTCCCAGCATCAGAGTAGGTGTAACGAGAGTTAGGCGCTGTTTTTCCAAAATCAGTTGAACATTCTTGTGCCGCCATGGCTACTTGAGAAGCCAACACAAGAGATAGCGCGGTGATTAGTTTCTTCATCTTATTGGCCCTTAACTGCTACTAAACGGATTGGGAATTGATATGACGTGCCTGTGTCACGCTCCACTTTGTCAGAATAAATTTCTACAAAGCTGACGTAACCACGGTCAGCGCCTTTCGCAGCAACTACTGCAAACTGAAGCGCACCTTCGTAGTTAAAACTAGAGTAATTGTTAAATGTGAAATCACTTAGCCAAATAGCACCTGATTCAACATCTGGGCTGCCCTTACCCTGTTGAGGGAAGTAAGCCATCGTCATACCATAGACATTTCCGTCGGCATCTTTCTCTGTCTCGCCTAAGTCGAGAACATCGTAGAACTCTTGGTATGTTGGTAGGCGCCAATCAGTAATGCCACATAGTGATTGCTTGTTTATATGTTCAACATATTGGCTTGTTGAACAGATGCCATCAGCAGCATCCACACAACCAACGACTTCAAGATCTTCGTAATACGGTTTGAATGTTGCTGACTCATACACGAATGTACGATCTTTAAATTGAACCGAGCTCGCATCCGCACTCTTGTTTTCCCAAACAAGACCAGTACGCTCGTCCATAGTACAAGCCCACTCAGTCGCATCTGCAGCTAAAGCAGCACCTTGTGAATCTAGCTTAACGAACTTAAAGCCTGCGCCTGTCGACGTTTGCTTGTCCTCTTTGTCGAAGCCGTATTCCGCATCTTGACCAGGGTAAGCAGCTTGAACCTCAGCAACGTCTGCTGCGCCATCAGCAAAATGGAGAACGGCGCCCGTATCGTTGCTGCCAACCGTTTGTTCAGCAACCGCTGCAATTTCTTCAGCAAATGCAACCACTTCCGCTTCAGACAGAAGATCAGATGCCAACGATTTACCTTGGAAGCTAAGGCTTTGAGCAAGCAGCGCTACACCTTTGGTCATTTGTTGTGGCTGCATCGCAGCTAATAGTGCAACCGTGTTTTGCTCTAGCTTATTTAGCTCGCTAGCTTCTGCGTTAGACATTACCGTACCAGACAGAGAAACGCCGGCATCGGTGAGTTGCGCTTTCACAATATCTTCAGCTTGAGCAACGGTTTTACCGTCAACCACAAGACCCGCGAGCAACGTTGTTACACCATTGACCGTGTTACCCGTTGCTAAATTTTGGCCCGGAGCCGCAAGACGCAACGTTTGGTTCGAACCTTGATCAACTTGAGCAAGAATGGTGCTGGTTAGTACGTTTTTATCGCTTGAAGTCAGGCTAAATTTACCGGCATTATCCGTTTTAGCACTCGGTTCAGTAGTATCACAAACGTAGTTTTGGTTTAAATCGATGCACACTGGCGTATCAAGAAGTGTACCTGCAGAAACGATGGTGCCAGCTACATCATAGGTCGGTGCCGACGTGTCACCACCAGAACCACCGCCACAGCCAGCTAGGGCTAGTGACATAGCAACGAAAGAATATTGAAACTTCATAGATTTTATCTTCTTTTGATTTTAATTAACGAGAGCGAATCACTCTCACCATTGAAAGCAGGAAAAGTCCTAACAAGGTCCAAGGCGAGCCACTGCCACCTGAACCACCACCACTGCTTTCTTTAGTGGTATCAGCACTACACTGATACTGAGCAAAGTGACTCACACCCCACTCTTTCAACACCCCAGAGTTCCCTGACACGCGGTCAGACACTTCGAGACGCCAAGTACCCCAACTCGGTTGACCAACAAGTGCTTGTAACTCCTCGTCATACTGAGCTGTGAAGTAACCTTTAAATCCATTGGTATTGCTTGATTGATGGCTAAGTAGCACTACCGATTTGCCTTGTGGAGACACAAGCGTCACTTGCAGATCCTGCAGTGAGTCATGTTCGATGTTCAGGTAAACCGCAAACGAATCATCAATCGTGCGTGACTTGTCCGATAGCGTCTGAGAGAACAGTCTGTCGCCCTGCTCCGGCAAAGCGGAATTCACTGATTGAGGCTGGATATCGAGATCTGGCGTACCATTAACCAGCATCACCTTTTCACTCCACTGGTGAGTCTTTAGGCCTTCAGCAAATTGGTAATCCAATGAAATAGAGGAATCGAATTGTGTGCCACACGTCAGACCGCTTGGTAACGCCACCTTCATTGAGGTCGAATCAGAAAGCGTTTCATCAAAGTCGAAAACGGATGCGTTGTTTAGCTGCCATTGCCCTTTGATGCTCGCTTCGCGGCCAGTTTGGCTCAGGCTCATACCCACGTCTTCACCTTGTGCGATGTATCGAGCGTCATAGCGAACGCGAAGAGGCGCTTTAAGTAAGTTGTGTTTGTTGAAGCTATCCGTCAGGAATAGGGCGTAATCTTTATTTGGGAACAAGGTGTTTGCGGCAAACACGGTCGATTCCGCCAGATCATGCATTTTCACGCCACGACCAATGCCATACATGCCTTCAAGAACAATGGCGTCAAACTCACGGAATACGTTATCGGTATCATCACCGTATCGCTCAACCGATGCTTTAAGCGCTTGGAACAGTGGCGTTGACCATAGCTCGTCGCCTAGTTCACCGCCAACACTAACGTGCGCTGGATACTCTGAGCCCTCGAAGTAACGCGCTCTTTGGTTCCATAAGCTACGAGTTGTTTTGCGTGTTCCGAACACACCGTCCCAGTTGAACACCGTATCTAACTCGAATTCTTGACCACGACGCGAAGCATCCAAATATTGAGTGCGGTAGCTCGCGCTGCCCGCCCAGTAATCAGCAAAACCTTCTGCGATAGCACCAGTGTGACCGTACGCCCAATCCGGTACGATTTGGTAATGAATGCCATGCCCAAGTTCGTGTATCACGACATCAGCATCGACTGCATCCGGAGAAACACCACCGACACCCAGCATGAGTGCTTTCGGGCCATAATAGTAAGTAGAGTTATCTTTTGATAAACCGCGAGCATCAAAACGAAGCGGTTCGTCAAACAAGTCGTAAGTCAGGCTTGTCAAATATTGGATCGAGCTATCAAGATGATAAAAAGCCATCAACTGTGGGAACGCATTGTCACCAAACTCGGTGCTTTGCATCTCATCAACACTGTCAAATGCTTGAACCCCCTCTGCGCTGAGAAAGTCCAACGTATCGAGTACAGGCGCTTCACCAGGTGCTGGGGCTGCAAATAAACCCGTCGCATCCACTTGCTTTAATCTTGGGTTAGAGAGGTAGAACTTACCGCCGGACTTTAAAACCTCAATCGACTTGGTGACGTACTCGATCGGCTGAGGGTAATCGGACAGTGCTGACCACGTCGATTCTGGTGCCGCTTGCTGTTGCATGGTGCGAAGATCTGGGTTGAATAAAGAAACCTCAACATTAACCAGACTTCCAGAGCTCAAAGCAGGTGGCTCTTGTGCTTGCAGTTGGCGAGGCGATTCCAATTCCATTGCAACCGTTGGTTTACCGTTGCGAATGATCGTATCTTCAAGGCTCTTAAACACTCGCACAACGTGATGATTTTTATCGGTTGTTACTACTAAGGTGCGCTGTGCTTGATATTCACCGTTTACCCAAACATCAAAATTGTAATGCTCACCAAGCTGAGACTGGGTTTTGTAACGGAACTTAAACTCGCCCGCTTCTGAGTAGTGGCTGTCTAGATAAGTTTTCGCTTGCGCTACATTCGTTACCACAGAGTCCGTTGCGGGATAATCCCACTCTGCAGCCTGCGCCGCAGGGGTACAAGCAATAAGCAGCGAAAACGCCAATGGTTTTAGCTTCATGATTTCGTCCTAGAATTCGTATTTTGCATTCAGCGTGAAGTAGCGCCCAGGCTCAGTTGAGTAACGCTTACTTTCCTCAGCGATACCCGCTACGTCTTGGTATCGGATGTACTCTTTGTCGAACAAGTTGACGATGTTTGCGCTAACACGAAGGTCTTTGGAAACGTAGTAAGTTGCGCCAATATCAAACGTATTCCACGCGCTTGTCTGCGCGCACTCTGTCGCTAGGCCAAGCGTGGTCTGGCATTTTGGAACGCGATCCATAGCAGCGGCCCAGTTCCAAGCCACGTAAGCGTTGAAGTCTTGGTTGGCGTATTTCAGTTGAGCGTTACCTTCGAATGGCGTAATGCTTCGAACGTATTCGCCTTCCGCGTCTTTGCCATCTACGTAGCCAAACTTAGTGCTGATGTCCCATTGTTTGGTGAGCGCGTAACCCGCAGAAAGCTCTGCGCCATAAGTCTCTACGCCATCAAGGTTTTGGTACTGTTTGATGTAATTACCAGTGCTTGAGTCAAAGCCTGTGGTCACAACATCGATGAAGTTTTCAAACTTGTTGTAGAACACAGACGCATAGACATGCGCACGACCGTTATCGAACTTGTTACCAATTTCAAATGAGTCCGAAGTCTCAGCTTCTAGGTCTAAGTTAGGTGCGATAACAAAAGGCGTTAGCGGTACGAAATCATGGTTCACGAAGCCATATGCTTTGTCGTATTCCGGAGCACGGTAACCGTGGTTGTACGATACATAAACGATGTTGTTGGCAAACATTTCACGAGAAACCGACAGGCTTGGAGACACCTCCGAGCTATCCATGTCCTTTAATGGGAAGCCGCCCACTTCTCCCTCACCGTCCGGCGTTAAACGGTGCGCATCAAAGCGTAGGCCGCCTGTGATGGTCCATTTATCCAGTTCCACCATGTCTCGAACATACAAACCAATGTTATAAGCACGAGCAGGAGCGAAAGGTTGTTTGGTCGAAGGTGTTACGCCGTTCCAATCAATCTTGGAATCGCTATCTGTGCGTTCGTAATAGTCAGTAGAAAGCTCAACACCGTAAGCCAATTGGTGCTCTGCATTTGCTGCATAAATCGTATTGGTGAAGTCGCCACGGAAACCAATTGTCTCGTCGATGAAGGTTTTGTGTTCCAGTTCGCGACGTTTGGTGATCAAACCATTGTGATCCACTTGTCGCATTAAACGGTTGGTATCTTCCACGACTTCGGTGTGACGCCAATAAACTTTGGTATCCAACTCTTCGAACCAAGTTGGATTAATCGGTGTCACCTCTGCACCAATGTAAGCGCTGTACTCTTCGGAGGTTTCATCTTCAGCAAAGTCTTCAATATGCCAGATGCCATCAGGTTGAATGGACGGTGAACCCTCCAAACGCTCTTGATTCTGGGTGTAGAGTTCCGCTTTGGCTTTCAACATCACCTCTTCATTGAAAAAGTGGTTGATCGTATAAGCACCGCTGTAACCATCTAGGTCGCGGTTATACAAATCTTCATCAAAGTTACGTGTCTCTTGCCCCTGCCAGTATGAAACGTTAAACAAACTCTCAGTATCACCGGAGCGGAAAGCTAGGTTACTCGTGCCTTTGTACTTGTTACTGATGTCGGTGTAAGTACCGGAAACATCGGTGTAGAAGTCTTTGTCTTTTAAGAAATCACCCGGCTTACTGGATTCTAAAATCACCACACCGCCGATTGCGCCAGAGCCATGCACCGAAGAGCTTGCACCCTTAATGATTTGAAGCGATTCAAAATTGGATAAATCAAAAGTATCTCGCCCAACCGCATCATTAATGTCATTCGCACCGAAGCCATCTGCAGAACGAATGCCATCACGAACGATCATAATGCGGTTACCTGTCATACCACGGATGGTAATGTTTTGCGGACGTCCTGCACCGCCCGTCACGCTTACACCAGGTTCGTTACGCAGCACGTCATAAAGCTCGGTTTCGCCTCGTTCTTCGATTTGCTCGTTTGTGATAACCGCGACACTACCTGCCACTTTTGACAATGGCTGATCGATCTTATTGGCGGTTACAACCACCTCTTCCATTGAGAAAACCTTAGATTCGGCGTGCACTTGACTGGCAGCAAGTACCGAAAGTACTGCCGCTGACACTGGGGTAAGCTTCATTTACTGCTCCGCTTTAGATGTTTTAATTAGTGATAGTAGAAATGCGTATTCCTTCGCTTGTTGCTCTCTCGCCTGCCTTGGATCCATGCGGTGGCCAGAGTGAAAATCCGTTTGCAACAAATAAGGGCCTGTCGATTCACTGGTCGACGAAATTTGAGCGAGATACTTCGCGCCTTCCCAATAAGGCACACGTTGATCGTTTAATCCGACTTGAACCAACATGGGTGGGTAAGCGTCTTTGTGGATATTGAGAATAGGATCATAAGCTTGCATCGCTTTGAGCTGTTCTGGGAGTGTCGGATTCCCCCATTCTCCATATTGTTGTGCGGTAAGTGGTAACGTCGTATCGGACATGCTGGCAACAACATCGACAAAAGGGACCTTCATCACTGCGCCAGCAAACAAGTCAGGAGCTTGGTTGATCGAACCGGCAACTAAAGTACCACCAGCACTCGATCCAATCGCGTAGACATCACGTTCACCACCATCAAAGTGTTTAAGTGCTTGCGCAACTGCCGTGAAATCATTGATAGAGTTGGCTTTAAGAGCGCCTCGACCTTGCTCGTGCCAGTCGGTACCAAAGTAACCGCCACCACGAACATGCGCTATCGCGTAGATAACGCCTTGATCCAGTAAGCTCACGGTTTGAGGCATGAAGTAAGGTTTCATGGTAAACCCGTACGCGCCATAGCCGTACAGCACAACAGGAGCGTTATCGCTGAGCTTATCTTTGCGGTAAGCAACAGAAACCGGCACTTCCACACCATGACTTTTGACCATAATGCGTTGAGAAACATAATCTTGGCTAGAGAAGCCGTGATAAATATCTTGAGAGAGATTTGTCTTCGTCAGTGCTTTAACATCAAACTCTTCCCACAGTGGCGGTGTCGTCATCGACATACTACGAATGCGGATTTTGTTAGAGCGGTAATCACCAAGAGTGCTCAACCAAGCAACACGCCCTTCCGACTCTAACGGAAGCGTTTTTTTCGCGGTGCCATCATAAGAGTAAACCGAGATTGTCGTTTTATTGTCTTGCTTGGTTAATGCCACAAGTCCCGCATCGTACAAGTAAAATTGTTCTACGCCATTTTTTGAGCGTAAGAAAGACTTCCAATTAGACTCAACAGTGTCCGCATGTTTCTCGGGCATCGCAGTTTCAAACAAACCAAACTGACCATTAAGATTGCTGTTGATAAAGACTCTGTCTTGAGCAACATCTGCATAATACTCCACACCGGATTCCGGTTTACGTAGCGAGGCCGTTAGCTCTCCAGAATCAAGGTTTAGGATCTTTTGTTCAGTGGTCGATTCATTGTTACTTTGTACCAGTGCGAAACGCGCGTCGGCTGAGGGATAGAAGGACATGAGCCAATCGGTCTTGTCCTCTTGCCAAAGTACTTTCTGCTCGTTGGTTTGAGTGTTAATTCGCACGATTTGGTAAGGACGTTGAGTTTTCGCTTCTTTTGAGACAGCGAAAGCAAACTTGCCATTTGGTGAGAGCAGAACCCCATTATCAATGTTGCTGATAAGCTCGCGTGCTGCACCACTCTTTAGATCAACCAACACAGCACGGTACTGCTCGCTGCCATCAATATCTTCTGTAAACAACAAAGAGTCGTCTTGAATACGCCATTGACCAATTTGGAAGTATTGACGTTCATCTTGGCGAGAAGAGAAATCGTAAACCACTTTCTCTTGCGCGCTGTTATCAGCCCGCGAAAGCAAAACAAAGTTGCCTTGTCGACGAGTGAGATTCCATTCTTGACCGTTTTTAATCACCCAAGGCTTCTCGCCTTTTTCTGCTGTCATGGCTTCCCATTGACTCAACAGATTTTGGGTAATCTCGTCATAGCGTGTCTGAAATTGTTCTGTTTTTTGGTTCTGTTGCTTGAGGTAAGAAAGGACTCGCTCATCTTGTCTGGAATCGTCTCTCAGCCACTCAAAGTTATCCGAGGCAACACTGGGCATAGAGGTGACTAAAAGCCCCAAAAAAACATGACTAAATTTCATATAAATGGCACAACTATTTATAGGATTAATATTATGTCGCGTATTCTGCCTTTAAATAAAAATGAGATCAATTATCATTTACATATTTTCGTGACATTTTTATCGGTTTTTATTATGCCAAACGTTTAAATCATGGATGAATGCACTGTTATGCAAAGCTATTGTTAGATAAGTCATCTATTGCTATGCAATTAAGAATCTAGAAATGAAAACGTCACCTGAAGAAGGTGACGAGGGTAACTTTTTTACTTTAGTCAGTAGCTCAAAAGAGGTAGAAAAACTAGAAAAGATGACTAGTTACAACCCAAAGTAAAGCAAGAAATCCAACAAAGTAGAGGGAGGAAAAAACAACCGATTTAATCAATTCACCCATTTGAGACTTTTCAGTAATCATGTGAGCCTCCGCGATTGTGTACTAAAGTACAACTCACCAACGCTACGCAGAGAAACGCCAACATCTCCACCCAGACGCCTTTCTTTCCCCAACCTAACGATTTGCACTGTTGTTCTGTAAGGCTCAGATCGATGTCTTCTAACCACTGTTCTTCTTGATACATATTTTGTCTCCTCTTCTGGAAACCTATGCTAAGCAAAATTGTCGTTCAGAAAAATCAAAGACTATTTAACCCTTGTTTAGAACTGCTAAACAATAGCCAGTGAGAAGGCAAATTTCAGATATAAAAAATCCGAGCTCGTAAGCTCGGATTTGAATTCAGTTAACCTCTAGCGCTGAGTTGAAGATTAATCTTCAGCTTTTGGTTCCGCTGGCTTTTTCTTAGGAATAAACACGTTTTCACCCACTGCCACGTTTTGGTAGAAACCTTTATCGCGCTTAGCAGGTTTCTTCGCGACTTTTTTCGCTTGTGGGTGTGCTTTTTTGGTTTCTGTTTTCTTACCACGGAAATCAGGTTTACGTGGTTTCAAGCCTTTGAATTTACCCTTTAAATCTTCAAATACAGAGAAGTTCAAATCTTGCTGTAGGTAAGTTTCAACACGCTTAAAGCTATCCCAGTCTTTAGGGCCAACAAGAGACACTGCGTCACCTTTGTTACCCGCACGACCAGTACGGCCTACACGGTGCACGTATTCTTCTGTGTGCTTCGGCATATCGAAGTTGATAACGTGCGTTACTGTTGCGATATCAAGGCCACGAGATGCAACGTCTGTCGTTACTAGAATCTTAAATACAGCACGCTCAAACTGACTCATGATGGTGTTACGTTGAGTCTGGTTCAAGTTACCGCTCAGCGCGACCGCTTTAAGCTTCTTCTCATTCAACTTGTTCGTTAGACGCTCAGTGTCATCACGAGTTGCAGTAAAGATGATCACCTGACGGTATTCGGCTTCTTCAAGAACACGCTCAAGGATCGCTTCTTTGTGATCTAGGTGATCACACAAGTAGAATTTTTGAGTGATGTCTTTGTGCTCTTCGTTTGATACGCCGATAGCAATACGTTTTGGCGCATTCAGCATCTCTGATGCAATGTCATTCACTTCTGCGTGATCAAGCGTTGCTGAGAACATCAGAGTTTGACGACGACGGTGTTTCGCCGCTTTGTGGATACGACGAAGCTCTGGTGCAAAACCTAGGTCGAGCATACGGTCAGCTTCATCTAGAATCAGCGTTTCCAAACCATCAAGAAACAGAGAGCGATGCTCTAGGTGGTCAGCCAAACGTCCTGGTGTTGCCACGATGAACTTCGGGTAGCGGCGTAGCGCTTTTACCTGATCGTTAAAGTTCTCACCACCAAGAATCAATGCTGCGTCATAACTCAGACCACCAAGCATTGAACGAAGCTCGCCATATACCTGCTTTGCTAGCTCACGCGTAGGAGCAAGGATGACTGCACGAGGGTCTTTTGCAGAAAACGACTTCGTCTTTAGTGACTTGTGAAGCATTGGTAATACAAACGCCAAAGTCTTACCCGAACCCGTTTTCGAAGATGCCAATAGATCCTTGCCTGCAATCGCAACAGGAATCGCCTGCTTCTGAATGTCAGTCGCTTTTTTGAAATCGTAGTGTTTTAGGTTCTTCAACAATCGGTTGTCTAGGCCTAGATCTTTAAATTGCAAAGTATTCTCCAATAAATAGTCATCGTTTGAGCGCTTTTTCAGTGTCGTTTCCGCTCTAACGCAGCAAAAAATAAAAGCTCGGTATAATACCGCAAATCATAGGAGTATAGATAGAGATCACACAAACTAATTCCATTAGAAAAAATAAAGATTCATCTAAGAAACTTTCATTTGTGTAAATTTCGTCTAAATTATTGATATCAGGGACGTGGTAAAAGAGCTGCTGTACTACCCGATACTGGCGTTAAAGGTGAGTAAACGCTCACTTATGTAAACTAAAGGTTAGCGTCCGTATCAGGTACTCTATGAAATCCTTGGATTTTTTTGACTTTTGCTACATCATGTACTGATAGAATGTATTCACATTTACCACTATGACTATATGATACAAAACGTATAGCGTAGGAATTTAACTATAGGCAAGGAGTTCTAAAATGAACAAAACGTTGATCGCAGCTGCAGCAACTTCAGTACTTCTACTAGCAGGTTGTGCTTCTTCTGACGAAGCAGCAACAGCTACTAAACTAGACGAACTAAGCAACCAAGTTAGCCAACTAAGCCAAGACGTTCAGTCTCTACAATCTGACGTTCAAAAGTCTAACGACGCGGCTATGGCAGCTCAAGAAGAAGCTGCACGTGCTAACGAGCGTATCGACAACATCGCTCAGTCTTACACTAAGTAAGATGTGATTCCGCGCTTTAACGCTTGTTAAGGCGCGGTTATTTCTACTGGAACACCATTCTGAGCAGCAATCGTTGCTTTAGCTTTCGCATTCGTCATCCCATATTCATCCAACCACCAATTCAACTCTTGTGGAATTTGTAAGTGATCTTTCTCGCCGTTACTGCGAGTCAATGGTTCATGCGCCTCAACAAATACACTGCGGTCTGGTTCTAGCGTGACTTTAACCGGCTGATTGATGATCTTCACTTTTTCGCCACGACGTACTTTGTCGAATAGCCACTCTATGTCGTTAGGATCCATACGAATACAACCCGCACTTACACGCATGCCAATACCAAAGTCTTTGTTAGTACCGTGGATCAAGTACTCACCATGACCATACGCCAAGCGCAGCGCAAACATACCGAGTGGGTTATCAGGCCCAGCAGGTACGACTGCAGGTAAGTCAATGCCCTTCGCCTTGTATTCCGCACGAATCGATGAAGGTGGTGTCCAGGTTGGGTTTGGACGCTTCTGGCTGATGCTCGTTGTCATCTCTGGCGTGTCTCGACCAATACGGCCAATACCTACCGGGAATACATGAACCACATTTTCTTTAGCCGGAAAGTAGTAAAGACGCAGCTCCGCCAAGTTGATAACGATGCCTTTGTGGGGAACGTCTGGGAGAATAAGCTGAGTAGGAATAGTCAGAACGTGGCCTTCTTTTGGTAGAAAAGGATCCACGCCTTTGTTGGCCGCCATTAGCGCCAGCATGCCAACATCGTACTGCTTAGCAATGTTTGCCATGGTTTCGCCTTGTTCAACCACATGGTTTTCCATGCGGCCTATGACGCGCGCCCCGTCCTCCGGCAATTCGTACATCTTTGCGAATGACAAACCACTCACTAAAGATAGCGATACAGACAACAGGGTTCGTTTAGCGATACTCATCGGACGCTTCTTGCTAGGCATCTCTCTCTATTCCTTGGCGTTTTTGAAGAGCCGTAAGGTTATCTCTCTTTCCACCTTGTGATCAACCATCGGCTTGTGATAATCCAGTAAATTAAAACCACTCCATAGCCAAGGGTTATGAATAAACTTATTCGGTACCTCTTTAATTTCCGGTACCCAATGGCGAACAAAGGTGCCATCAGAGTCAAACTTTTCACCCTGACTGATAGGGTTGAAGATTCGGAAGTAAGGTTGCCCATCACAGCCCGTGGACGCCGACCATTGCCATCCACCATTGTTGGCAGCGAAATCGCCATCCACCAGCTTACTCATGAAGTATGCCTCTCCCCAACGCCAGTCAATATGCAGGTCTTTAGTTAAAAAGCTCGCCACAACCATGCGTAGACGGTTGTGCATCCAACCCGTCGTGTTCAGTTGGCGCATGGCAGCATCAACAATAGGGTACCCTGTTGTGCCTGTTTTCCAGCGTTCGAAAGCTTGCTCATCATAAGACCATTGAATCTTCTCTTCCCATGGAATAAAGCCCTTTCCTCTAACAAGCTTTGGTTCAAACACCAATAAGTGTTGGTAAAACTCTCGCCAGATAATTTCACTCAACCAAGTGGCTTTCCCTTCGGTGAGATCAGGAAGTGGGTTTTCTGCATAAAGCCTTGCGATACATTGTCTTGGCGACAGCGCGCCAATTGCGAGATAAGGAGATAACTGACTGGTTCCATCGACAGCAGGTAGATCTCTTTCTGCTTGATACGCATCGCTGCGCTCACGGGCGAACTCTCTTAGTTGTTGGACAATATCTGTAGTTGAGGCGTGCCAACGTTCGCTGGATTCGCGTGGGTAAGAAAAAGGCACATCGGAATGATAAATATCTGCTTCAACTGTCTGAAGCACGTCTTTGGACAGCTCGGCTTGCGGTTGTGGTTTGGACACCATTGGCATTTGGAATTTCAACAACCAAGCACGCTTGAATGGCGTGAATACCTTGAAGTATTCACCTTGCTTGTTTAATACCGTGGTTGGCGCATGAACACATTTGTCATGGAAAGCTTCGAACGTGACGTCGCTTTTAGCAAGAACCTCTGAAACCTCTCGGTCTAGCGCTTGTTCATTGACCTCGTAATGGATGTTCGCCATGACGCTTTCTACGTTCAGTGATAAAGCCCACCCTTTAATGACCTCGGTCACGTCGGAAAATTTGGGTACTTCTTTGTACAAAAGCGGGACATTAAGCTCTACAAGCTCTTCTTCAAGATGTGTCAAACGTCGTGCAATGAGATCCGCCTGCATGGGTGCCATGTGGTGTTCTTGCCATTGCTCTGGCGTTGCAACAAAACCGGCAACAACAGGCTGCCCAGAATCGAGAGCAGCCTTAAGCGCTGTGTGGTCTAACGTTCTTAGGTCACGTCGAAACCAAACCAGAATCATGTCGTCTCCTTACGAGGGTATTTTTAGGCAGCAAAGTGCAGCTTTTCTATCACTTCAGAAAACTGAATCTTTTCTGGAAGCTGCGTTTGCAGTGTGGTTAGCACTTCCACTTGCTTAATAGGCAGTGCTTTGTTTGAGAAGAAGTGGACGAATTGATAACGAGAGAGCACGTCATGGTCAATCAGACCAGAAACATCTTCTACTTTATCGATCAAAGTAATGTGATAGCCCTGTTCACACAGTTTTGCTGCTTGAACCCAACTTTCTGAATCACGTGCTTGGTCAAAGCTAAGCAGTAAGCATTTGCCTTTTGAAGACGCTTTGTTTTCAGAATCGACAACCAAGGCCAATCGAGTGATCAAACACGTTTGGAACAGCCCCAGTTGTAGGGAACGCTGCGAAACTTTAACTAAGTCTAACGCTTCGAAAACTGGGTTTATCAGCTGTTCTATAACAATGTTAAGTGGGTATTCCTTTAATACATCAGATAACAAGGTTTCCGTTTTGCCACGGTTGAGTTCGGACAGGGCTTTCAGCACAGCTTCGGCTTCTTCCAAGCGCTGAACGTCAGAGGCGACGTCAACATCAGACTCTTGA
This sequence comes from Vibrio sp. B172a, assembly GCF_030248355.1. Classification (NCBI taxonomy): domain Bacteria; kingdom Pseudomonadati; phylum Pseudomonadota; class Gammaproteobacteria; order Vibrionales; family Vibrionaceae; genus Vibrio; species Vibrio sp. B172a. The sequence goes on along the minus strand of NZ_JAHGAC010000002.1, from coordinate 260,292 downwards.
CCCAATAATCCCTTAACTTTGCCAATCGCCACTCCCTTAGCAAGCCACCCTTGGATCTCACGGATCGTATCTAGGTCTTGTTGGCGGTATAGGCGATGGCCTTTTTCTGTTCTCTGAGGTTGAATCAAGTTATAGCGTCTTTGCCAAGCTCTCAGGGTGACGGGTTTTACGCCCGTCAACTCTGATACATCTCTAATTGCGTATAGTTTTTCTTCTTGGCTACAATCCATAACGTAGTCTCATCTCCTGCGGGTATGGTTCTAAATATTTTTGTTTTTGTAGGTACTCATCTGGGTACGCATTGAGATAGTGCTTAATTAAGGTTAACGGGGCAAGCAATGGTAACAGGCCAGTTCGGTAGTCACTGATAACCGTCGCTAACTCTGCTTTCTCATCACTGTTCAGCGAACGCTTAAAGTAGCCTTGTAAGTGCATCAACACGTTGGTGTTATTTTTACGGCTCGCTCGGTTTTGCAGTGCCTTCATTAGGCCAAGGCGATATTCGTTGTAAAAGTCTTCGATTTCATAGTTCGCAACATCAGCAACTAATCGGCCTAGAGATCGGTAAGATTCTGGGTGGTGCGCCATCAGTGTTAGCTTGTAACGAGAGTGGAACTCGATGATCTTGCCACGAGTTGGCTCGCCGCCCATCGACTCATAAAAGTCGTTCAAGCAGTAAACGCGAGTAATGAAGTTCTCTTTCAACACAGGGTCATTTAAGCGACCATCTTCTTCTACTGGTAACCACGGCATTTTTTCCATCAAAGTTTTGGTGTACAAGCCAATGCCTTCTTTCGCAGCACTGTTCTTGCTGTAAACCTTCACGCGTTCCATGCCGCAAGTTGGAGACTTAGCACACACGATGTAGCCGCACAGGTGTTCCCCTTGGAGCTCGTTCACTTTGTTTTCCGAGTACGTCAGCATTTTATCGGTATGATCGTTTTCGGGATTCTTTGTTTCGACCAATGCAATACGCTCTTCGTTGCTCACTAGACGAATGGTTGGGCGAGGCACTGTCATGCCAACACCGACTTCCGGGCATACAGGCACGAAGCTGAAGTACCCATCTAATTCTTTAGTAACGAAGTTGCTGATTTTGTGCCCAGAGTCGAAACGTACACGTTCACCTAACACACAAGAGCTGATACCTACTTTGATTGACGATTCCATGATGACGCATCCCTATACAAAATGTTTTGTTGTATAACTTATAGCAAGCCTTTCCAGATTGTACAAGAAAATAAATTGTACAATTTAACCGTTTTACTCACTTGTATAGGAATTCGATCAACTCGATTTCAGAAAAAATTTTGGCGAAGAAAGGAAGAATTTGTGCGCGCAATCGACAAACTGCTCAAAAGCAAATCGATTGCCTTTTTGCTTTCAACAGATTTAGTTATCAACAGAATATTTAAACACTAAAACCGACCGTTTTGTGACTTAACTCTCAAGTCCCCTTGCCCTGTCCCGATATTATGGCCTCAACGAAAACGAACAAGTTCAACAGAATTGGTAATAGCATTCTATAATTGATGCGTTTTACCTGAACAAACCTTTGGAGAGCACTTATGGCAACCCCACACATTAACGCACAACCAGGTGATTTCGCTGAAACAGTTCTAATGCCAGGCGACCCGTTGCGCGCTAAATACATCGCAGAAACGTTCCTAGAAGATGTGAAACAAGTTTGTGACGTTCGCAACATGTTCGGCTTTACTGGCACTTACAAAGGCAAGAAAGTTTCTGTAATGGGCCACGGTATGGGTATCCCATCTTGCTGTATCTACGTACACGAACTCATCGCTGAGTACGGCGTGAAAAACGTTATCCGTGTAGGTAGCTGTGGTGCAGTACGTGACGACGTGAAACTAATGGACGTTGTTATCGGTATGGGTGCATCTACAGACTCAAAAGTTAACCGTATCCGTTTCAACAACCACGACTTCGCTGCAATCGCTGACTACGGTCTTCTAGAAGAAGCGGTTAACCAAGCACGTGCTCAAGAAGTACCAGTTAAAGTTGGTAACGTATTCTCTGCAGACCTGTTCTACACACCAGAAGCAGACCTGTTCGAGAAGATGGAAAAACTAGGCATCCTAGGTGTAGACATGGAAGCGGCTGGTATCTACGGCGTTGCTGCAGACCTAGGCGCGAAAGCTCTAACTATCCTAACAGTTTCTGACCACATCATCCGTGGCGAAAAACTAAGCTCTGAAGAGCGTCAAAAGTCGTTCAACGACATGATGAAAGTTGCTCTAGAAACAGCAATCAACATCTAAGAAACACCTAAGTAGTAAATAGCAGCCGGGGCCTGACCGGCTGCAAGAATTATCCCGAGGGGGCGATTGTGTCTAACGGCGAACTGCCAAGGGACGCAGATGGGTTACAACTCAACTTTTGTAAAACATTGGCGTGTGACAACTTTGGATTGAGTGATGCAAAGCGATACGTTTTGCAACATGCTAACCCTAAACGTCCGGCGATGGTATGCCGTGAGTGTGGAGCTTTCCCCCCCTTACTTAATAACCGCGATGTAGTGAACGAACTTCATCGTCTGCGTCACGTCCACAGTGACGGGTTACCTGCTTGTCGCAACGATGACTGCGATAACTTTGGGCTTTCTGTCCATACTCATAAACACCTCTATCACGCTTTCGGTTACAGTGGCGATCGCCAACGTTACCGCTGCAAAGTGTGCCAAAGTACTTTTGTCGATAAATGGTCTGGTGCCAACAAAAAGCTTCAATTCCAAGAGAATTTGATGGGCTTGTTGTTTACTGGTTATTCCGTTCGTGAAATCTGCCGTAAACTCAGCATCAACCCAAAAACCTTTTACGATCATGTTGACCACATCGCTAGCCGCTGCCGACGCAAACTGGCGACGATTGATGCACGCTGGGTAAACCACGCTGAGCATTATGAGCTCGCATCAAACTATGTCGCGCTGCAGCCAAACAGCAATAATGGCGTTTACTGGATTGCTTCAGGTGAAGCACATTCGGGTTATATCCTTTGTCAGCATGTGAATTACTCTTCTGATGATGAGCCAGTCGCTACACTGGATCACAACCCATACGATGAAGTGTCTCGCTTTGTCTCACAAGAATACACAGCAGAAGCGAGTGAACCGCCACCAGCACCATCTAAGAAACTGCGTGAGCGCATCGATCAGAAATATCAAACCATCTTGGCTCGTGGCAACGTTGAAGATCCTTTGGGTAACCTTTCGGTGTTCCATTACCCATCCAAGGGCGCTTTGATTCGTCCGCCATACACTTCTTACGCACACTATCTTCATGTGCTAGATATGTGCTGCCCTGAGAAGCGCGTTTCTATCTACATGCCTCAAGATCCCCTGCTCCGCTCTGCTGCGTTGAGCGTTTGTTTGTCTCGTATCCAAGAGAAAAATGTGGATCTAATGTATGTAGAAGAAGACGCGATTTGGGACATGAGTGCGCCATTTGGCAAAGTAGACATTGCCTACATGAGTTGGTGGCGAGATCGCTGGGCGATTTCTAGCCAGTATGAGTGTAACAAGGGTATTTGCTATTTGGCTGGCGATAAAAACGAGCCAGAAGCCTGGTTTAATGTGGCAACAACACGTCACATTCAGTTCTATCAAAACCGCTTCCAACTGTTGTTTGAGAGCTTCATCAACGAGCCACGTCGCAAATTACGACCTGCCGGGATATTGCCTCTTTTAGATATATTCAGAGCTTGGCATAATTTGTGCTATCAGGATAAGCAAGGACTTACTGCTGCTCAAAGACTGAAGGTCACAGACGCACCGCTAACGATCAAACAATTGTTGTCATGACTATTTAACAGTTTACTCATTTATGAGTGGTAAGTAAGTGTTGAACACGGTATACATTACAGTATCCGATTCCTTATTGGTGTGGCCATTTTCCACACCAATACGATAAACGCATCTAACCACTTGTTTTTAGGTGTAAATTCCAGTTCGATAGTCATGGATGTGAACGTTGGATAAAAGCCAAATTCAGCTCGAGGCCGAGCTCAACGCCCTTGAAGGCCAGATAAAATCTGATCCCGAGCGAGCATTCCGAATCGCAGAACAGTGCCGTATTCGTGCAGAGCAAATTCTATTTGTCGATGGCGAGATCCGCGCACTTATCATCATGTCGCACGCATGCTGGTGTAGCATGGACTATCGTCATGGCCTAAAGCTGATTAAAGACGCTTACAATATTCAAATTCAACTCGATACTGACGATCACCTTCCAGAAATTCTCCACCTGTTCGCGCTTCAATATTGGGGACAAGCAAAGTATTACTCCGCTCAGCAATATTGGATTAATGCCCTTGAGCAATCGGCCTTGGTCGACGACATCGAGATTCAAATCGAAGCCTTAATTGGCCTAGGCAATGTTTGGCGAATCACTAACGAACATAAGCTTGCCGCTTCCACGCACGAGCTTGCGGTTAAAGTGGCAAATAACGTCCGTATTGCTTGGTTAGAAGGGAAAGCAAGAATCCTGCTGGCTTGGGATTACTATCTACTCAACAACTTTGTTGAAATGCTCACCGTTTTAGACGGCGCAACCGAAGTCCTAAGAGATCATGAAGACAGCACTTGGCAAGCCGAGATATGGGATTTTAAAGGTCTTGCTCTTCTTGGTTTAGAACGCCTCGATGCCGCAGAAGAAGCAACCCAAAAAGCCCACCAGCTCGCGATAGAGCAAGACCTGACTTGGATGAAAGCCCACTCTTTCATCAGCCGAGCAAGACTGGAATTACTGCGTAAAAACACCGAGAGCGCAGCAAAACTTTTGCAATCCGCCGAACAATCCGCGCTAGCGTTTGATAACGGTGAGCTGCTCAGTCAAATCTGCTTCCAACAATCAAGAGTTGCCGAAGAGCAAGGCAATTATGAGCTCGCTTTCCAAGCGTTTCAAAAATATCGCAAACATGCCCTCAAGATGCTTAAAGAGCAGACACACCGAGTCAGCATGGACAAAGCTCGTGGCTCAAAACGCCAGTTAGAGCAGCGAGCAAGAAAACTCATCAACCGTATTCGTGCTCAACATGAATACGACCCAGAAAAGCAGTTCTCAAATGTGGTGTCAGAAACCTATTGGTGGGAACAACTGGTTCTGTTTAAGACCGAATTAAAACGCTCGAATCATGCGATCATCATGATCCGTCACTCCGATCCAGCGTTTCTCGACATCTGTACCGAATTAGTCCATTCGCTCACTACGTCTAGTGATCTTATATCTCGCTTGAGCAGCGACCGTCTGGCGATGTTGATTGCTGAAAAGGATCAAGCCGCTGAAGATCTCTACCGCACCGTTTGCGCTATGTTAGACATCTACCCTTGGAAGCGTCGCGGTTTAACTGGCCCTAAACCGACCCTTTATCTACAGGACATCCTAACCTTCCCGTTCACATTAGAACAGTTGGAAGAGAGCCACATTGAGGTAATGAAGAATGGAACAACTGCTTAGTAAGGTCACCGATGCAGGCATGGATCCCTCTTCAGTCACTGGTGAAGAGGCGTTGATCTTGTGGGAACACATTCGCCTACACATTGCTTCAACCAATCGAGAGAAAGCGCATTGCTATATCATCAGTGCCGAGTATCGCAGCAAGATTAAACAGTTAACTGAAAGCATCGAAGAGTTACGCCACGCGCTCGATTTACTCAAACTGCCAGAGGACGTCGAAGACATTCTTTCGGTGAAATCGAGCTTGAGTGATCGCTTGGTCGAGAAAGGCGACTACAACGCGGCATTAACCGAGTACATCTCTTCCTCCAATATATCGGTGGAATACGGTTACATTGACGAGTACGTATTGGCCATCATTGGGATGGGCAATCTGTGTGATGCGTATGGCGATCATAATCGTGCTCTACGCTACTACCAAAAGATCGATGCGATTGATCATGCGATTGGTAGCCGTTCGCTGAGATTGCGTTACAAACTCTATATGTTGGCGTGTTATATCAGCCTTCAGCGCATCGGCGCGGCGACAGACTTGCTTAGCGAGTGTGAAGAACTGAGCATCTTGGTTAGTGATAAAAACCTAACTGGTCAGATTCATTTATACCGAGCCAAACTGCACCGTTTACAAAAAGAGTACAACGAAGCGCTGCTTGCCATCTCTCAAATCCAGTACGCAACCGGTAAGCAGCACACATTCTGGCTCTCAACCATGGTAAAAATCGAGACGGCTTACTGCTTGAATGAAGTCGGCCACCAATCGCTGTCAAACCTACTGTTGGCCTCGACTGGCAAACGTATCAACGAACATTCTTCACCACTGATTGCGAACCGCTTTTACAATGCAATGAGCCAAGTGTGTTCATCGCAAGGCTTGTTCAAAGAGGCACTCAATTACGAGAAGAAAGCGTTTCGCGTCGAATCTGACTTGGTGAAACACATTCCAATCAGCGAACTAGGGCCTGCACAGTTGCGCCGCCTGACTCGATTTGAATTACAACTCAAACTAATCCTTTCAGAGATTGAAAACAAAGAACTGAAAGAGACGACCCAACAACACAAAAATACGGTAGCCCAGTTGCAACAAGACGTGTTCACAGACCCTCTGACGTCTCTGCACAACCGACGTTGGTTGGAAGTGAAGCTCAAAGATTTACTGCTGCACGACACGCCTTTTGCCTTACTGGTTATCGACATTGATCACTTCAAATCGATTAACGATGAGCTCAGCCACTTAGTGGGTGATAAAGCCATTGTGAACGTTTCGAAAGAACTCTCCGGTTACTTTAAATTCCGTGGGTCTTCGTGTGTACGCTTTGGTGGAGAAGAGTTCTTGGTGATTCTTGAAAACACCGAAGTCGCTAAGGCTGAAATGCACGCTGAAAACTACCGTGAGCGCATTTACCAGTTTGGTTGGCATGAAATCTTGGGCGAGCGCGGCTTGACCGTCTCCATCGGCATCACCTTACATCGCGAAGGTGAAAACACTCAACGTACCTTCTATCGTGCCGACAAAGCTCTGTATCGCGCGAAAGCCAACGGCCGAAATCAAGTGTGTACTGAGTTATAAGCCAGCTCTCAACGATATACAAAGCTCTGCCCCACAAACCAAACTCTGAACAATAAAAAACGCCCCAGCTCAAACTGGGGCGTTTTTTATATCTTGCTTCCACTTGCTAAGAGAAAGGCTTAAAGAAAGAACAATGAAATACCGCCCAGCGCGACTAATGTTCCTATTACACTCTTCACGCCAACCTTTTCACCTTTGATCGCATAAATCACTAAGATAAACAGCGGGCTTGTAGCGATTAAAGTTTGCGCTATCGCTGGGTTGGCGTACTTCAACGCAATCTGTTGTAGCCAAAGGGCGAGAAAGGTCCCGACAAAAATCGCCAATAACAACCATCCCATTGCTTTGTTACCCATCTCTTGAATGTGCTGCTTGATGCCTTTAAACGGTGCAGGCTCAACGACTTTAATCACCAAGCAAACCGCTAACACACCAATGCTGAGCCTGATTAAGGCACCAAGCAACGGTGGAAGATCACCTGCCACCAACGCATAGTGAGAAATCACAACACCTGAGGCTTGGCATACACTCGCCAACAGGCCAAATCCAATGCCGCTCCAATTTGTTTCTTCGCCTGAAGAAGAAGGTTGAAAGACAACAAAAGTCACCGCTGCGGTTGTCACCACCACGCCAAGCCAACTTTGTAATGTCAGTTCTGAACCAAGAAACACCAAAGCAAGCACGCCCGATAACGGAGGAGCAAGAGACTCCAGCAATAAGGTTTTGTTCGGACCAATGCGCTTCAACGCAGCGAAGTAAGCACTGTCGCCAATGGCAATACCAATCACACCAGAAACCGCTAATACAGCGAGATGTAATGGTTCAATTTGTGTTGGTATACCCTGCGGCAAAAATGGCATGACCACCAACATCATCGCCGACGCAATAACGCCTTTGACAATGTTCAACTGCATCGCCGAAAAGCGATGACTGAACTGACTGTATATCCATGTGGCAACCGCCCAAACGACCGCCGCGCAAATTGCAGCAATCTCACCTGAATATTGCACTGCTTACTCCTTCGTATTGCATGCCGTATCTCTCAATAACAGCGCATCGAGTTATAAATAACTTGATTCACTTATTGTTTCATCAAATACTTAAACAGTTAATTTACGTAAGTTTTTCTATTTAGCAACAAGCACAGGGAAGTAAGATGTTTCTAGACTATTTTGCACTTGGGTTACTCATTTTCGTTGCTTTGGTTATCTTCTACGGAATCATTGTGATTCACGATATTCCTTATGAAATAGCAAAAGAGCGCGAGCATCCTCACCAAGACGCTATTCATTACGCTGGCTGGGTAAGCCTTTTCACACTTCACGCCCTTTGGCCTTTCCTTTGGATTTGGGCGACATTATGGCGCAAAGAACGAGGCTGGGGCTTCAAACAACTCGAACAAGAAACGCATGATATCCATCATCGCCTCGAAGAGCTAATAGATGAAGTCAACGAATTGAAAAAAGAAGTCTCTACGCTGAAAGGCGAAAAGCCAGCGTCAAGCACTCCAGCACAAAAAGAACAAGGTAAGGAGGAACAATAATGGATTTACTACTGGTTCTGACTTACGCCGCGTTATGTATCGCGATTTTCAAAATCTTCAATATCCCATTGAACAAATGGACAGTTCCAACTGCTGTTCTTGGTGGTGTGGTGTTGGTCGGTACACTTATCTTGCTGATGAACTACAACCATCCGTTCACGCAAATTGGTAACCAAGTCTTCTCAACCACACCCGTCGTTTCTGGCGTTCGTGGCCGAGTGATTGAAGTACCTGTTCAACCAAACCAACCATTGCAGAAAGGTGATGTACTTTTCCGTATCGATCCGATTCCATTCCAAGCGGAAGTAGATAAGCTACGTGCGAAAGTGAAAGAAGCCAGCCAAGGTGCATTGGGGCTAGAGTCTGGCGTTCAAGAAGCGGAAGCAGCGGTCATCAAAGCACTTGCTGAGCGTGATAAAGCGGAACGCGAATTCGACCGTTACCAACGTGGTTTCGATCGTGGTGCCTTCACCGAGCAACAATTGGATACTCGCCGTCAGGCATTTAAAGCGGCTCAAGCGACGCTTGAAGTTGCTCAGTCCAAACGTGAACAAGCACAAATTGCGTTGGACTCTGAAGTCGGCGGAGAAAACACTCAGGTTGCTTCACTATTGGCCGAATTACGCCAAGCGGAGTTCAACCTCGATCAAACCGTCGTGAAAGCACCAACCGACGGCTACGTGACTCAGTTAGCATTGCGCCCGGGCGTAATGGCGGTACCGCTGCCACTTGCTCCTGTGATGACTTTCGTTCACACCGAACAAAAACTGTACACCGCCGCGTTCCGTCAAAACTCTCTGCAACGCCTAGAACCTGGCTTTGAAGCCGAGTTCATGTTCCGTGCATTACCGGGACAAGTGTTCAAGGGTAAGGTCATCGAAGTGCTTCCTGCCATCGCAGAAAGCCAATTCCAAGCACGTGGTGCGCTACTGGGTACCGATGCGCTCCGCACCAGTGGTCGTGTGTTTGTTACTCTGCAAATCACTGATGATCTGACTGAGTATCACCTACCACTCGGTACTGCGGTTGAGGTCGCGGTTTATTCAGATAGCTTTACCCACGTTTCTATCATGCGAAAAGTCCTTATCCGCATGAAGAGCTGGCAAAACTACCTATACCTAGACCATTAATTTAATGGCGAAAAACGCATCAAAAAGTGTAATCAGGGGCTGACAGTCAGCCCCTGTTTTCATTCTAGCCATCCAGACAGATAGCATTCCCACTTTTATCAATATTCTGTATAATGCGCGCCTTATTTTTGATGCTTGCTGAAAAACTAAGCCAGTCAATGGGATGCGTGAATCCAATCACACATTTCTTGAAGAAAAACAGAGCAAACAATAAGCAGCTTGGTTGTTTCCTAACTTTGTTACACAATCAGCGCTATAAAACAAAGCAAGTGAACGTTCTTTAAAATCGACAATTGAACTGAGGTTATCTATGAATCTTTCTGCTAAAACCGTAGTGGTTATTGCAATCGGTGCTGCGCTATACGGCATCGGCGGTTTGCCAATGTTTGGCATTCCTGTGTTTGCAAACACGACGCTGAAACCAGCAATGGCGGTATTGGCATTGTTCTCAGTGTTATTCGGCCCTCTTGTAGGCTTCTTGGTTGGCTTCATTGGCCACTGGGTTACTGACCTATTTGCAGGCTGGGGCGTATGGCTAACTTGGGTACTTGGTTCAGGTATTGTCGGTTTAATTATCGGTCTTTTCCCTTCTCTAACACGCAACCGCTTAGAGAAAGGTGACTTCAATATGAAAGATTTCGCGTTGTTCGTGGTGCTTGCTCTATTGGGTAACGTATTTGGTTACGGCTGCTCAGCCTTCCTAGACACCATCTTGTATGCAGAACCGTTCACTAAGGTATTTACACAGCTGTCGATCATCGCACTGGGTAACACCATTCTTATTGCTATTGTTGGCTTCTTCATTCTTAAGTCTGTCGCAAAACGTAACAAGCAAAGCCGCAACTTAACAGAGGCTTAATGTCGAATGACAATCGAATTTTCTAACTTCTCTTTTAGATATGAGTCGCTGGACAAACCGACGCTAAAAAATATCAATCTAAGGATAGAGAAAGGAGAGAAAATCGTCATTATCGGTCCAAGTGGTAGTGGTAAATCTACCCTTGGCCAATGTCTTAACGGACTGATCCCACACGCTATCAAAGGGGAAACCAGTGGTAAGTTGACCATCAATGGTCAAGATACCGCACCTTTTGACATGCACCAATTCACCGAACAAGTTGGTACCGTACTGCAAGATACAGACAGCCAATTTGTTGGGTTGAGCATTGGTGAAGACATCGCATTCGCGTTGGAAAACCAATTGATGTCTAACATCGACATGTACCCATTGGTCAAAGCAACGGCCAAAATGGTCGATTTGGAACAGATGTTAGATCGCTCCCCTCACGATTTATCAGGCGGTCAGAAACAACGCGTTTCTTTGGCGGGTATTTTAGTCGATGACGTCGACATCTTGTTGTTTGACGAACCACTTGCTGCCCTTGACCCGAAGACGGGCAAAAAGACCATCGAGATTATCGATGATCTGCACCGTGAAACGGGCAAAACCATCATCATTATCGAGCACCGTCTTGAGGATGTACTGCACCGCTCTGTTGACCGTATCATTCTGATGGAAAGTGGTGAAATCATCGCAGATACCACACCAGATGAAATCTTAGCGTCCCCGCTTCTTGAAGAATACGGTATCCGTGAGCCTCTTTACCTTTCTGCTTTGAAAGAAGCAGGCTGCGCGATTGAAGGCGATGCAAAGCCATCGAGCTTAAGCACATTGCCATTGGCACAATACCAAACCGCCGTTAGCGCATGGTTTGAAGCCTCAAAAGCAACCAATGTTGAAAAGCAAGCCGAGACTCTTCTGGCTGTTCGTAACCTTATCTATTCATACGATGGTGAGAAAAACGCACTTGAAGACGTTAGCTTCGATGTAAAACGCGGCGAATTCGTTTCGGTGTTGGGTAAAAACGGCTCTGGTAAATCCACCATCACTAAGCTTGTGATGGGCGTGATTGAACCAGACCAAGGTTCGATGATCTTGAACGGCCAAGACTTAAACGAGCTAACCATTTTCGAACGCAGCCAAAAGGTTGGCGTGGTAATGCAAAACCCAAATCATATGATTTCGCATCACATGATTTTCGACGAAGTGGCTTTCGGCCTGCGTAACCGTGGTGTTGAAGAGAAACAAGTCGAAGCGAAGGTATTGGAAGTCCTTGAGCTGTGTGGTTTGAGCAAGTACCGTCATTGGCCAATTGAGGCATTAAGCTACGGTCAGAAGAAGCGCGTAACGATCGCATCGATTCTTGCCTTAGAGCCTGAGCTTTTGATTCTGGACGAGCCTACTGCTGGACAAGATTACCGTAACTACACATCAATGCTGAGCTTTATCGAGAAACTTAATCGTGAACTTGGCATTACGGTGATGATCATCTCTCATGACATGCACTTGGTCTTGGAATACACCACTCGTTCCATCGTGATTGCCGACAGCAAGTTGATTGCTGACGCACCAATGACCGAAGTGTTTAGTTCCCCAGCACTGTTAGACCAAGCGAACTTGGCGACGACTAGCTTGTATGAACTGGCTACTGAGTTAGGCATTAAGAACACGAACGACTTTATGCAGCACTTTATTGACGTTGAAAAAGCGCGTCGAGAGCATGAAAACAACGCCGATGTACAAACTTCAGAAGCTCAAGATTCACAAAATAATGATGCTAAGAACATTGAGAAAGTAGTGGCATGAAAGACAACAAGATGAAGTTTGGTATCAACTACATCGATACCCAATCGCCACTGCACAAACTCAATGGCATTACCAAATTTTTGATGTTCATTGCGTGGGTAACGGTGGTACTTACAACCTTTGATTTGCGCATCATTGCTCTACTGATCGTTGTAGGTCTTGGTTTGTTAAAAATGACCAAGGTACCTTTCCATGTGTACAAACCTTTACTGATCGGTACAGGCAGTGTTTTGTTGATTAATGCGCTGTTTATGTTCGCATTAGCGCCGCAGCAAGGCAGTGAATACATGGGCTCAACAACGGTATTGTTATCGTTACCGGGTAATTACTCACTCACCCAAGAGACCTTGTTCTATTTGGTTACCGTGACACTGAAATACTTCAGCATGTTCCCAATTGCTTTGGTGTTTGTGTTTACTACCCATCCTACTGAGTTTGCGGCAAGTTTGAACCGTATGGGTGTGCCTTACAAAATTGCTTATGCCGTCAGTTTGACCTTGCGTTACTTGCCCGAAGTGAAGAAAGACTTCGTCAACATCATGCACGCTCAACAAGCCCGTGGTGTTGAACTGAGTAAGAAAGCGCCGTTGTTTACCCGTATGAAGAACGTTTCTAAGATCTTAGGCCCTTTGATTTTCTCTAGCCTAGATCGCGCTGACCAAATCTCTAACGCGATGACATTGCGTGGTTTTGGTCGTCATTCTTCTCGTACTTGGTACAGCCTAAAACCGCTGACCAAAGCCGATATGGTGTGTATGGCAGGCATCGTCGTGATTGTTGCCGCAGCGATTAGCAAACGCGTCATAGACACTCAACTGTTTTGGTATCCGTTCTAAACGAACCAGTCTCACGTTGAAAACCGAATACAAAAATGGGATGCCTCTGCATCCCATTTTTATAACCAGTTTTCGCGTTAAGTTATTGAGTAGTAAGCACTAACTTAGTTCCATCTCAACACACGTGTTTCATTACCCTCTCCCGGCTTAGCTGGGATATTCAAAGACAGTAACAAGCTCACTGCAGCCATAGCGGCACCGATGTAAAACACGCTTGAAGGTGAAACCAACCAAATCACACCAAAGGTTACCGGAATCACGACAGCAGCAATGTGGTTGATGGTAAACGCCACACCAGCGGTTGATGCCATATCTGCCGGATCGGCAATCTTCTGGAAGTAAGTTTTGATTGCGAGTGCCAGCGCAAAGAACAAATGGTCAATCACGTACAATGCTGCCGCCCACTCCGCGGTTTGCACTAAACCGTAGCCGACGAAGACAAAAATCAATCCCACATATTCAAACATCAATGCTTTGCGCTCACCAACGGCTCCGATAAAGCGACCAATACGTTTAGCAAACAGGAAGTTGAACAAATAGTTGATTAAGAAAAGCAGTGTGATGTCCGCTGCCGAATAGCCAAACTTCTCCACCATCAAGAAACCAGCGAAGACCGTGAAGATTTGACGGCGAGCACCACTCATAAAGGTCAATGCATAGTAAAGCCAGTAGCGCTTACGCAGCACCAACTTTTTGTTTTGTGGAACTTCCGTTTTGAATTCAGGGAACGCAAACGCCATCACCATGATCAGGATAAAACCTGTGCCGCCTGCTAATAAATAGACCGTCTTAAAATCCAACTTCAGCTGTTCTAGCAGTACCCAAATCGCACCATAGGTAATTAAAGATGCCAACGCCCCAACCGAGATAAACTTACCCAACATCTCTGGCGCTTCTTCTTTAGAAAGCCATTGTAAGGACAAAGATTGCTTCAGTGTTTCGAAATAGTGGAAGCCAGTCGACATCAACAAGGTAGTAAAAAGAAGTCCAAACAAAGATGGGAAGTAACCTGTGATTGCCGTGCCCAGTGTCAGCATGGCGAGCGAGACCAACATAAAACGTTGCTCGCGGATAAACAGCAAAACAAAGACAACAGTGAAAGCAAGAAAACCGGGAATCTCACGCACACTTTGCAGTAAACCGATGTCGGCACCATCAAAGTTGGCTTTTTCGATAACGAAGTTGTTCAGTAGCGCCATCCAAGTGGAGAAGGCAATAGGAACAATAATGGAAATCAGCAGAAGAAAGTTTTGTGGCGTTCTCCAACTTTTCTGTGGCGTATTCATGATGAGTCCTTAGGATATGAAGCCGCCATCATACCGCCAAATGTAACAAATTCGCAATATCATTATTATTTATTTACTTTCTGTTTTTCACTTAAATTTCCGAAAGTTAGAATAAAAAACCGCCTCTAAACTTGCGTTTTAAAAGCGGCTATGTCGTTATTTTTTAAAGTTTATTTTACAAAAAATCTTTATGTACTTTGATGATTGCCTTACGAACGGATGCAGGTCCTGACTCTGTAGCAACCAATGGGCGATGTGGTTGCCCCGGATAGAAAATAATGAACTCTCCGGCTACCACTTTTATGAACTTCTCATCAACCAACTGTTCACTAAAGGCCACGTCTTTGTCTGCTAGTAGGTCTTCTTCTATTTCCGCAAAAGGGTTCAAACTGTAGCCAAATACTTCTTCACCTTCGAGTAGGATTTGTACATCGAGATAGTTACGGTGGATCTCAGAACGTCTGTTTTCAAGTGGCTGAGTTTGATCTTCAACCACCATCATAAAAGCCGATTCTCCAAATAACTCATACTTACCATTTTCAATCGGTGTGCTGAGCTTATCTTTTGCTATCTCAATGACGCTTTGCAACTTAGGAGATAAATAAGAAAGGAACGTTAAGTGTGCTAAATGTCCGGTGTACATAAATGCCTCAAGTAAATAAAACAAGATATATTTGTAATACAAATGAACTTATTCTACTTACGAAGACTTGTATGCTTGCCAGATCACAAAACCGTGAATTCATGCCTCTAGCTTTTTAACCTTTTTAGGCGTCAAAACTCAACATAAGCCATTGATATAAATTAAAAACAAAAACATAAAATTTAATTCACTAGAAGAAACTGAGATCCGACAACACATTTGGGGAATTTTTTCATTGCAAATTCCAGACGGGCGAATATTATAATGACCATATAATCATACAATAGTATATTTTAGGAGTTAGATATGACAAAACCTGTGATTGGTTTCATTGGACTAGGTCTAATGGGCGGCAACATGGTTGAGAACCTACAAAACCGTGGTTACGAACTAAACGTAATGGACCTGAACAAAGAAGCGGTTGCAGCGTGTGTTGCTCGTGGTGCGAAAGAAGCAAGCTCTGCAAAAGAACTGGCTGCAGCAAGTGACATCGTGATGCTTTGTCTAACCACTTCAGAAGTTGTAGAAAAACTGGTTTACGCAGAAGACGGTATCCTAGCAGGCATCAAAGAAGGTGCAGTGCTGATCGACTTCGGTACTTCTATCCCAGCTTCTACTCGTAAGATTGGCGCAGATCTAGCGGCAAAAGGCGCAGGCATGATTGACGCACCTCTTGGCCGTACTCCTGCTCACGCAAAAGAAGGCCTACTAAACATCATGGCTGCTGGTGACATGGATACCTTCAACAAAGTGAAGCCAGTACTTGATGAACAAGGCGAAAACGTATTCCACCTAGGCGCACTAGGTTCTGGTCACGTGACGAAGCTGGTAAACAACTTCATGGGTATGACAACAGTAGCAACCATGTCTCAAGCGTTTGCAGTTGCAAAACTTGCTGGTGTTGATGGCCAACAACTGTTCGACATCATGTCTGCAGGCCCATCAAACTCACCATTTATGCAGTTCTGTAAGAACTACGCAGTTGATGGCAATCCAAACCTAGGTTTCTCTATTGCTAACGCAAACAAAGACCTTGGTTACTTCCTAGAGATGGTAAAAGACCTAGGTACTGAGTCTCTTATCGCTGAAGGTACTTCTGCAAACCTACAATCAGCGCTAAACGCTGGTCTAGGTCAATCTGACGTACCAGTAATCTTCGACTACTTCACTAAGCTAGAGAAGTAATTCGGATTGAGCCTTACTGCGCAAACGTCGCAGTAAGGCTACTTTACTCTTCCCACTCCAACTTTCTATTCCCCACTTTTTCATCACGATTCTTCATATCTAGCACGTCTAAACGGTTAATATAGAACCTGATGCACGTTCGGGTGCTTCTTGTTCACCCCATGCAGCGTTATACTGTCTTCTATCAATGGTCACAGTGGCATACGCCTCCGCATTTTTTAGTTTGATATGATGAAAAAACAAGTCCTATTTCTTTGCACTGGTAACTCCGCTCGCTCGCAACTTGCCGAAGCGATCTTTAACCACATGGCAGGAGACCGTTTTCATGCTGACAGCGCAGGCGTTCACCCAAGTGAAGTCGACCCAAGAGTGTTTGAAGTTTTAGATGGGCAAAACATCACGAGTGAAGGGCTTCGCTCTAAAGATTATGCGGAAGTTGAAAGCAAGCACTACGACTTTGTCATCACCTTATGTGACAACGCAAAAGATGAATGTGTTATTTTCGAGCAAGATGTCGATCAGCTGCATTGGAATCTTGTTGATCCCAAACCACTGGAAGGCGTTAAGCCATTTAACAATACCGCCAAAGAACTGATTGAACGCATCAGCCTATTTTTGCTCCTCAACAGCGAAGAGAATAACACGCATGTAGACCCAAGCAGCTTCTTTAAACTGATGAGCGATCCGCTACGCTTGAAAATATTAATGCTTTTGGAAGACGAACAAGACTTGACGGTCACGGATCTTAAAAACGCGTTAAATGAAAGCCAGCCGAAAGTCTCTCGCCACTTAGCATTATTGCGCGATACCACGTTCTTAAAAGACACACGCCAAGGGCTTTGGATTCATTACCGTTTATCGCCATCTTTGCCAATGTGGATCAAGCATTTACTGCAAACGGTTCGCGTTGGTAACCCTGGTATCATTAACGTTGAGAAATCGCGCTTAAAAGCCGCGCAACAGAACGAGCAATAAGAGCTTCACTCCCACCACACCGCTACATTTAATCCAGAGACACTGCTGAGTATTTTTATTTGAAGCAGTGTCACCTTGTCATCGTTTCGTCAATTCCATTGCTTGGTAATTACCCAAGCCCAACAAAAATATAAACCATTGATATATTTAAATAATAAAGCGCAATCCTTCCGCTTTTGGGTATAACCCATACCTCTTGGTTTTAGATGAGCAAAATAACCATTTCTCTGTTGGGCATTGACCAAAATCGCTTTATTTAAGATGCCTTTTTGAACACACAGGCAAACGATATTGTAAGTATCTTGCTACTACGGTCCCGACTCCAGCTGGTAGCAGTTTGTGACTCCACATAAGCCTTGCCCACCTACCACTCCATAGGTGGGCTTTTTTTTCAAAAATGCAGTGTGTAGGCATTCCAGACCGATATGTTTTAAAGGTGATAACTTCGGCCAGTATTCATTGAGATATCATCTGAACATCAGCCAAACAACTGGCTCAATCAATATTTCATCTTTGATAATCGGGAATACCCATGCGAAACGCTAAAATCGCGAAGACCGTTTTGTGGGTTGTGGTCAGCAGTTCGATACTTTGGCGGCAGCTAGTCAGCATGGACTACTTGCTCCATTAGACAAGCAGACCGCACACCTAGTGATAATGAGGTGAAGCCTCATCGAAAGCCCTTTTCTCACGGAAGAGAGAGGGCTTTCAACTTTCTATAGCAACCTGAACATCTATAGTCATCTGGATGATGAACAATCTTGGGAATGCCTAAATCCTTTTTAGTACCGATGCTAAATTAAGCACCGAATTGAGAGATTAGGATTCATGAGATGAAATACGCATTTTCAGTGATGTTATTGTCACTGCTTCCTGTGGTCGCAAACGCTGGCCCTATCGACCCGAAATGTAGCCCTAAGAAGCTGGCTAACGGTGTAACGAAGGTTGTAGGTAACCGTTGTACGCTTGATGAGACGATCGCGGATACTACGAAAGAAGCGCTAGGCGTCGACCATCGCGTTAACCCTAAGAAGCGACTAGAAAGAAAAGGCCTTATCAAAGACGAAAAGTCGGACTAAGCGCCCACCTTCCATTCCTTCCTAAAATGGCCAGTGTTTATCGACACTGGCCATTTGGTTTTAGCTCAACCGAAGCCCCCTCGCCTTTAATGGTCGTAGGCCCAATATCAAAGCGGCATGCTTCGCCACTAAGGTAAACGGTATTCAATAGATTGTGCTCTTGATAAGTGACTCTGACTTGAGACTCCATAGGAGCAACAACGATGATGTCAACTTCACGTCCAGTGGGTTGAGCTTGGTTAACACAACCAGCGCTAAGTAAAACAAGAGGAACTAAGAGGCTTTTCATAACAATAGAGTCTTTCATTCACGTTATAACAGTCAAAAAAAACCACCCAGGTACGAGGGTGGTTAATAAAAAGGAATACGCTATTTCTATAACAGTGATGAATCTTAATTAAGCTCAATAATATTTTGATGGCATCGAAAAATTAAGCAAAACTAGACTGCCTACCAGCTAAACGCGCTCTTTGTTCTATTACTCTTTGTTTTATTACTCAATGTTCTTCACATTCAGTCGATTATGGAACTCAAACACCTTTTCAGGACAAACATCTAAACAACGCCCGCAACTCATGCAGGTTTGATCCATCACGCGACGGTCGCCTTCTTTTAACGGTTGACGCAAAATCTCCGGCTCGGGGCAAACATAAAAACAATCCATGCACTTAGTACAGTCTTCTCGGCGCACGGCAGTGACTCGCATTAAACTCTTGCTACCAATCACACTGTATGTTGCTCCCAGTGGACACAAGTGACCACACCAGCCGTGCTCAACTAGCAATAAATCCAACACAAACACCAATAAGATCAAAACCCAGCCAGCGCCCATGCCAAATACCAAACCACGATGCAGCGCCGCAACAGGATCCAGCCAAGTCCAGAGCACTGAACCCGAAATAGCGCTGCCAAGCATCAATGCGGGAATTAACCAGTAGCGAATATTTGGCGACCAACGATAACTCGCTTTGAGATTGAGTTTTCTGCGCAGCCACGCAGCAAAATCCGTCACGATATTGAGTGGGCATACCCAAGCACAAAAAGCGCGCGGAGCAAGAATCGCGTAAAACACCAACACAATCGCTACGCCTAGGAAAGCGTTAAACTCTGGAATATGACCTGTGGCGAGAGACTGTAATACAATCAAAGGATCGCTCAGTGGCACCGTATTAAGCAGCATACTGGAAGATAAATTGCCTTGCAGAATGCCCCATGTTGGCCCTGCCATAAATAGAACAATGATGGTCAGTTGGCATAATCGACGTAGAATGAGAAAACGATGCGCACGCCACCAGCCCAGTTTTTCGATGGCTTCTTTGCCAGCATCTTGCGCTAAGTTCTTGGCCATTATTGACCTCCTTTGAGCGACTCAAGCGCACCACTTGGTACTGGATTATCTGCTGGTAAGACATTTTCAAGCGGCTTGTCGATTTCTTGCCAGCCAAAGTTGTAGTGACTACCAACCTTACCTTTGGCGAGATCGGTCGGCACCACTTTGATCGCTGCCACATCAAGCACGCAAGCTTGTTCGCATTTGCCGCAGCCCGTACACACATCAGAATTGACGGTTGGGATCAGTTTCGCGTGATAGCCCGTTCTGTCATTACGAATATTCTCCAATGTGATCGCTTCATCGATCAGCGGGCACACACGGTAACAAACATCACAACGTAAACCTTGCCAGTTGAGGCAGGTTTCGTGGTCGATCAGCACAGCCGTCCCCATTCTCGCATCGTCTATATCGGTGAGGTCATGATCCAGCGCACCGCTAGGACAAGCCACGACACAAGGAATGTCTTCACACATTTCGCAAGGAATATCGCGCGCAGTAAAGTACGGTGAACCAGTGGCAACTGGGGATAGCAGACTCGCAAGCTTCAAAGTGTCATAAGGGCATGCCTGAACACACAGCCCACAACGAATACAGGCAGACTCAAAATCACCTTCTGGCAAAGCGCCAGGCGGGCGAATAGGCACACCTTTAGTTTCGCGTGCTTGGCTCTGCAAAGACTGCAATCCAAGAACACACGCTGCCGCACCCACACCAGCGGCGGTACGGGCAGTGTCACGCAAGAATCGACGTCGACTTTGCGAGACTTTTGACTGAGAGGATTTCATTATTATTTTCCTCAAACACGCTCTAATTGCTCTTAAATAAGTTAAGCATAAATAGCGCTAAAAAGGCGTGCTCCCCATACCCCATAAGAGGTAACTCCAACCTGTCTTGATTAAAATCAACTCGTTGCAGATACCAACTTCACACTTTGATAAAAATGGCTTTATTTTAGTCAATACAACTTCACCATTATTCTCCATAAAGGTGAACTTTCTTAGTACAAAAATTCAACGGAAAATCACTCTCATTGGTATTTTCAATGATAATTCACTATGAAAAGTGAAAGTTAGAGGTTCGTAACATACTAATTTAAAAGCTATTTGAAGGGTAAAAGTAAAAAATGCTATTCAAAGTGACGTTCTCTGGTTAGATTGAAGTTAATTCCAACAAACCACAGGAGAGAAGCATGGAAATTATCGTTCGTCCAACCACTGTTGAAGACGCCGCTGCGCTAGTCGAAATTTATTCGCAACCAAAAGCACAACGTGAAACCCTGCAACTCCCTAAGCCATCTCTCAAGATGTGGGTTGAGCGACTATCGAGCATGCCAGCTGGTGTGTATAGCTATGTTGCAGAAATCGATGGCAAGGTAGTGGGAAACATTGGATTTCATCATTCACTGCGCCCGAGAACTTCGCACACCGCCTCGTTTGGCATTGGTGTTCATGACAAGTTTCACGGCTTAGGCGTTGGAAGTGCGTTGATTAGTACGGTGACAGAACTGGCCGATAACTGGTTAAATGTAAGACGTATCCATATCGAAGTGAATGCCGATAACGACGCTGCAATAGGCTTGTACAAGAAGCACGGCTTTGAGATTGAAGGTGAGTTTGTTGATGCCTCTTTCCGAGACGGTGAGTTTATCAACACCTATAGCATGGCTCGCATTCGAAAACCGAAAAACTAACAGTTATCCACCTTGATAAAACTCCCGCTTTTTCACTATGAAATCCAGCGGGAGTTTTTATTTACTGCTTCAAGTCCAAATAGTCTAACGCTCGTTTCGTCAACGATTCGGTATAGGAGTTAATCTTCCAGTGACTAGGACTCCAGCCTTTCACAAAGCGCTGAAAATCCGCCCAAGCAACAGCGAACAATGGTCGCCATTCTTGCTCAACCACAGAAACATCAAGCTCAGGTTGATAATGTTTAAGTGCACTATCTAGGGCGTCAAAGTAGGTATTCAGCACCCAAGGTTCCACCTCTGCACACTGATCCGGTTCGACAGCACTGCTCATGAACAGCGCCACGTCTTTCATCGCGCAGCCATGACCTACATACTGAAAATCTACTGCAGCAACAGCTGAGCCTTCATCATCAAAGCAAAAATTGGCCAGCTTGGCATCCCCATGAACCAGTGTTTGAAAGCGTGCCTGATGCAAAGTGCAGTCAATCATCTCCGAGTGTTGCTTGAGCCTGTCATCTTGCAGTGCGGCCAATTCATCAGGTCTTGTGTCCAAATGCCAATAGGTGCCTGTTGGCCATAAAGTGTCGTCACTAACACCAATGTAACGGGCATGGAAGTTTGCCAACCAAACCAAGCAGGCTTTCAAGTGTGCTTTACTCGCCTCTTTAATCACGTTTGGATAACCGGCTTGAGCGAGGTCTTCCATCACAATCAGCCATTCATTTTCGTTCTGAAAACACTTGAGCCCTTGCGGGATTCGGCAACGTTCGTCGGCCTGTTTGCTAAAGTGCTGATACCAACTGACTTCAACCTGATAAGAATGCAGCTTACGTTGATGGGAGCGATCGGTGTTCCAACCACGCGGATGTTCCGATGGTTTAGGAAGTTGAACGTGTTTAACGATGATCGAGCGGCACGGAAAAGTCAGCCGAACTAACTCACCATAACCACCCCATAGAGATTGAATCACATCGATGCGTTCAAGCGAACCTAGCTTGAGCTCGTCACCGATGTTTTGATAAAGCGGATTGTTCATTGGCTCCATTATGCGAGTAAATGCGCCCATTCAGGGTGTGTTGCCATGTATTTAATCACGTAAGGGCAAACGGGTACAACGCGATAGCCTTGTGCTTCAATCTCTGGCAAGACGGCTTCCATCATCACTTTGCCATAGCCTTTACCGCGCACTTCCTCAGGTATCAGCGTGGATGTTATGTGCATCTCTTGTCCATCAAGCTTATAAACCACTTTTGCTTTGTGGTCTTGCTCTAAATCGACCCCAAAAATTTGGCTTGTTGTGTCTTGTGTCACTTTCTGCATTATCCGTGCCCCACTTTTCACTCGTGCTTTATTGAAACCAGCTATGTGACTGCATAGAATGATATCCACGCAATAGTCTAGTCATTTAGTACTACCATAACATAGCGCAAAACCGTCTTCTCACATTAGGTACGACAATAATAATGAGAAATATGATGACGAGTGCAAGGGACAATCGTTCGTCTCTTACAAATAAAAAAGCACCAGAACGTCAGGCAAGCACATTAAACAGCACCGATGCAATGGCAATGGTGGAACATGGAAGTGAAGTGACACTTAACGTCACCACGCCAGTAGGCACCAAGTTCATCACCACCAGCACATTTATGGGCTGTCATTCCAACAATACCGCGCTGATTGAGCTCCCAAATATCTCCGACGAGGATTTGAAGTTTTACTTTCAAGAAGGCTTCTGGATTAACGTAAAAGCCTATTCCCATCGTGGTGAAGGAGCCGTGATCCCTTTTCGAGCCCAGCTTCAACACCGTTTGGGCGACCCATACCCATTATTGGTGCTGAGTCTGCCTAACACCATGCAGGTTTATCAGCTGCGAAAAGAAGTGCGATACGAAGTGAATCTGCGCAGCCGCCTTCAGTTCGAGCAATACCGAGCAGAATGTGAAATACGAGACCTTTCCAAGAGTGGCTGTAGATTTGTTACCTCACCGATGAGTAGAACGCTCCAAGTCGGTGATCTTGTCACGCTTGACATAACGATGCCGGGTAACGGACGCATGTTAGCGCCACTAAAAGGGCGAATCTGTAACTTACAGAAATCGACACACTACGCACGATACGGAGTCGAGTTTGATGATTTCGGGAAAGCAAACGCCAAAAACCTTTTAAGTCACCTCAAATTTGATGGCACCAAGCTAACTTTGAAAGGATAAACCAGTCCATATCCAGCGTATGAAGCACTGCGTTCAAGTAGCCTAATTAGTTCAAATAACCCTAAGGCGTTCAAATGCCCCTAAAATGAAGAAAACCCCTTACCACACGGTAAGGGGTTTTGTTTTACTAAGAAAAAGGCGGGATCTTAGAAAACAATTTGACTTAGAAGTCGTAACGTAGACCTAGTGCTAGTTCGTCTTGCTCGTCAGAACCTTCGTTGTCCATTAGGTCGAAGTTGTATGACGCGTAGCCACGGAAGTTAGGCTTGAAGTAGTAAGTTACGTCAACTGCTAGGTTATCGACGCTGTCGTCGTTATCTTTCTCTGCTTTGTTGTACGTAGAAGTGAACACTGTTTGGCCCATTGTGTATGCTACAGCTAGCTCATAGCCTTTGTAGTCAACGTCACCAGACGCAGGAACCACATTAGTATCTTGATCTAGGTTGTCACCACCAGTGTAAAGACCAGAAACGTAGAAGTTACCAACAGTATAAGCTGCTGCTAGCATGAACTCGTCATCTTCGTTCTGATCTGCGTAACCAGCACCAATCTCGAAACCAGTGTCAGCAAATGCGTAGATTGCTGATAGAGAGAAACCATTCTCATCGTTATCACCAAAGCCATTTGCTTCTTTAGTGCGGTCAGCAAAACGGTAGCTTGCACGCAATGCTAGTTGCTCGAACTGGCCAGCGTAAGAAACCATGTTGTCTGTACGGTCAGCCACTGCTAGTTTGTAAGCCGCTGTATTACCGTGGTAAGCCATGATATCAGTGAAGTCAGTGATAACACCTAGTGCACCGTCGTTTTTACCGTAAGTGATTTCACCGTACTTGCCACCAAGACCTGCGTAAGCATAACGAGTGTCTAGTTCACTGTTGCTCTCACCTTTTGCGTTTTCGTCCACAGCGCCCTTTTCATTTGTGCGGAATTCACCTTCCCAAAAACCAACACCGTATAGGCTATCGCTGATTTCTTGTTTGCCTAGGAAGTTAAGACGAATACGAGAAGCATCTTCTGCTTTGCCATCCATCATAGAGAGACGCGCTTCAGCACGGCCGCCCATTTCTAGTGATGTACCGTCTTGGTTGTACAATTCTGAAGCGACAACTTGAGATCCAGATGCCATTAGCGCCACTGCTACAGCTAAAGTTTTCAATTTCATTTATAGTTTTCCATATCTTTGTTTTGTCATCATTTTCTCACCAGAAAACAGGACTTTTCTGTACCAACGAGAAAACGGGCGGCATCGTAGCAGCTGCTATTTTTAACGCAACAAGTTGAATACACAGCCTTAATTGAACAAAACACCACTGGAGATGACGATGTGAATACCTCCAAACCCTCAAGTTATCGGTTCGGTGAATAAAAGCGTGCGCGTCAAAAAACTTTTGACGCTAAAAAGTGAGACTCAGCATTTATAAATGTGACATAAATCACCTTTCATCTTAAGTAACTGACTGTTTTAATTACTGTTAATTAAATCATTACTCGATTTTTGATAAAAAAATCCCCAAGCCGAAGCTCAGGGATTCTTTTCAATCAGTCGATGTTTGTCGCTTGCTGCTTTTGATTAAAGCTTGAAGAAACTCAACTGCTCTTTTTGTTTTTCAGCAAGATGAGAAAGCTCTGTACTTGCGCTCGCGCTTTGGCTGATGCCCGCTACGTTTTGGTTTACAAGTTCAGACATGTTTACAACGTTACGGTTGATGTCTTGTGTCACTTGAGACTGCTCTTCCGCTGCCGTTGCCACTTGCGTGTTTGAATCGTTGATGTTCGCTACCGACTCGGTAATACCAATCAACGCATCGTTCGCTTGCTGAGTTAGCTCGTTGTTGCGGTTAAGCATCTCTAGGCTCACCTGCATGCTGTCATTTGCAAGACCAGACTGCGCTTGAAGCTCTTCAATGATAGAAGAGATTTCTTGCGTTGAGTCTTGAGTGCGCGCTGCCAGCATACGAACTTCATCGGCTACAACAGCAAAACCACGGCCAGATTCACCGGCACGTGCAGCTTCAATCGCTGCGTTCAGTGCTAGAAGGTTAGTTTGCTCTGATACGCCACGAATCACTTCAATAACGTCGTTGATTTGAACCGATTGTTCTTTCAGACGAAGAACCACTTGCGCCGCATCGTTAAGCGCTTGAGACATTTGCTCGCTTGCTTGTGCACTCTCTTGGAAGATAGCTAGGCCAGATTGCGCTAGACCATCCGCTTCACGTGCTGTTGCGTCTGCTGATGTCGCGTTGTCGCTTACGTTGTTTGCTGTGCTTGCTAGCTCGTTAACCGCCGATGCCACTTGCTCGATTTCAGCCAATTCTTGTTGAGCATTCGCTTCAGCTTGTGTCATTACCGCAGCAAGTTCTGTTGAAGCAGAAGCCACTTCTTCACTAATACGCATCAGTTGGTCAACCGTATCGTGAAGCTGTTTCGCTGTTTGGTTTACGTCTTTGCTTAGCTGCGAAATTTCGTTGTCGCCATCAATGTCTGCACGTACCGACAGGTCACCACCTGCTAGCTTGCGCATCACTTCTTGAAGTTTTTGGATTGGCGTAACAATCATGCCAGATAGGAACCAAGCACCTAGCAAAGAGAATGCAAATACCGCAATCACTGACATCATGGCATTGTTTTGTACGCGAGTATGTTCACGTGCGCTTGCTGCGGTTGCTTCCGTCGCAATCTCATTCACACGTTGTGATAGTGAGTTGATGGTTGCCACCATTTCGTTACCAACACGGCGGTAACCAGAGATAAAGTTTGTGTATTCGCTATCAGAAACTAAGCCACGGTCGTGACGATTAAAAAATTCTACCGCACGTGTTGAGTAATCAATGTAAGCATCAATACTTTGACGTACTTTCTGCGCTTCTTTGCTGAACGTACCGCGAGCATCGACAAGATCGAGATCGGCATCAATCGCTTTTGCACCCGCTTTTAAATCAGCAAGGAAAGCATCACGACGAGAAGCATCGTAGATCGCGTAAACCGCGCTAATGCGCAATGGGTAAACTTGGTCGTCGATTTTAGCCAATGTGTCTTTGTAGAACACAAGAGAGTCGGAGTTAGAAGCAACCAATTCTTGCTCTGCTTCTAGATTGTTTTGAGTGATCCACAATGTGATGAACAGAGTGATCGCGGTGAATAGAACTGGAACCAAAACTTGCGTTCGTACTGACAAGTTTTTCAGGGATAGCTGCATGAGTAACCTCAGGTATTTGAGTGTTGGCTTCCTTGCGATGGGATTATTCCCGGACGAATAGACAAGGGGGCAAATACTAGAGATAGATCACACTTTTGTCCAGAGCAAAAAGCCATCAATTTCATGGCTTTAGCGACAATATCCCGACAACTGCGTCGGGATATTGTCATTATGACAAGTTATGAAAACTTATACGCTTTTCTATCAACTTTTATGTTAATAAGTGCTTATTTTCTCAGCGCATTTAGCTTAGCTTGTGCCAAGCCAAAAATGGTGTCGATAGGGTAAGTTCCCTCGTCGGTCGCTTCACCTGCATCTTTGCCAGTAAACAGCTCGACCGCTTCGGTTACGTGGTCGATAGCCCAGATGTGGAAATCCCCCTTCTCTACCGCTTTGACAATGTCAGGGCGAAGCATCAGGTTATGTACGTTTGAGCGCGGGATAATTACCCCTTGTCCAGCATGACGACCTTTGATTTCACACACATCGTAGAAGCCTTCGATCTTCTCGTTTACACCGCCAATAGGCTGCGCTTCACCGAATTGGTTCATCGAACCGGTAATCGCAATGTCCTGACGGTTCGGCTGTTTCGAGAACGCAGACACAACTGCACAGAACTCGGCCATACTTGCACTGTCACCATCTACACCACCGTACGATTGCTCAAAGGTAATCGTGGTTGTGAGTGGCACGCGTGCTGTCTTACCAAACACAGACGACAAGTAAGCAGACAGAATCATCACACCTTTCGAGTGAATGCTACCGCCAAGATCAACACTTCTTTCGATATCAATCACTTCACCATCACCGTAACACGTGGTTGCCGTAATGCGGTTCGGCGCGCCAAACATGTGGTCACTGGTGCTCAATACCGACAGTGCGTTAACCTGACCAACTGCAGAGCCTTCTGTACGAATCAAGGTCGTGCCGTTAACGAAGGTTTCCATCACGCTATCTTGCAAACGGCTGACTCGCATTTCTTGATTGCTCAGTGCCTCTTCCACGTGTCCGATACGGATCATGTTGGAATTCGCCTGACGAGCCACGTAGTTAGACTCACGCAATAGGTTAGCGATGTTGGCAGAATGCAACGAAAGCTTGGTTTGGTCTCCAGACAAACGCGAACTGTACTCGATGATGCGCGCGATGGCTTTCTTATCGCAGTGCAGCATGTTGTTGTCGTTCACCACACTAGAGATAAAACGTGCGTATTGCAGCTCTGAATCCGGTGTACGCTTCATTTCGTCTTCGAAATCCGCCGTCACACGGAACAGTTCACCAAACTCCGGATCGTAGTGTTGCAGCAGTTGGTAAGTGCGGTAATCACCAAACAAGATGATTTTGATATCCAATGGAATCGGTTCAGGATCAAGAGAAACCGCGCCAGTCAATGTCACTTCTTTTTCTAAAGAGGTAAAACTCAGCTGACGAGAACGTAATGCACGCTTCAATCCATCCCACACATAAGGTTGCTCAAGCACCTTTTGTGCATCCATCAATAGCACACCGCCGTTCGCTTTATGCAAGCTACCTGCTCGAATCAAAGAGAAATCAGTAAAAACTGTGCCTTTGAACGTCGCCGTTTCAATCGAACCAAATAGCGAGTGGTAGTTCGGATTCTCTTCCACCACGATCGGGAACTCGCAATCTTTACGACTAACCAGTACGTTGACTTTGTAACGACGTGGAAGCTTCTTATCTAAGGAAGCGGTAGCAATCTCACCTTGTTCACCACTCTGCTCTAGGAAGATGTCGGCGTTTTCGACAATATCTTTTTGCAGATCAGTTAGGTAGGTTTTGATTTCCGAATACTCAGCGTAATCCACTTTCAATTGCTTGATGAAGTGGGTAATCACGTCCAGCGTTACGTCATCATTAAGCTTTTTGATCTTCTCGCTAAATGAGTC
Source organism: Vibrio sp. B172a (assembly GCF_030248355.1). Classification (NCBI taxonomy): domain Bacteria; kingdom Pseudomonadati; phylum Pseudomonadota; class Gammaproteobacteria; order Vibrionales; family Vibrionaceae; genus Vibrio; species Vibrio sp. B172a. The sequence continues at coordinate 231,591 of NZ_JAHGAC010000002.1, read as the reverse complement.
TTCCCACTCAGTGAGCTCGCGAACCATGTTACGTAAACTGACTTCTAGCTCGTCGATACTGCTGCCAAAGTATTCTTGCTCTTTTTTGCTGAGCGCTTCGAAAGACTCTTCGGTATGCAGCTCTTCACCGTCCATCGCAACAAACTGATAATCACCTTGCGCCGTGATCGTTAGGCTGATGCCTTTCTCTTTTGCTTCCTTGCTGATGCTGTCCAACTCGTGTTGCTGTTTATTCGCAAGTTGGTTTTTTAAGCGATCAGCTCGGCTATAGTACATCTCATTGTCGAACGCGAGAGGTAAAGCATTGAGCAATTTACCCATCAGCTTTTCGATGTCTACTTTTAGCTTGCTGCCAATTCCGCAAGGGAGCTTTAGGACTTTTGGTATACGCGTGTCTTCAAAGTTCGCGACATAACACCAATCAAACAGTGCCGCGGCATCGTGTTGATGGCGGTTTAAATAGCGCAAAATCATGGTGCGCTTGCCTAGGCCGTTCTGACCAATGGCGTAGATGTTGTACCCTTTCTCCTTGATTGACATAGCGAACTCGACCGCTTTCTGTGCGCGCTCTTGCCCTACAATTTCGTCAATCGGAGGTAATTCCTTGGTCGACTTACATGGCATATTCTCTAGATCAGCTACAGAATACAGCTGTTTAGGTTCCAATCTTTGTACTGCCATACTCGCCTCCTTTTCTTATTGTCGTTACCTCAGTGTAGAGATTATTTGTTTAAATTTAAGTGATTTATCTTCCACCCCGGTTCGTTTGGACATTTTACGAACAGCTGTACGCCTTTTAAAATGATAAAAAGTCGCACTTGCAATTGATAATTAATTTCATTTAATATCTGTTCAAATCGAATTTTGTGGAGATGAAGATGAATATTGAGCAATGCTGGATGCGCTATTTGAAAGCAGAGCAGCTGATGGAACAAGGCCATTGGCCAGAAGCTCATCGCTTGTACGAAGACGTGCTCAGCCACCTGCCAAACCACATTCACTCCGCACTTGAAAACGAACAAACCAAGCCGTGTCAGTTTGTGTGTTTAATTAGTGGGTTGCGTGATGCGAGCGTTGCGCAGTCAGAAATTCTCAACAAACTCGGTATGCAGCAAGAAGCGTTCGCAGCGCTTAATCAGTCTTACGCTCTGTTCCAGTTCTTACAGCTCGAGAGCCACGATTTAATTGGCCGCGTTAGCCAAATGCTGAGCAAACAGAGTGAAGATTTATTGGCTCATATGGCAGCATTTTGCTCTGCCCAGCGTAACGCTCAGTGGATGATAGAACTCGATCACGTCACCCGTGCTCATGAACAGTTCTTGTATCTACAAGCCATGAGCTCTGCAGAAGCGGGCGCGTCTCAACTCTACAATTAGCCCTTTTCATCAGAGTTGCCACGGTAAGGCACAAAAATAACAGTAATAACAACTCGATACACAAGGAAACGTGATGTCCACACAAACCATTCTTTCGGTGAACAACCTGTCTGTCAGCTTTACGACAAACGATGGTATCGTCGATGCAGTAAAGAAGGTTAGCTTTGATCTTAAAGCTGGTGAAACGCTGTCTATCGTAGGCGAATCTGGCTCTGGTAAATCTGTCTCAACCAATGCGTTGATGAGGTTGCTGCCAGATAATGCCATTTTGCACGCCGATTCCTCTATCGTCTTTGAAGGCGAATCAATCCTAGAAAAAACTGAACGCCAAATGCAGAGTATCCGCGGCGATCGCATTGGTATGATTTTCCAAGAGCCAATGACTTCTCTTAACCCATACATGCGCGTTGGTATTCAAGTGGCGGAAGCCATTATGTGTCATCGCCCAGTGAGTAAGAAACAAGCCAAAGACAAGGTGCTTGAGCTGTTTGACTTAGTACACCTACCAAATCCTCAACAAGCTTACACAAAGTATCCGCACGAATTCTCCGGTGGTCAGTTGCAACGTATAATGATTGCCATGGCTTTGATAAACGAGCCAGACATTCTGATTGCCGATGAGCCAACCACTGCGCTTGACGTTACCGTTCAGGCAGAAGTCCTTTATCTGATCAAAGAGATCCAAGCCAAGATGGGTATGGCGATTTTGTTCATCACTCACGACTTAGGTGTAGTGAAACACTTTGCTGACCGAGTATTGGTGATGTGTAAAGGTGAAGTCGTCGAAGAAGGCATCACAGACGCACTCTTCTCCGAACCGCAACATGATTACACCAAGATGTTGATTAACTCGATTCCCAAAGGCAGCAAAGACCCGATTGAAGAAAACGCCGCTGAACTTCTTAAAGCCGATGATATCCGCGTTAAGTTTCTTGTTAAGCCGCACTTCATCGCCAGCAAGAACGAGTATTTTGAGGCAGTTAAAGGCATTTCACTAGAGTTAAAGCAAGGCGAAACGCTTGGTATTGTTGGTGAATCAGGTTCCGGTAAATCAACACTAGGACGAGCTTTGATTGGTTTGCTGCCATCAAGCGGCAAGATTCAATTCAAAGGACAAGACCTTTCCCTACTCTCTACCAAACAGCGTTTTGAGTTAAAGAAAGATGTCCAGATGGTGTTCCAAGACCCTTATGGCTCACTTTCTCCTCGCATGACGGTCGGTGACATCATCACTGAAGGTCTCACAGTGCATCAACCTCAAATGAGCAAAGCAGAGCGAATGCAAAAGGCACGTGATGTTCTGCGAGAGGTGCGCTTAGACCCTGCATCCATTAACCGTTACCCGCACGAGTTTTCTGGTGGTCAGCGTCAACGTATCGCTATTGCGCGTGCGTTAATTCTTGAACCTTCTTTCATTTTGCTTGATGAGCCAACCTCTGCTCTCGACCGCTCTGTTCAGTTGACCGTCATTGATCTCCTGAAAGATTTGCAGAAGAAACACAACATCGGCTTCTTGTTTATCAGTCACGACCTCTCCGTAGTCAAAGCGCTGTCGGACCGTGTTCTGGTGATGCAAAAGGGTGAAGTCATGGAGCAAGGAACGGCAGAAGAAATCTTCCATAATCCGAAAAGCGATTACACAAGAAAACTGATTGATGCCTCATTTGACCTTGAAAACAATGAAAATCAAGATGATGCAGCCTAGATTCATCACAGTTTCATATTCTTAAACTAGGATTAAAGTATGGTGAATTTTTCGCCATAACTACGAAAAATGGTATAGCTGCCATTCGGTTTGGCCGCCGAGACTGGTTGGTTCAAAGTTAGGCTTAGTCACCCTAACTAACACATTGAGTTCCCCCAACCATGAAAAATGCCGCGATGGATGTCGCGGCATTTTTTATTATGTAGATCCTGCGCTTCGTATTAAATATCGAGCGTTTCGATACCCATGTTATGTAATGCAAACGCGTAAACGTCGGTAGTCAGGTCGATTTGTTTGCTGAGCGGCATTCCCGCGCCATGGCCAGCATTCACATCGATACGAATCAGCACCGGATTGTCTCCTTGATGCTTCTCTTGCAACTCTGCAATGAACTTATATGAGTGCGCAGGGACAACACGGTCGTCGTGGTCTGCGGTCGTGACAAGCGTAGCTGGGTACGAGACACCCTCTTTGACGTTGTGCACTGGTGAATAACCAAGTAGATATTGGAACATCGCCTCGGTTTGCTCTGACGTACCGTAGTCGTACTTCCAGCCCTCTCCAGAGGTAAAGGTGTGGTAGCGAAGCATGTCTAATACGCCAACCGCAGGAATCGCCACTTTAAACAGCTCTGGACGCTGAGTCATACACGCACCAACCAACAAGCCGCCATTTGAGCCACCACGAATCGCCAATCGCTCCGAGCTCGTATAATCGTGATCAATCAAGTATTCCGCCGCGGCAATGAAGTCATCAAACACGTTTTGCTTTTGTTGCTGAGTACCTGCATTGTGCCAAGCTTTGCCATATTCGCCACCGCCACGCATGTTTGCCACCGCGTAAATACCACCAAGTTCTAACCAGTTCGCGACATTTCCTGAGAACATCGGCGTCAAACTGATATTAAAGCCACCATAGCCATAAAGCATGGTTGGCGCACTGCCATCCAGTTTGGTGCCTTTTTTATACGAGATGATCATCGGCACTTTTGTTCCGTCTTTTGAGGTATAGAACACTTGTTGAGACTCGTATTCTTGACGATCGAACGGCGCTTTCGATTCTTGGTAGAGTGCAGATTCACCGCTTTCTACATCAAAAGAGAAAATGGTTGGAGGGGTCACGTAGTTAGTAAAGGTGTAGTAAAGCGTCTTATCTTCTGCTTTGCCCTGTAAGCCATATACGGAGCCTTGATCAGGCAGAGTAACCTCACGCACTAACTCGCCTTGGTAAGTAAACTGCTGAACCTTGGAGAGAACATCAACCATGTAAGTCGCAAACAAGTAACCACCACCTTTGCTGATATCCAGTGGTTGCTCCTGCTCGGCAATGATCTCTGTCCATTGCTGGGTTTGAGTGTTATAGCCAACCACTTTGCCGTTAGGCGCATCTAGGTTGGTATAGAAGATTAAGGTGTCATCTTGGTTATCAATCAGATGTGTGTCACCATCGGTTGTATCTCGAAGCGTGATTACGTCTTGCTCTTCTGAAGCTAAATCGACATAGAACAGCCTGTTACCCGACGTAGATTCCGCACCTGTGATAATCAAGAAACGCTCGTCTTTAGTTGTCACTCCCCCTACATAACGATGCTTCTGCGCGTCCAACGCACCAAAGACAACTTTGTCTTGAGATTGTGGTGTGCCTAACTCATGGTAGTAAAGCTTGTGCTGCTCAGTGCGCGCCGAAAGCTCACTGCCCTTAGGTTTGTCATAGCTCGCGTAGTAAAAGCCCTTGTTACCAAGCCAAGAAATTGTGGTGAACTTAGCGTCGACAATTTCAGGCTCAAGCTGTTCTTTGGTTTCTACATTAATGACGAAGATTTTACGCCAGTCGCTGCCACCCTCAGAGATAGAATACGCGACAAGAGAGTCGTCTTTAGAGAACTTAACTTCACCAAATGATGTTGTTCCTTCTTCTGAAAAGGTATTCGGGTCTAGGAAGATTTCCGCTTCTTCATCCCCTTTACGACGGTATAAAACGCTCTGGTTCTGCAAGCCATCGTTTTTGTAGAAGTAAGTGTATTCACCATGAACAAAAGGTTGAGAGTACTTTTCGTAGTTCTGGCTGCTCGCCACTAAGTCGCGAATTTGTTGGCGGAAAGGAATTTGACCTAAGTAATCAAAGGTCACTGAGTTTTGTCCTGAAACCCACTCTGCGGTTTCTTGGCTGAGATCGTCCTCTAGCCAGCGGTATGGGTCTGCGATGTCGTGACCAAAATAAGTGTCGACGACGGAATCTTTACGAGTTTTTGGGTAATGCATAACGTCCGTGTTACTCCGTTTGAAGTTAAGTGTTTTGTTTTATTATTTTGTTGAGATTTATTCTCAATACCTACCTTAGGGTTCAAACACCGAATTTCAACCAATAGATTGAAACATTTCTTATATTTATGAACCAACTAAAAGTAATGCGAGATAGTGAGGTATCGCTCTCGGATGTGTTCTATTAAGAGCTTTACTTTATTCGGCGGCTGACGAGTGAAAGGGTAAACCGCATAGATACCAAGCTTTTTACCAACTAACTCAGGGAAAATATCCACCAGCTCACCACTGCGAATATCGTGATAGACCAAACAACGCGGTACGTAGGCGATACCATGCCCACCCAAGGCTGCCTTGCGTAATGCCGTAGCGTTATCTGTCGAGAAACACCCCGAGACTCTGACAATGTAATCGCCATCTTTGCCTTTGAACTGCCAGTCAGTCGCCCCAGTAGTTTGATAAGCGTATTGCAGACAGTTGTGTGTGGTTAAGTCGATAGGCTCAATCGGTTTGCCATTTTTGGCGATGTAAGAAGGCGACGCACAAACTACCCATTGTGAATCAAGAATATGACGGGCAATCAAGCTGGAATCTTCTAGATAGCCAGTTCGAATCACCAAATCAAAGCCACCTGCAACCAAGTCAACAAAGCGATTATCAAGCGACATATCGACGGTTAAACCTGGGTGCATATTACAAAACTCAGCTACGGCATCCGCCAGAATCAAATCACCCGAGATAGTCGGCACCGACATTTTGATATGACCGCTGACATTCTCACCAAAGCCTGAAACTGCATCCATAGCCTCCTGAGTGGCTTGCTTCACATTTTTAGCACTGTGTAACAAAACCTTTCCCGCTTCGGTCAGGGTCAATTTACGCGTTGTTCGATATAATAGCTGAGCGCCGATTTCTTCTTCTAGCCGAGCAATTCTCTTACTAACTACCGAATTTGTAAGGTTATTTTCTTCCGCCACCTTACTAAAGCTGCCCATTTCTACTACCTGTGAGAACAGGATTAGGTCATCTGCACGCATCGATTATGTCACTTTTGGAATAAATTAATTTCATTATTTCCCTATATCTATAAAAAATAAAGGGGTAAATTCACGCCAAATTAACAAAACCATTACAACAAAAATCATCTCTACAGCATAAAGCCGTTCGAGAAGTCAGCGTACGAGGATGTACCAATGAGTGAAACCCTACTTGCCCTTGTGGCGTTTTCGCCAATTGTTGTCGCCGCCATATTATTGGTTGGTCTCAACTGGCCTGCTAAAAAAGCCATGCCTGTTGCGTTCGGTCTAACCGTCGCTATCGCCCTAATGTTTTGGGATATGTCAGCTACTCGCGTACTGGCGTCTGTCTTCCAAGGATTAGGTATTACAGTCTCTGTTCTATGGATCGTGTTTGGTGCCATCTTCTTGCTCAACACTTTAAAACACACTGGCGCGATCACCACTATTCGCAATGGGTTTACTGATATTTCAGCCGACCGTCGCGTTCAAGCCATCATCATCGCTTGGTGTTTCGGCTCATTCATTGAGGGCGCATCGGGCTTCGGTACGCCTGCTGCTATCGCCGCTCCTCTATTGGTCGCCATTGGCTTCCCTGCACTTGCAGCGGTACTGATGGGTATGATGATCCAATCTACGCCAGTATCTTTTGGTGCGGTTGGGACACCAATCATCGTAGGTGTGAACAAAGGTTTAGATACGCACAACATCGGCGAAGCACTGGTTGCTCATGGCTCAACATGGGACGCGTACCTACAGCAAATCACCGCAAGCGTAGCAATGATTCACGCAACGGTTGGTACTCTCATTCCTGTACTCATGGCAATGATGCTGACGCGCTTCTTCGGTAAGAATAAGAGCTGGAGCGAAGGTCTAGACATTCTACCTTTCGCGCTGTTCGCAGGTGTTGCCTTTACCGTGCCTTACGCACTAACAGGCGTGTTCCTAGGTGCTGAGTTCCCGTCATTAATCGGTGGTCTAGTTGGTCTGGCGATTGTAGTTACTGCGGCGAAGAAAGGTTTCCTCGTTCCAAAAAACAAGTGGGACTTCGAGAGCGAAGATAAGTGGCCAGCAGAATGGCTAGGTTCTCTAAAGATCAACCTTGATGACAACCCAGGCAAACCAATGAGCCTAACTAAAGCTTGGGCACCATACGTGATGCTAGCGGTTATCCTAGTAGCAAGCCGCGTAAGCCCTGAGTTCAAAGGTCTGCTTAAGAGCGTAAGCCTATCGTTTGGTAATATTCTTGGCGAAACTGGTATCAGCACAGCGATTCAACCTCTTTACCTTCCGGGTGGCATCTTAGTCTTCGTAGCGTTACTTGCGGTTCTTCTGCAAGGTGGCGGCGCTAAGTCACTAGGCAAAGCATTTGGCGAATCAAGTAAGACACTAATCGGCGCAGGTTTCGTTCTTGTGTTCACCATCCCTATGGTTCGTATCTTTATTAACTCAGGTGTCAACGGCGCAGAGCTAGCAAGTATGCCTGTAACGACGGCGAACTTTGCAGCAGACCTCGTTGGCTCAGCATTCCCGGCGTTGAGTGCTACTGTTGGTGCCCTTGGTGCATTCATCGCCGGCTCTAATACCGTGTCGAACATGATGTTCAGCCAGTTCCAGTTCGAAGTAGCGCAGACACTGACTATCTCAAGTGCCATTGTGGTTGCTCTTCAAGCGGTTGGCGCTGCTGCCGGTAACATGATTGCCATCCACAACGTTGTGGCAGCCTCAGCAACGGTTGGCCTGCTAGGACGAGAAGGTGCAACGCTGCGCAAGACGGTTATCCCAACATTCTACTACTTGGTGGTCACAGGCATCATCGGTCTGATTCTGATTTACGGATTCCAACTTACAGACGCCTTAATGAAGTAACACTTACGCAGGGTCTCCCCCGCCCTGCACTTTATCTGGCACAGCGGTCAGCACTACTACCCCGACACTTTTGGTGTGGCTTGCTGCATCAATCCCCCGACCGATGTGCCAGTCTTTTTCAGTGCAGATAATTGATTGTTCCGTGTATGGAATGTCTCACAGCTCAATCACTTATCTATACTCTATTCTGATGTCGACTGCCGAAAGGATGGCAGTCAGTGAAACACTGACAGAGCAGGTGCTCATTGACTCAGGACGCAATCTTAGAATAACAGCCAGGACACACGAATATGATTATCTCTGCTTCTACAGATTACCGCGCTGCTGCGAAAGCCAAGCTGCCTCCATTCCTTTTCCACTACATTGATGGCGGTTCATACGACGAGCGCACATTAAAGCGCAACACCGATGACTTAGGTGATGTTGCACTGCGTCAGCGTGTTCTGCGTGATATGAGCGATCTAAGCCTAGAAACGGAAATCTTCGGCGAGAAGTTGGCAATGCCAATCGCTCTGGCGCCTGTTGGCCTGACCGGTATGTACGCGCGACGTGGTGAGGTTCAAGCAGCAAAAGCGGCAGAAAAGAAAGGCATTCCTTTCACCATGTCGACCGTATCCGTGTGTCCAATTGAAGAAGTGGCACCTGCGATTGAACGCCCAATGTGGTTCCAACTGTATGTTCTAAAAGATCGCGGCTTTATGAAGAACGTACTTGAGCGTGCGAAAGCCGCTGGCGTAACAACGCTGGTCTTCACAGTGGATATGCCAGTTCCAGGAGCGCGTTACCGTGACATGCACTCTGGTATGAGCGGCCCTAATGCGGCGATGCGCCGAGTATTCCAAGCTATGCGTCACCCAAGCTGGGCATTGGATGTCGGTGTATTAGGTAAACCTCACGACTTAGGTAATATCTCCACTTACCGTGGCGAACCAACCAAGTTGGAAGACTATATTGGCTGGCTGGGCGCAAACTTCGATCCTTCAATCTCTTGGAAAGATCTAGAGTGGATTCGTGACTTTTGGGACGGCCCGATGGTCATCAAAGGTATTTTGGATGAAGAAGATGCAAAAGACGCGGTTCGTTTCGGTGCTGATGGGATTGTTGTATCAAACCACGGCGGTCGTCAGCTTGATGGCGTGCTTTCAACAGCAAAAGCGCTGCCAAGCATTGCAGATGCCGTAAAAGGTGACCTGAAGATTTTCGTCGATTCAGGTATTCGTACTGGTTTGGATGTCGTTCGTATGTTGGCACTTGGCGCGGACTGTACGCTACTTGGTCGCTCTTTTGTATACGCGCTCGCAGCCCAAGGCGGTGCTGGCGTTGAGAACTTGCTTGACCTTTACGACAAAGAAATGCGCGTAGCAATGACGCTTACAGGAGCGAAAACCATCTCTGACCTATCGCGTGATTCATTGGTGAAGATTCCTTAGGCAAATCGCCCTAAACCATGTTCATACAAAAAGTGACAGCCTATTGTGCTGTCACTTTTTCATTTCATCCGGCGTTACGCCATTCTTAACACAGGCTCAAACTCGGCTTGTTCCTCAGAAAGAGACAATCGAATCGCATGGCATTTCTCTCCCATCAATCCGAATCGCTGTGGGCACGTCTCTGTATAAAAACCAAAGCAAGTCGCACCTGCGGCATCCGCTAAATGCAATGGTCCAGTATCACAACAAAGAAAGCCATTAAGATAGCGCAACGTCGCACCCAATTGACGCAGGTCCTTGCATGCCAAAGTGCGGGAGTCTTTTAATAGTGGCTGCTGGATATCCGGGCTTAGTACTTCCACCCAATTCACACTCTGTCCTTGCTTGCGTTCAAATTCAGCCAGAATGGTTAACCAAGCATGGTCACTGAGCTTTTTCTTGCCTCGCGCACCACGGAAGAAAGCAAATGTTGGCTTGCCTTCTTCGTGTAATTTACGTGCTTGCTGAATACCAGAGGAAAGCTCTTTTGAATCAAACACAATATGATGATCTAAGGTGTTATCAAGTTCATGTCCCATCGCTTCAAGGATAGAAAGTGGCTTGTAGGCACCGTGGCGAAAAGGCGAATCGGCGACCGAGGAGTGAGTAAATACTTGCTCTGTTTTAACTTTCTTAAAAGCGGTCTTGTTCTTCGCGGGAATAACAGCGGAAAGAAAAGTGTCACACGCGCCCGCAGTCGGTGCGAACAACAAGTCATATTTCTCTTGCTTTAACAGACGGATGGTCGCAAGTGCTTTATCTGGCGATTTGAATGACAAGTTGGAGTAATGAATCTGATTGATGCCAAGATTCTTGAAGACTTCACCTTGCCAAGGCGAATTCAACAATAGATCAACTGTCGCATTTGGGTATAAGCGCAGAACCTGATGAACAAACGGAAGCAGAAAGTACATATTTCCGATACGACTGTTGTTTCTCACGATCAAAATACGTTTCACCTGATCGTGGGGCATTGGGTCGTGAACAGTGAGAGAGTCGTCATTCAACCAACCTGCAAGTTTAGGCTCAAGTTGGTGCGTCAAACGACGACGTTGTTTATCGAAATTACGGAGAAAAGTCTTCACAGCCATTCCTTTCATTCAAAGGGACATCATGGCTGCTAGTTTTATCAGTAGAGATGTGAATAAATTGTCTACGACAAAAAATACACGGATGGAATAGGTTAGTTCACCGTGTGTTCGTACTCAATCACAACTTGGTTGCCTTCAATGAAGACATTACGGATTTCACCATCTACGGTGATACGGTTTTGTAGGTACACGGAGCCCGAAGAAGAAATATCGCGTTTGCTCATAGATGGGATCACTTGACCAGGACGAACGTGCAATTGCTCGCAAAGTTGCTTCACGAAGCCAAGCGTTAGCGGAGCATTCCCACGTAACAAAGCAGAGAACTCATGCAAGCTTAAACCTAGGCGCTTTGCCATCTCCATTTGAGTGAGGTGCATTTTTGCTTTTTGCGACATCCAAATGTCGTAGAGCGCATTTCGATCTAGCTCTGTGAATTCCATGGTTTATCTCCGTATGTCAAAGTGACACTAAAGTCTCATATTTGAGCTTGATAAATGTTAGCGATGAGTCAAAGAACCTACAATTGATGGTTCGAATGATAGCGCTTATCTTTCAAAGTTCGAGTTCCATCACACCATGTAGGTTGAACAGTACGAGTTTTACATTTCACCATACTTATCATCACCTTGTATTTACACATTAATCATTAACATCACTCTAAACACTCCTCCCCTTAACAGCAATGATAAGAAGACAAGAACGGATTATTCGAATCACATCATTTTGCTAGGGCGGAAACTCAAACTCTGCTACCTTTCACTCATTGTTCCAAAAAATGAAACTTTACTTATGCCACAGTGGTTTACAGAACTTCAAACTTACATCATGGCCCATCATCAAGACTGGAGCAGCAGCGTACTGTTCATTACGATTGCGAGCTTTTTTGCTTGGATTGCGTGGCGCGTATTGCATTCTCGATTAGCCATTTTGGTCGAGAAAACCCCCTTTCACTGGGATGACCTTTTATTAGAAGCACTCAAAACCCCCGTCAGTACCTTAATCTGGTGTTGGCCTGCGACGGTATCTTTGGGCATTGTTCTGCAAAGTGAGTTGGGGAACGAGTTCAACTGGCTCAGCACCCTTAAACTCATTCTTGTTATCAGCATCCTAGTTTGGATTGTGATGCGCCTTATCACCAACGTCGAAGACTACGTGCTGGAGCAGAAAACCCGTGACGAGACAACCGTACAAGCCGTCGCGAAAGTAGCTCGCCTGTTCTTTATCGTCATCGGCGTATTGACCGTTATGCAGGCATTTGGCCTCAGCCTTTCCGGCTTGCTGACCTTTGGTGGTGTCGGTGGTTTGATTGTCGGTTTGGCAGCCAAGGATCTTCTATCAAACTTCTTTGGTGGTTTGATGATTTACTTCGATCGTCCGTTTAAAGTTGGCGATTGGATCCGCTCTCCAGACCGTCAAATAGAAGGAACGGTGGAACGTATTGGATGGCGTATGACCAGCATTCGTACCTTCGATAAGCGACCTATCTATGTACCTAACTCAGTATTCAGCAACATCGTGGTAGAAAACCCGTCTCGCATGTTGAACCGCCGAATCTTTGAGACAATTGGCCTGCGCTACGACGATGCAGATAAAGTACCAGTAATCATTGATGAAGTGCGCGAAATGCTGAAGAACCACAAAGACATCGATACGCGCCAGACACTTATCGTCAACTTCGATGCGTTTGGTGCATCTTCACTGAACTTCTTTATCTATACCTTCACCAAAACAGTGAACTGGGTTCGCTATCACGAAGTGAAGCAAGATGTGCTTTTGCAAGTCATGGCGATCATTAAGAAGCATGAAGCGGATATTGCGTTCCCTACGCAAACACTTAAGCTTGATCCGATTCAAATGGCGAAAGCCCAAGCGCAAGACGACAGTGGTTTCTAATTTCAATATACCAAACACAAAGCCCGCTAAATCAGCGGGCTTTTTTATGACTGGTCACTTCAACCATTATTGCTGCGCTAGAATCATTCGAGCGTTAAGCGGTTGGATTGGACGGTTGTTTTGCCCCATCGCTTTCGCAAACTCTTTCACCTGCTCTGGGGAGATGGTTTGTGTCTCTTTGATCACCAACCAACGAACACCTTCAGAACACGGTGGCGTGGTTAGAGAACCATTGAAGCGGTAGTAATCTTTGTCACTTGGGATTAGCGCGTCAGCATCAAATGGGACTTTGATGGCTACGTCCTGATCTTTAGTTGGGATATTAGCGAGCAGCTTAGCGAGATCCGGGTTCGCATCACCCAGTTTAAAGAACACCGCGACAACCGCCAGGTGGCCAACTTTGTCGGCATGCACAAAGTGCGCTTCTAGCGGGTACTCTTTACCATCTACATGGTTTTCAGATGGTGTATGGAAGTGGAACTGTTTTAACGTGAACTCTTTACCATCAATAGTGAGCGTGTTTTTGCCTTCTAAACTGGTCTGTAAAGTGTGGCCGTTATTCAGCAGTGAAATCGCCTTACCTTCGTAATCGAAATCCAGTTTTTCTAGCTTAGCTTCGGTCGCTGATTCAATATTGATTGGACTTTGGTTTTGACCTTTCGCACATTCAGAAGCGAACTCACCCCAATTTGCCGGGCCGTGCTCACCCTCATAGCCCCAGTTTGCCGCGTTTGCTGAGCTAGCAAATACCAATGCTAAACCAAGTGCTGTCAGTGACTTTCTCATTTTCATTTCCTTTTGTATCTATGGTTAAGTAATGAACACTTTCTTATGCGTATGTTCACGCATGCAGTATTAACAAAGGAATGACGAAAATGGATTAGCTCGCGCTATGCAATCTATGTTTACCTGCTAAATTTGGAAATGATCTCCACATTTTATGTAATTGATAAGTCGGCAATTAGAAACCATAGAGAATCAGGCCAGTACAAAAATATTGTAGCAATAACGGGGAGATTATTGGCTAAGCTGACTGTTAAAATAATAATTTTGAATATTATAGATACGCACTTAAATAAATATCATAAATAAACAAGTTCTTAACAGTCATCTATTGGAATTTTATAAGTGGTTTTTATTTAACCACAACAAACTTAAACACACAGCTGAATTTAAAATACAATTTCGTTCTGAGCTTTCTGTTAGTAAAAATCACTATTTAAACAGTCACCTCATGAAATATTGAAAATCATAGGTATTCTTTTATTTATTTTTATTGGAATGCCGACTATGCGATATCAATCAGCGCCTGTTAATACAGAAGAAGCACAAGAAACCACAGCGCAACGAGCTGCACGACAACAGCAAGAACGCAGGGATGAGTTAACTTACTCCTCAAGTGACTATAAGCGCTGGAATGATAACCGAGACAAAGTCGTCGCCGACCGTAAAGAAGAAGAACAGAAAAATCACATTTATGTGGGCGAAGAGCGTGAGCTGCCTGACGCTATCCTGTCACCGATGCCATCATCAAGAATGGAAATGAACGACGCGAGAGGAAAACGTGTATTGCCATCAGACCTGCTTGGTTCTAGCTTCGCCAATCAGCCTGTTAGTGCAGAGGTTGTCGCTCTTCAGATGTCATCACTCACCCCTACCACTCAAAAGGAAGTTAAAGAGAGTGGTGAGCTTGTGTTTAGTGGCATGCAATACAAACACGCCCATGGAACGGTAGGTGCGCTTCAAGTTATCGATACATATGCAGGAGAACCACCCGATAAAAATACATCACAGATGGCCTACTGGGTCGCGCAAGGCAAGTATCTCGATATACCTAAACACCCTGATCCTCATCGCGACCATTTATATGTTTTCACGCCCAATTTCAGCGGCTGCTCTTTTGTTGTGGATGACTGGAGCGATGATTTAATCAGGGTTTACCATGTGGAAGGTGGCAAAGAAAATAAACAATACAATGATGTGAGAGACCACAGCAACGGCTTAATCAGCTATATGAGTTTCCGTGATTATGGCTTTTACCAAAAAGGCAGCACCACGATTAAGAATATTACGGGCTTTGCCTTTATGCGCTACAACACTCAAACTCGAAATTGGGAAATTCATTACCAGAAGCAAGAGCATGCTCCTTCTATCAGCCAACCTACGACATCAGCTAAAACTCTTTTCTCATCAGAAAAGCACACGGCAAAAGTCATGGCGTCGAAGGAATCTCGTGTAGTTGAAACTGGAACCATAGTAATAAAACGCTAACGCTGAAGTAATAATGAGATTGAGTTGTAAACGAGCGCTATTTTACAGAATAGTCAGTCATTAAAAACAAAAAACGCCCCAAGGTTCACTTAGGGCGTTTTTATTAATTTGATATTAAGAGGTTTTAGGCTGCTTTATCGCGACCTTATTCCCAATCAAGAATAACTTTGCCTGACATACCGCTGCGCATTACGTCGAAGCCTTCTTGGAAATCATCAATCTTGTAGTGGTGCGTGATGATTGGCGATAGATCCAGACCAGATTGGATCAGTGAAGCCATCTTGTACCATGTTTCAAACATTTCACGGCCGTAGATACCTTTGATCACCAAACCTTTGAAGATAACTTGGTTCCAGTCGATACCCATGTCTGATGGTGGAATACCTAGTAGTGCAATACGACCACCGTGGTTCATTGTGGTTAGCATTGAGTTGAATGCTGCTGGGTTACCAGACATTTCTAGACCAACGTCGAAGCCTTCTGTCATGCCTAGCTCAGCCATTACATCTTCTAGTTTCTCTTCAGCTACGTTTACTGCGCGCGTTACGCCCATCTTACGAGCAAGTTCTAGACGGTATTCGTTCACGTCTGTGATCACTACGTGACGAGCACCAACGTGTTTCGCGACTGCAGCAGCCATGATACCGATTGGGCCAGCACCTGTGATCAGCACGTCTTCGCCCACTAGGTCAAAAGAAAGCGCAGTGTGTACAGCGTTACCAAACGGGTCAAAGATAGACGCTAGATCGTCAGAGATGCCTTCAGGGATCTTGAACGCATTGAACGCTGGAATCACTAGGTATTCTGCGAATGCACCTTCACGGTTAACGCCCACACCAATCGTGTTACGACATAGGTGAGTACGGCCGCCACGACAGTTACGACAGTGACCACACGTGATGTGACCTTCGCCAGATACGCGGTCACCGATTTCAAAGCCACGAACTTCCTGACCAATCGCAACCACTTCACCCACGTATTCGTGACCAACAACCATAGGCACTGGAATTGTCTTTTGTGACCATTCGTCCCAGTTGTAGATGTGTACGTCTGTACCACAGATAGCGGTTTTCTTAATTTTGATCAGAATGTCGTTATGGCCAACTTCTGGTTTATCAACCTCAGTCATCCAGATGCCTTCTTCAGGCTTTAGCTTTGATAATGCTTTAATTTTCATAGTATTCACCAAACATTGCCCCGCTCTGTGCGTGACAAAAAATTCTTTCATCTAATACGTTTAAAGAAGAAATAAAGGCTTTGCCCATGAGCCGACTCAGAAGAGTTGGGAAAGCCTTTTGATCTTTAAACGTAGTTCTTTCTCCTTTCCATCTAATCCCTCCCCTATGTTTAGGAGGAGGCTAGGAAGAGGAAACGAAACTTAGATGATGCCCATGTCCTTACCAACTTGGATGAACGCGTCGATTGCACGGTCTAGTTGCTCACGAGAGTGCGCTGCAGACATTTGAGTACGGATACGCGCTTGACCTTTTGGTACAACAGGGAATGAGAAGCCAATTACGTAGATGCCTTTCTCTAGAGCGCGCTCTGCGAATTCTGCTGCTACTTTTGCGTCGCCAAGCATGATTGGAATGATTGCGTGGTCAGCACCACCCATTGTGAAGCCTGCGTCTTCCATACGAGTACGGAAGTGTGCTGCGTTTTCCCATAGACGGTCACGTAGGTCACCGCTCTCTTCTAGTAGGTCTAGAACGCGGATAGAAGCGCTTACGATTGCTGGTGCAACAGAGTTAGAGAATAGGTATGGACGAGAACGCTGACGTAGCCAGTCAATCACTTCCGCTTTACCAGACGTGTAACCGCCTGAAGCGCCGCCCATCGCTTTACCTAGCGTACCAGTGATGATGTCGATACGGTCAACCACGTTGTGGTGCTCGTGCGTACCTGCACCTGTTTTACCCATGAAGCCAACAGCGTGAGAGTCATCAACCATAGTCAATGCGCCGTACTTCTCTGCTAGGTCACAGATAGCTGGTAGGTTTGCTACTACGCCGTCCATTGAGAACACGCCGTCCGTTACGATAAGAATGTGGCGAGCGCCTGCTTCTTTCGCAGCGATTAGTTGTTGCTCTAGCTCTTCCATGTTGTTGTTTGAGTAACGGAAACGCATCGCTTTACATAGACGAACACCGTCGATGATTGACGCGTGGTTTAGTGCGTCAGAGATGATTGCGTCTTCTTTACCTAGAATCGTTTCAAATAGGCCCGCGTTTGCATCGAAACATGATGTGTAAAGAATCGTGTCTTCTTTACCTAGGAACTTAGAAAGCTTCTGCTCAAGCTCTTTGTGGATGTCTTGAGTACCACAGATGAAACGTACTGAAGCCATACCAAAACCGTGCTCGTCCATGCCTGCTTTACCCGCTTCGATAAGTGCTGGGTGGTTAGCAAGACCAAGGTAGTTGTTCGCACAGAAGTTTAGTACTTCTTCACCAGTAGAGATTTTAACAGCCGCTTGCTGTTGAGACGTGATGATACGCTCTGCTTTGTAAAGGCCTTCCGCCTTCACTTCTTCAATTTGCTGTTCAATCTGTTGGTAAAATGCAGAAGACATTCGCAATTCCTTCCTGTTTATTTTGTCGAGTTTTCACTCGATTAGAATTAGGTTGAACCTTTATGTGACGGGGGTCACAGGCACTTACTTATCAATTAAGTGTAGTGTAATTCAAGGAAGGAAAAACGATTATCCCTCAAGGTGGAAAAGCATTAATGAATCTGAGGCACGAATCCAGTTAATGCTTTTCTATGAGGTTGTAATGAAAGGAGTTATAGCCAAGTCGGCTTAGCTAAAAGTGTTTCAAAGTCCTTCGCAGGCAAAGGGCGGCTATAGTGGAAACCTTGTCCGAACTCACAGTTTAGGTTTTTCAGATAATCCACATGACGCTGTTCTTCGATGCCTTCTGCGACAATCTTCAGATTCAGTGCTTTCGCCATCGCAATAATCACGTTCACAAGCTCGCGGTCGGACTCATTCTCAAACATGTTCTGCAAGAAGCTGCGGTCGATCTTGAGACGATCAAACGGGAACTTCTGCAAGTAACTTAATGCAGAATAACCGGTACCGAAATCATCAATGGTGAGCTTCGCGCCCAATGCTCGCAGGCTGTCTAACATCCCCATCAGTTCGTTACTGTGGTTGAAGAGCAAGCTTTCCGTTACTTCTACATCGAACATTTCGGCAGGTAATCCTGATTCTTCTAGGTGCTGCTTAATTTGTTCTAAGAGTTGATCACAGTATCTAAACTGCACACTAGAGAAGTTTACTGACACGAACAGCGGTGCGACGGTCTGCCATTGGGCAGCTTGATGACACGCTTGGCGAATCGCAAAGTCCCCTAGCTGATGAATCAAACCGTTCTTCTCGGCAATCGAGATAAACTCTTCTGGATTGACGAAACCAAACTTCTCATCGTTCCAACGCATCAAAGCTTCAGCGCCGACAATCGTACCGCTGTTCAAGTCAATAATAGGTTGGTAGTAGAGCTCTAATAAATCGTGCGCAATAGCATGACGCAGACGACTCTCTAAATCTAAGAAGCGCTGCAAATCTTGGTTCATGTTGTGGTCATAGAAGCAGAACGCATCACGACCATCTTGCTTCACGCGGTACATCGCCATGTCTGCACACGCTAGCAGTTGCTCTGCGTTGTCGCCATCCTCTGGGAACACCGACATACCGACACTCGCCGATAGGAAGAACTCGTGGTTTTGCCAAACGAACGGTTCATTGAACACAGACAGGACAGTTGTTGCAAAACGTTTTGCGCTGTCGGCATCTTGCAAATCAGGGATAACCAAGAGGAATTCATCGCCACCAATACGCGCGAGTAAGTCAGTCTTACGCACTGCGTTGTGCAAGCGTTCTGCTGCCAGCTTCAAGACTTCATCACCGACAAAGTGACCCATGGAATCATTGATTTGTTTGAAGTGGTCGAGGTCAATGAACATAACCAACACGTTGGACCCCATTCGCTCAGCGCGTGACAGTTCCAGCTCCAAACGTTCTGAGCCATATACTCGGTTTGGCAACCCGGTCAGAGAGTCATGTTTTGCTTGGTAAGCCAACTCCATCTCTGATGATTTACGGCGCTCGATTTCACTGGTTAATCGCTGGTTTTGCTGAGACAGGAAGTCTTTACGCTTTTTCTCTTCTTCCAGTTTGATCTTAAGCTCAACACGCGTGTTATTTAGGCTAAACGCATACAAGAGACCAAACACAATCAAGATAGCAAGGATGCTCAATCCAGTAATGAATACGCGCGAGGTGTAGATGTCGCGTTCACTGAGCGATTCAAACCACGCCATCAACTCAAAATGATGACGTTCAATTGGCACTTCGAAGTAAATCTTCTGTTTAAGCTCTTGAGAAAGCGCCTCTGGGCCCGTAACGTTTTCTTGTTCCAGTTTGCGGCTGATCGAATCCCAAACTTCCATTTCAACGTCATTGATCTTCAGCACCATGCGACTGTAACTGTCTTCATGTTCCTGGTTGGTGAGTTGAGAAATCACCACTTGCTTGTTGATGTCTGCAATCAAGTAACCAACCGGTTTGCCAGAGAACATCACTTGCTTGACCACTTGGATTAATACTCTACCGTCATCACGAACGGCTCGTATCTCTTCTGTATTTTTGTGGTTTTGCAGTAATCGCGAGGTGTCGATGCGATGGTCTGTTTTCGCACCAGTAGTGACGATTGTTGAGCCATCAAGGCCAATCAGGGTCAGCTTCTTGTAGATGATTTGGTTGTTGACGATTTTCGTTTCGGACTTTTCTTGCAGTTTGCGTTTCAAATTAATCAAACTCGCACCCAAGCCGTATTCCATCGACATGCCAGAAGCGAGGTTAGCAAAAAAGGTCTGCACCGTTTTATCGGTGGATAGATGGTCTATATCTTCGCTGGCAAGCGTAAATAAATTATCAAGCGTACCTGCGTAACTTTTCACCTTTAGGCCGAGTTCTCGGTGTTGTGAATCTTTTAATTTATTTTGACCTAAACTCGTCACAGTAATAAGCATCGCCAAGTAGAGCGATACCAAAATCGCACTGATGGTAATGATCTTCTGGCTTGATATTTTTTTTACAGACTTTCTCATATATCTTTCTTACTATCTTCTAAGAAGTAGTCATTATAGAAATAGTAAATAGATGGGTAATATTTCTCGACCAGAGCTTGGTACGTCCCATCTTGCTTAATTGAATTCAAATATTGGTTAAACGCGGCTTTTAATTCAGGAGAATCCTTACGGAAGGCAACCGCCATTTTTTGATTTTCAGAGACTGGGCCAATGACTTTGATTTCACCTGGCCATTTTTCTAATGCAATCAGTGTATCTGCCACATCTAGCAGCGTACTCTCTGCATCGTTCTTCATGATGGCAGGAACCATTTCGTTCAAACGGCGCTGGCCATCAGGCAAAATCACCTTAGCACCCGTGTCATACAAGTTGTAAAGGTTTGGGTCTAGGCATGAGTGCTCCATCGCCAGAACTTCACGTCCATTAATCAGCGCTTTGACTTTGGTGATGTCGCGCTCCACCGAGCCAGTCGGCGTGATTGGCGTAAGAGTAGAGTCGGTACGAGCCACCAGCCACACTGCAGATGGGAAGTAGTCATCTGAGAAATCGACGATTTGAGCACGCCAATCCAAAATGGTGACACCGTTAGCGATCAGATCGCCTTCAACTGGCATCTTCTCACCCACAACCAGCTGCGCATCTTTGTATTCGACTTGCTGACCTGTCAGTTTACCAACCACATTATTCCACTGCGCTGGTACGTACTGGTAACGCACGCCGAGAGATTGAGCAAACCCTTTGATGATATCGACATCAAGACCGGTCAGTGTTTGCATTTCCCCTTGATCAATGTAAGAAACGAAGTTGGCGTAAGGCACACCGATATGACGCAGCACGCCACTGTCTTTGATGTCTTGCAGATCGCCCGCCGAAACAGAAGTCGACATGATTGAAGCAAGAGCAACGGTAAGTGCCGTCATGGTTCGTTTGATTGTTTTCACTGACATGGTGAATATCCCTCTCTTCCACAAAGCGCCCAATAAAGGGCGCTTTGAAAGTTCAACAACGTTAGAACGAGTAGTAAAGATCCGTGATGGCTTCTACAAGCCCTTCTACGTCTTTCTCATCGTGGAATAGATGCGTTGAGATGCGCAGTGCTTGTGTTTCGTAAGCATCATCTTTGTACAGCTTGAAGCTTGTCGTACGGATGATGTAGCCATAGTCTTCACGCAGACGGTCTCGGAACAAGGTGAGTCGTTCTTCATCCGTCACATCGTTAAATGGGTTGAACGTCGTTAGACCACTGGTTAAGCCTTCCACATTTGGCGAGTACATTTGAGCATGTGGTAACGCTTCATTAAGCAGTGTTTTGCATAGGTCACTTAGTTCAAGAACGCGCTCTTGAATGCGGTCACGACCAATCTCATCCCACATCTTACAGCTATCAGCAAGTGCTTGTTTTGCTGGGTAGTTGTCATTACCAATGTATTGCATTTGCAATTGCTTGCCTAGGTAATCAGCGTGAGAAAGAGAAGAGTTGATCAACCACAATGGATTCTCGCGATCGCTCCAGTACTCATTCAAACGGTTGCCGTTATCACGTACATACAAGATACCTGTCGCGCCAGGACCACACTGCCACTTATGACCAGATCCTGCATAGAAATCACAATCCATATCGTGGAAGTCTAAATCGAACATACCAACAGTGTGCGCACCATCAACTAAGGTTGGGATGCCGTGTTGTTTTGCTAGAGAACAGATTTCTTTGGCTGGAAGAGTAGTACCGGTTTTGTAGGTAATGTGCGAGAAGACGATAAGACGAACGTTGTGGTGGGCTTCAATCGCTTCGCGGAACGCTTGAATGTAATCTTGTTCAGAAACGTCTTCAGTACCAGTGAAAACAGGAAGTTGAATTTCGACCACATCCACACCGAAGCGGTGTTTTGCTACATTCATTGGCGAAGTGGCAGCAACGTGTTCGTGGTGAGTCGTTAGAATGACATCGCCCGGTTCGAAATGAAGGCCATTGATAATAGAACATAGGCCATCAGTGGTGTTGCGGCTCAGAATGATTTCATCTGGGTTAGCACCAAAGCCCGGCGCTACTTGCGTCACCATTTCAGAAACATGAGGCCAAGCACCAAACTTGTCTTTCATATCCCACGGGTACTTAGCAACGATCTTGTTGTTGTCTTCGTATCCTTCAAGAACATGTTTTGGCATTGAACCTGTCGTACCGATGTTCATGTAAGTCGTTCGTTTATCCAATACGAACTGCTTTTGAACTTTGCGCCAAAAGCGTTTATCGTTCTTTTTACCTAGACGGCTCCAGTCGATATTCGGTTCCTTTGCTTGAACAGCACCAGAAAACGCTGAAGCACTGACGCCAGCCACAACTGCACCAGTT
Organism: Vibrio sp. B172a; assembly: GCF_030248355.1. Lineage (NCBI taxonomy): Bacteria > Pseudomonadati > Pseudomonadota > Gammaproteobacteria > Vibrionales > Vibrionaceae > Vibrio > Vibrio sp. B172a. Next base: position 209,196 of record NZ_JAHGAC010000002.1, on the reverse strand, counting down.
GCACCTTTTAAAAAATTGCGGCGGCTGCGATTAGTCTGAATAGATTCCTTGTCGCTCATCTTTTCGATCCTTGTCGGAAGTTTAGCCATATTATTAATTATGAATCCGTAACTATCTGTTACTAAACCATTATTACCTAATAGGTCTATAGTTTAGATTTTTCCGCTGCAATTAAGTGACTTTAGTTCCACTTTTTCATTCTATCTGATGATATAAGCAACAATTCCCACACCTGCAAATAAACAACCAAACACATATTAAAATATTCACTAAAACACTTACTGCTAATATAAATCACAAATCAATTTATAATCTCTACGAAAAGAGAAAAACTATGTTTGTAATATTTTCATCACAAATTAGACAACAAGGTTAATATTGCAATCTAGCACGTTAAATATGTAACAGGATACGTTTTATTCGCGCATGTTATTTGTTCACCGATTAAATAACGGATTGGATGAATTATTCGAGATGAAATTAATGTTTAATGAGTATGACTAGCCGATTCTGTTTTTCAGCAATTACATTGAGTGTGTAGCTTCGAGAAATACTAGTTGTATGAGACAGACAAAAAGCGCCCGATAGATAGGCGCTTGCTTTATGTATGATAAGAGTTGGAACTAGGAGATCAGAGTAAAAACCTAAGAGCGGTGAGAAAGCGCTCATACCGCTCTTAGAGTGAACTTCTGTTGATACTGAGAGGATGTTGCATTGGTCTCAAGGTAGCTGTGGTGAAGCATTAAGATCGATTGGACAATCTTCGTCCCGATCCCCAAAGAACCGCCCTCTGCTTCTTCCTCGATGTGATTGACGAAGGCAAAGTGGATACGCGACTTATCCTCACTCAAATGCGCTTGGCAATGCACTTCCGAACCAATTGGGCTGTGGCGTAAAGCATTTTCAAGTAAGTTAAGCACCAACCGCTCCAATAGCCCCTTATCACCCACGGTTTGGATTTCGTTATCGATATCCACTTTCAACACCACTTCTTTACGAGAAAACTGGCTCTGCATCGTTTCAGCGCATTCTGCCATCAACGCGCCAAGATCTACGGGGCGGTACTCGTAGTTTGGCATTGGAGCTTCTTTGCGCGCGGCGTCTAACAAAGAATGCAATTGAGTTGAGAGCTTCTCACAATTTCGGAAAGCAACGTCAATCAAAGGATCGGATTCCGGATGTTGCAAACGCCACGTTTCCAAATAGCCCAGCACGCTCGATAACGGCGTTTTTAAATCGTGACTGAGCTGCAACAGACTTTGACGACGATGAGACGATTGATACTCCAACTGTAAAAACTGCTGCTGAATATGCTTCGCCATCATCTGATAAGAGTTCGCAATCGGCACGAGCTCCGGCACTTGGTGAGTGAAATCAGGTTGCAGGCGGAAATCATGTTCAGCTTGCTGTTGTAGTTGTTTGGTCACACGCTCAATCGGGCTCAACAGACTACGTTTGACCAGCACATAAGCTCCAAGAGCAAAGCCTAAAATGGACACTAAGACCAATCCTGCCAGCGCGATGTAAGGGGTGTCGACTTGAGCATTGGCAATGGCGTCATGTCGGGTACTGCCAATCACCACGTAGAGATAACCGACCGTTGAGCCTAATTCCTCTATCGCCGCGACAGAAAAGACTTTGTGCTCACCACGATTACGTGGGTCTTCACCCAAAATAGGAAAAGGTTGGTCATTTAAGAATTGCTTAATGGGATTGAGATCCACCTTCCCCATGATCTCCGCCCCTTCCGGTGCTGCATGGGTGGTGATATTGCCTTGGCTATCGAGGAAGTAGATTTCAAAATCAGGGCCGATCAGCATGAGCGTGTGAAAGATCGACTTGAGTGCTTTAGGGTTGTAATCCGTGCCGATCATTAGCGGATTATCGTCACGCATATGGCTAGCTAGCTCTTTATGCAGGCTTTGCTTAGTGCGTAACTCAATGGTTTCTTTTTGCCAATTGTAAGTCAGTGCAATCACCACCGCCGCGAGGCAGAACCACAAGCTAGTAAATACTACCAAGCGAGATTTGAAGCTCATCCTATCGCCTCCTTAAACAGCGGTGTTTTTGCAACACCCGTGATGATTGAAAAATGACGGTGAAAACAACTGCCGACTTACTGTCTTGGCTTGATGTTTTGACTTACTTTCTTGCATTAGAGTCTTGGCTGAAACTTATATCCAACACCCCACACGGTTTGAATGAAGTGATGATCAGAATCAGACAACGACAACTTGCTGCGTAAACGGTTTATGGTGCTACACACCGTATGGTGATAACCAGAATGACTGGTGTTCCAAACGTGATCGAGCAGTTCATCTTTACTGTAGACTCTGCCCGGACGAGTCGCGAGAAACTGCAGCAAAGTAAACTCTGTCGCGGTGAGCGTGACATCCTTGTCGTTTAGGGATACTTGGTGCAACTCCGGAATGATTCTCAGCGGACCAAAATCCATCGCATCATCGAGGACTTCATTTGCTACTTTGACTTCTGCGGTTTGGCTGACTCTACGTAGCACGTTTCGCACTCGTGCTTGGAATTCTAATACGCTAAATGGCTTGGTGATATAGTCATCAACGCCCGCTTCTAAGCCGTCTACCTTGTCCATTTCACCGTCTCTGGCTGTCAGCATGAGCACTGGGCTCCAATCTTGTTGCTGACGCAAATAATGGCAGATGTCTAGGCCATCACCATCTGGTAAACCTCGGTCAAGGATCAATAAATCAAAGGGTTGTTGCTGATATTGCGCTTTAGCATCGGCGACATTTGTGGCTCGCGACACTTGGTGTCCTTGAAACTTGAGATGCATCTGAACCAGTTCTGCCAAATCATCGTCATCTTCCACCAACAAGATGTTCGCGACTAAATTGATTGCCTGTTGTTCCATGGTCCTTTCCTTGCCTTCGAGTATCCTCACTTTGCACATGACCGGAACAAATTAGAAATTCTTTCAAAAAAGGTTCCGATGACGCCATGAGGGATAAAGCGCTCGGCTACAAGCGCTTTGGAAAGGAGACGTCATCGGAGCCTGTGTTACTCGACTCGAGTGATGGTGACTTTCGCACCTGGGTTCAAGAAACGATGGTTCGCAGAGAGTGCTGAGTTTGCTAATCCGTCATCTTGGCTAACAACGCCCGAATGGAAAGCAACAACGTCATTGCTGTCATTACGAGCGGCATTGAAGCCCTCACCGCCCCCCGCAGGGCCCGGAATAGTTGCAGCAAGTTCATCATTCAGTTCCGTGCCAGAATCCCAAACGTTCATGCTCATTTCGTAGCTTTCACCCACAGCGAGCGATTTGAGCGATAACCCCGTTTCGCCAACAAAGGCATCATTGGTATTCACAAACATAGACGCCACAGACAAGTAACCGTAACGACTAGGGTCAACCGTGATGGTGACTTCGTCCGATGCACCCGGCAACACCAATCCATTACCCGAAATACCTTGGTAAACACTGTCATTGCTGTTCATCAACTCAATCAGCTCAGCATTACTCCCGCCTTCGGCAAGGTGCTCAAGTTCAACGGATGCCGCTTGTCCAATTTCAAACAGTTGGTAGTCACCATTGTGAGTGAGTACCGCAAGCGGAGACATAGGTTGATTCGCAGTCAAGTTCGAAACGTTGACGGTGTAGCGGTACGATTTCACTACATCATTATCATCATCGCTTGGACAACCGGCGAGCAAGCCGACTGAAGCTGCTACTAGTAAGATTCTGTATTTCATACATCCCCCCTTACTTCACAACGATTGTGATGGTTGCGACTGGGTTTAACCAACGATGGCTGCTGCTGTCTAGGTCACTGATGCCGCCAGTTGGGTCGCTATCACCAAGGTTACCCGGATGCACGTGAACTTTGTCGTTAGTTACCGTTGCTTCAACGCCTGTGCCGCCAGTACCAAAGGTAATGAAAGGTGGGTTTGGCATGCTAGACGCAAGTTCATCGTTCGCTTCTGTACCTGCATCGTAACTTCTTAGCGTTGCTCGGTACGTACCCGCTTCAGTTGGAATCTTCCAGCTATCCAGACCGACAAAACCGTCATTGGTTGGCAGCAACATCGCGCTCAGAGAAAGATATCCGTGGTCGCCACTGTCTAAGGTGAAGGTGGTTGCAACACCCGGATTCAAAATGCCACCAGCAGGATTCTCAACCACCGCACCACCAGCGTTACCAATCACACTAGCAAGCCCAGAGATATCACCGCCTTCTGCCATTGCTTCTAGTTCTGGCGTTGCTGCTTGACCCGTTCTGAACATTTGAAGATCAGAGCCATGTGCGGCAACAATAAGAGGCGTAAAGTAGATGCCTTTGGTTGCGTTTGTCACGGTGATTTCCAATTCCGCCGCATTCACTGATGCAGAGCCTAGTGCCATAGCGACTGAAGTCATGACGAGTCCGAGTTGGGTACGTTTTTTCATTGTGATTCCATCCTTTAATGAGGGTTGAACTACCCAAGCCCATGTGTACGGCTTTACTTCTTTGTTCGTGACTTGAGTAGGTTAAGCATTACGTTTCGAACGTTTTGCGTTCTTGCCTCTAAGAATGACGAGCAAATCTATCAGCAACTTCATCGAATTCTCATAAAATTCTCACAAGTTCTGTTCGAATTCTGTCAGCAGCACTTTTTTACTCTTAATCAGGTATTTACACTTCGCGCTTTCCCCTCCTACAATGCGGTATTCCCTGTTTAAATCACGATTCTCACCATGATTCATAACGTTCTGTCTGCCTACTATGGCGAAATCTACGGCATCGCTTTTTTCAACCACTACTTGAGCCATTACACCCAAAGTGAACAACAAACGCTGTGGAAAACCTTGATTGAAGTGGAAGAGCTCACCGCAGAAAAGCTCAAACCTGTACTGCTGACAAATGGTATGGATATCGAAAGTCGACACCAAGAGATGTTGGATAAAGGCTTGGAAGATGCAACCAAATGGATTGGTTTACCATGGCAAGAGTTGGTGGCGACTCTTCTGAAATGGGTAGAACCTTATGAGGTCAAGTATCGAGAGTGGCATAAAGAAGTGAAAGCTTCACAGCAGTATTCAATCGCTGAACGAGAAGCTATCGAGTTGATTGCAGACCACGAAACGGCCATTTATCACTGTTGGCAACAATACCATACTGGTGAATCTGGCTTGCCTGCACTCAATGCATTTTTGGCAAAATATCGTTAAAGCGAGACGGTGACACTTGAACCTCGTGAAACCGTACCAGACAATATCGTTATTCCGCTGCGCAGAACTGAACAATTATGGTTAATCCAAAACTCATTGCCCTACTTCCTGATCTTGCTTCGTTTATCCTAGTGGTAAACGAAGGCAGTTTTACCGCTGCAGCCAAACAACTCGGCGTGACGCCATCGGCTTTAAGTAAGTTGATCACACGGTTGGAACAAGCCCTCTCGGTCAAACTGTTTGAGCGCACAACTCGTAAGTTGATCATCACTCAAGCAGGGCAAAAGGTTTACGACCAAAGCATCGCAATGGTGAATGCCGCGCAGCAAGCCGTTGAGTTATCTGCAGAAGATCATGCCGAGCCAACAGGCGCACTCACAGTAGCAGCCCCTGAAGCATTTCTTAATTCGGTGCTTCAACCGTTTGTGTTGCCATTCCTAGAACGTTATCCAAATATTCAGCTTAAGCTGCGTGCAGCAGATGGTGAGATTGATCTGTTCCGCCAAGGAATTGATGTCGCATTCAAGCTCACCGACAAACCCGATGAGAACCTGGTACTCAAGGAGATCAGCAAGACCAATCTTGTTTTATGTGCCTCTCCAGATTACCTCACCAAACACGGTATGCCTGAGCATCCCACTGAGCTTGAGCAGCACGACTGCATTTACCTTGCCGAGAACGACAAAGACAACATCTGGTCATTCTTTAAAGAGGAAGCTTTCCACTCCATTGCCGTAAGTGGACGCTACGCTGTCAACCATTCTCAAATGCGCTTGAATGGGGTTAAGTCTGGCTTGGGAATTGGGATCTTCCATGACTTCGTGATCAAAGACGCATTAGAGCAAGGGGAAGTGGTGGAAGTATTGCCGGATTGGATGATCAAGAGTAACTACCACGGCGCTATCGCGATGCAGTATGCGCAAACCAAATACATGCCTGCTCGTCTGCGCGTGTTTATCGACTTCGTTAAGGAGCATTTAGTCTCCGAGGACACTAACCATGCTTGAACAGGCTAACCATGTTTAATGCTATTCATCACGTCGCGATCATTTGCAGCGATTACCCAAGGTCAAGACACTTTTACACTGAAGTGTTGGGATTGAAAGTCATTGCTGAAAACTATCGTGAAGCCAGAGACTCATACAAGCTTGACCTCGCTTTACCTGACGGCGGCCAAGTGGAACTGTTTAGCTTTCCGGGCGCACCAGAGAGACCGAGCTTTCCTGAAGCACAAGGGTTAAGGCATCTCGCATTTTTGGTTGATGATGTTGAACAAGTGAAAGCCTACCTAGAATCGAATGACGTTGAAGTTGAGCCAATTCGTATTGACGAATTCACAGGTAAAGCCTTTACCTTCTTCCAAGATCCAGATGGCTTGCCACTGGAGATTTACCAGAAATAAAAAGAGCCAGCACTTCGCTGGCTCTTTTACTATTCCATTCTTTGTCTTTACTAATTCAACGCCGTTTTCAGTTTCTCGACGCGGTTGAACAACAGCCAATCCAGAGTGAGAACCGTAACAATCGCCAAACCGCCCATCGGGAACGCCAGACACAATACTACCAACGTTACTAAGCCAAGCTTCCAAATACCGTCTTGCTGAAACTTAGGTGGCGCACCCAATGCAGCACTGCGACTTGGTCTACGAATCCACCACATCACCACACCTGTGATTGAGATTAAGATGAACGCCAAACAGAACACCACGTTGAGCACTTTGTTAAACACACTGACATCGCCTTGATGCAATGACACACCTGCCGCCATGAACTTGGCAAACAAACTGTAATCTTGCCACGTGACGTCCACCAACAAGCGACCGGAATATTGGTCAAAGTGGCTGGTGCGATCTTGTCTTGGGTCGGAGATATCGCCACCCATGGAGTTAGCTGCAACGGTGTAAACGCCCGTCTCAGAGCGTGGCAAAAACAGCTTATAGCCAGTGAAGCCCATCATTTCAGCCTTGAGGATGATATCATCAATAGAGAGCGCATCATGGTTGCCTGCGTATGCCATATCTTCCTTCATATTGGCATGATCATGAGCGGGTTTGTCTTTCGATTCAGGCACAGCAGCAAGCTCTAAGTTCCATGGCATCTCTTCTGATGCACCATGATTCAGGTCTTTGTGTGTCAGTGTCGACTCTGGTTTCTCACCCCATGTGTAATAGGTTGGGAAGGTATTCCAAGCTTGTACCATTTTCGCTCCCCAGATCCCTGCCCACGACAAACCTGAAATCAAAAAGAACAACAGTACAATCGACAGCACGCCACCTAAATTCGCATGCAGGTCACGCATCAAAATTCGAGGGCCATTGTTAAGGCGAATTTTCAAAAAGCCGGCGCGGCTGGCGTTGTCTCTAGGTAACCAAAGGTACAAACCAGACACCAACAGCAAAATCCCCAAACTTGCGGCGATTTCAATCAAACGGTCGCCTAAGTCTCCGATGAGCAACGTACCGTGGATGCTGTTCATCAGTTCATAGATGCTATCACCACGATTAATGGTGCCCTGTATGTCTCCTGTATAAGGATTTACTGCAACAATCAGCGAGCTGCCTTCTTGGTTTTGAATCGAGAATCGGTTGGCCATATCGGCCGTTTTAGCAGGTACAAATTGAGTGACATTAAAATCGGGATACGCCTGCTTTACGGTTTCCAATTGTGCAGAGACGGGAACCATTTGCTCTTGTGGTGAAACTTGTAATGTCGCTTCATATCGAGCCAGTTCGATCTCGTCATCAAACAACATTACCAACCCTGTGAGGGAAAGCATGAGCATAAATGGAATGACGAACAAACCTGCGTAGAAGTGCCATCGCCACGTCATAAAGTAGATGGATTTTGCGCGTGAGGCTTCCTTGAGTTGAGGCTTTGCCGAGTTTCTCAACATGTGTATTTTCCTTTTTCATTGTTGAACACCCAAATTCAGCCAAACGCATCCTGCACATACGCATTCGTATGCGGCGCTATTTGACTTAGATTTGGGAGTACCACTGCTCGAAGTGGCAGTGCTATGTGACTTTACTTGTTATGGTTTTTGTTATGAGAAAAGGGAAACTGGCGGCGCTCGAGGAACTGGTGTTTCAAATCGCACACTTAGAGCCAAATAAGCGTAGCTGTCAGAAATCACCAAGCTCAGTCTTGAGAGTATTGGTGTCGTTGGAAGTGTATCGTGATGAAAAGTCGAGAAGTGGCTAAAAGGACAAGGCTTACCTTTGTGGCTGACAGAATTGTCGCCCTCTTCTATTTGAACCAACTCAAAACCGTTAAGCGTACATAACGTCGCCCACACGCCCATGCTGTTACCATGAGCATTGATAACAGGCATCAGCGTCACTAGCACCCAACTGAGAGCACTAGCAAATAACATCGAGCGGTAAAAAGGAATTAATCTACGCATAACGGTGACTTAACAAATTTCACACAGCGTAACCAATTCTGAGTGGTAGCTCAAAAACAGGATCAATAAGTGGCTGCTACCTCACAGGTTTTCTTGAATACCTCGATTGACAGGCACAAAAAAGCCCGCCGAAGTGGCAGGCTGATGGTCATTTCTTCAAGTTGGATAAACGGTTAGCTAAACAGTTTGCTCCAGATACTTGGGTTGCGTTTGTCGTGGTACTCTTCACGAAGGCTATCGATTTCACGCAGTTGGTCTTTCGCTTCTTCTAGCTTGCCTGCATCAAGATCCGCTTCAATCTTATTTAGCGTTACCGTCAGCTTGTTAAAGCCTTCTAGGTAGATATCGAACTTCTCTGGTGGGTAATTACCACGCTTAGATTGTTCAACGATCGCTTGCAAGCTATCAATCGCAGATTTCATAGTTTCAACATCAGACGCTTCTGCCGCCTGTTTGAATTCCATCTTCATCTGCTTCATGTTTTGTTTTAAGTCGACGGCTTCTGCCATTGCGTACGTTGAGCCTAACGCAATTACACACCACAACACTAAAGGACGTAACATCTTCACTTCTCCATTGAATGCCGAATTCTGAGTCGGCTTTTTAATGCGAGCAGTGTAAAGCAATCCATTAACACTTGCATAACCAAAAATGTAATCAAGTTTATGCGTTGCGAATCTCGTCATACTCTGCAATTGGCATACGACCACGCAGCTCTAAGAAGGCCAAGAATTGTTGTGCTGAGTGAGTAATAACCTTGCTGCTATCAATGCCAACTCTATCCATTAACTCACCCACCAAGCTCAGGTTACCCACATCGTGGCAGAAGTGCGCATCACTGCCTGTGGTGAAGAAGACACCGAGCTCTTTACCGATTTGGGCAATCTCATGGCAACGGTCTACGCTACCGACACGGCTGTTGCCTTTCAATGTGGTGTTATTGATTTCAATCGCGACATTGTGCTCTTTAGCGCACTTCAGTACAGCTTCAAAATCGAAGTCAAAGTTGGGGTTACCCAAATGGCCTAGCGCGTCAACACGACCGTTTTTGATGATGTTCAACAGCGCTTCAGTGTGCGTAGCACTATCTGCTGGGCGGAACACTGGCTCATGAAAGCTAGCAATCACCCAATCCAAATTACGGTCAACGCTATCTGGAATATCGATCTCACCCTTGGTGTTCATGATGTTAGATTCAACGCCGCGAATAATGGCAACGCCTTCAAGAAAGCGCGGCAGAATTTTCTGGTTAGAAAAGAACCAGTAATGAGGCGCACCCGGCATTGATTCAGCGTGGTCGGTCGTACAGAACATATCCAGCCCGTTCTCTTTTGCCGATTTCGCGTTTTCAATCAACGTACTGTATGCGTGACCGCTGGCGTACGTATGCGTGTGGGTATCAACCTTAAATTCCATCATCAACTCTCTTGGTGCGCAAATTGGCGGCTATTGTATACCCACAAGCAACCTGTCGTCAGCCCAAATTGACCCGCAATCTAACCTTACTCTTCGCTGATGAGCTTGATCAACGGCAGTGCCTTTTCCCAACCATGATTGAACATCGACACAAAATCACTGTGAGTATGAATGGTGATACTCAGCAACAAGCGATCTTCTATCGTCTCGATCTGATAGATCTCCCGCGATCCGATCCACTTAGATGCCAAATCCCCATCCAACTGCTGCCGATTATCCGGGTTAAAAATGGCAACATGATGAAACTCAAGTTTTTGCAGCGGCAGCACCGTATCGATGATCGCCCTTGTCCCGCCCATATCTGGATCAAAGAAAGTAATGTCACTTCCCTCTTCCCATGCACCATCAAATTGAGACTGAGGTGAAAAGGCTTGCGCCCATCGCTTGTATAGTTCGACATCAGTCAACACGCTCCATACGCGTTGAGGCGTCGCGGCAATCTCGACGTGATAGTTTAAAGTCAGCATATTTTCTCTCCCTGCTCCTTTCTTGACGCTAGTTCATTCTGATTAAAAATCAAACAATTCAATGGCAACCAAAGGAGAATTGCGAAGCCCGACATCAATGGTGCAAATAAAAGAAGCAGGTAAGTCAACGAGACTTAGCAGTCTGTTTGATTTTAAAACATCACTGCCAACTCAATAATTAGGCCTTTTAATTAAACTGTTTCCAAAGTGATTGGAATATAAATGTAGAGAAACACTAACAACAGGCAGCACATGAATGGCTTAGAAAACGGCGAATTTCAATACATAAAACAACGTATAACTGAAATGAAACCGGAGCAGTTGCGGGAAATTAAAGGCTTTATCGAGTTTAGAAGGAAAGAACTGGTTGATGAGGAGCCTCTTATCTCTGATGAAGAGATGGAGTTCCTCACTATCATGTTCAAGAAAATGGAAAAATAAAACATGTGTTTTCTAATTGAAGATTACTTAAACAAAAGCAACGGTATAAGTCTTATCGATATCAATTATAAATTACAAGAAATCGTTGATATTAAAGGTAATAACTTGGGTTTCGAAGTGCTAATTGATCCCAGAACTCTATCTAAGCAAGCAGCGGAAGAGGTATACTCTACGGAGATCAAATATCCTCATATGAGTCGTGCGTTAGTTGCAAGGCTAGATCGCTACATCAATCGCTATTCTGATGATTTTAAAGGAAAACATCTGTTCATTAACCTAGAGCGCAGTAATCTTTGTGACAAATATCTGCTGTGCGATATCGTCATTCTCAAGAAAAGCTTAGAGGAGCTAAAAGCTAACTTAGTTGTAGAAATTACAGAAAGAGATTCATGTAAAAGTTGTTCTGAGATAAGAAAAGGATTTGAGTTTCTACAAAAACAGAAGGTTATGTTAGCAGCTGACGACTACGACTTAGATTCTGATTTTCGGGAAAAAGAACTTTTATCTGGCTTTTATCAGTTTCTCAAAGTAGAGCACTCAACTGAAGCAGACCATTACAGTAAGGTGATTGAGCTAAGTAAAAAAACGCGCACAAAATTAATAATTGAGCGCGTCGAAACTAAAGCAGCACGTAAGCAAATAATGAAAAATGACGTTACTTTCTGGGGACTACAAGGTTTTTTATATTCCACTGTTTTTGTAAATTTGTAAGAGAAATACTACTGTCGGAAATCCCTAAGATTGCACAAGTTACAATCAACAAAATCACAAGATTGTAGACATTTGAGCTTTTTCTTTATTTTTGGAATTAATATAGGGTTTGAAATTGCTTTTATAATATTTATTTTTACAAGATAAAGCCCCATTTTTTGAGATCCATTTACAGGAGGGTAATATTTTACTTCTTTTGCATTAAAAACTTTTCTTGCAAATTCAAGCACTGGATATCCTGCAATAAAAATATAAACATAATCTTTACTTTTGAAATGGTTAAGCAAGTAATAGCAAATAGCCTGAACAACGAGTTCAAAAAAATGATTAGAATTCATTGCATGCCCTAACTTAACTAGGCAACTACGCTTAACTTCATCTTCAGGGATAGGAATAAAGGAAGGCAAGTTATCTATTTTTTCAAGATTCAAAATACCAGCCCAATGCCCAATAACTTCGCCCTCTCCATTTTTAAGTAAAATACACTTATATTTAACCTCTGATTTAAGGGAATAAAGTTCTGATAAAAAACCACTTATAGCAGATAGGTTTCCATAGAATTCATCAAATAATTCAATATGGTCATAGTAAGTATGAGATCTTATCTCACTAGTTACTTTTTCAGGTACGCTTTTGTACGATAGTGCCGTTAAAGAAAAATCAAAAGCCTTAACCAAGTTAGTTAATATGGTGGTATATCTCGAAGGACTCTTCAATTCGTCGACATTAATATTTAAGATGATCTCTCTCAAATCATAGTCAAGACATTTAGCAATAAGAAATTGTTTGTATAACGGGGGTACCACCTTACCGGTTAACCAGCGACTCAGCGTTATCGAATCTAATCCCCCAAACTCCTCATAATATGCTTGTTGTAAAATAGCGATGAGTTCCTTCCTTGAGATTTCCTTTGCTTCTAACCAATGTGCCAAGTCTCGCTCAAAGTTATATTCCATACATTCTACCACTCTATCTTTATAATTATTTAGTCAAGAAACCAGTAGATATTAATAAAAATAATACTAGTGACTATACTGAAACCATCCGTTCAAACAGATCAATTTCATACATAGATCTTACACTAATTTATAAAGTCAATTAGTTAGCAACTGCATCAATAGTCATACGCTCGTGCTAATAATTAAACATATCAATTGATATACAATCTTTATAAGATGAGGGGAATTTAACCTGAGCATTAAACTCTATTGATTTTTTCCTATTGTTTTAAAATCATATCGTTCATTACGATGCTTTCTATTATCTAAAAATACAGAGAACCGAACCCAACATGTGTTTAATATCGTAGCTAGCACAATAAGGCTTATTCCGAATATTTGTCTGTGGCTCATTTGGTCATCGAAAAACATCCATTGCCATACTGCGGTAAACAGTAGATTGGTGAAAATCAGCGGTGCAAGTTGAGAGCCACTGCTGGCCAATTGATACGCTTTCGAACGAAATACCTGTGTATTGATGATCAAAAGAGACATCAAAAAGACAAGCAATGTATTCGGTGTTTCAAACCCGTGGAGTGAAAGCGAGTGCAATAACACACTTGTATCGTTGAAAAGCATCAGTGGCAATATCAGTAAAGCAGCACAACCGAATGTCCAGAAGTTGATTTCTAATGGCGACAGGTCACTTTTACTGGCTTTATAGAGTGTCAGCTGCGAGCCTGAGTTAAACAAGCCACCAGCCAAGCCCAATAACAGGTCGACTCGCCATGTAAATTCACCATCTGCGCCAGCCAACAGAATCACACCAGTGAATGCCATAACCAATGCCACTATGGTCGACATTCTAATTTGTCCACGCATAAAGAGTTTTTCTACGATAGGCATAAACAAAGGCCCTGTCGCAAACAACACCACACCTTCGACTAGGGTGAGCGTTTGCAAAGAAGCGATAAAGCACAACTGACACATACCAATACAAAAGGCACGAAGTAAAATGGGTTTAAAAGTCTTGCCAGTAGGGAGAGTCAGGTTTTTGAAGCGCAGCATGACCAATAAAATCAAAGCCGGAGTGAAAAAGCGCAAGAAACTGAATAGGGTCACCGAAAGATCATCACTAAGCTGCTTCGCTAGCAGTCCAGTAACAGATAAGCTTAATGTAGACATCAGCATAAAGATGACGGGTTTATTTTCGACTTTCATTGGATACTCCTTAATTCATGGAGTATTTTAAGCAAAGGCGTTCATCAGAAATAGCGAGTTATTTTAAACGCTAATGTAAGAAAAACTTACAGATTAAGAATCAGCTTACCGCTAACTACAAAGGTAATTGGAGTGAAGACACTATGCGCAAATTAGTCCCACTGAAGTCGATCTATGCCTTTGTTGCGGTAGCAGAGACTGGCAGCATGACAGAAGCGGCTCAACTGCTCTCTGTAAGCCACTCTGCGGTTAGCCAAGCCATCAAATCCCTAGAAAGCCAAGTGAACAAGCCTCTGTTTGATCGGGTTGGTCGCCAAGTTCGTCTCAATAACGAAGGGAAAAAATACTATCGTAAAGTCGCACCGGCACTTGAGCAGATTGTCGATGCCACAGAAGCGCTGATTCATGACCAAAATTCCAAGCGCATTACCTTTAATATGGTCAACTCGCTGGCCCTGCATTGGTGGATACCTCGAATGTCGAGTCTGCAAGAGTTCGCCCCGCAACTAGATATCCGCTTATCTAATCTCATTGGTCAATTCAGTTTGGAACAAGAAGGCATTGATGCAGCCTTAGTGCACGGTAGCCCTCTTGAATGGCAAGACTACTATTGTGAGAAGTTGAGTGAAGATGAGTTGGTCTTGGTGTGCAGCCCTGAACTACTCGAACACTCTGCCCTATATGACATTCCAGAACTTCTGAACACCTACCCCATTATCGAAGTTACCAATGATCGCCGAAAACACGACTGGCAAGTTTGGCAAGAAGAAACCGGCATAGAACGTCCAAAAGGGAAAAAGCCGGTGACCTTTGATATGTCGATTCAGGCCGTGCAAGCAACAACCCGACGACTAGGCTTGTTGGTAACGCACCGTCTATTTGTAAAAGATGACATCAAATACGGCCAACTCGTAGAATTAGGCCAGCCAATCATCAATCCTTATCAGCAGTTTTACTTTGTCTGTCCGCCGCACAAACTCAAACATGAGGCGTTTCACTTGTTACGCTCTTGGCTGCGACAAGAGTTTGGTCAGAGCAATATACAACCCTTTGAGTAACCTATAGGCTTTATTAAAATTATTCGTTTCTTAAGTGAATAGATTAATGCCGGAATTGGTATAAAGTAAGAAGAGTACTTTGAAAACCCAAGGATGGCTTTATGAGGTTGTATCATGTCTTAATGAGTGGCGTTTTACTCATGGTGCCACTGTCTGGAACTGCAGAAACCGCCAGTAGCGGCAACGACCCTGATTTAAAAACGTTTATTATTGGCGGGCAACAAGCGTCTGCGAATCAACTCCCCTTCTTTGCACGCCTGATACTGCACCGCACTGGCTCAAGTCAATTTGCCAACATCTGTGGCGGTACGATCGTCAATGACAGGTACATCATGACGGCTGCACACTGTGTAGAATCGGACGTATTCACCGACGGGTGGACAATCAATGATCTTCGCGTGTTAGTCAAAAACCCAACCATGGATGATGTGTTTGTCGAAGAGTTCAAAGACGTACGCTCTATCACGATTCATCCCGATTACAACGCAAGTGACTTGTGGATCAATGACATCGCGATATTGGAACTAACCCGACCTATCACAGACAACGTCCAATCCATCACTTTGCCACAGGACTTTGGCGACTACAGTAATCGGTCAGTGTTCCAAATCTTTGGGCTTGGTCAAACCTCGACCAACGATGCGACAGGGCCGAATTACCTGCGCTGGGCAGAAATCCAACCTCTCACAGATTCACAATGCTCTTCACTGGTTTCAGGCTTTAACTCTCAAGAAAGTTTGTGTGCCAACGGCTTCCCAAACCGAGCTTACACGGGAATATGTAGTGGTGATTCCGGCGGCCCGTTAACGTATCAAGATGGTAGCGGTAATTATCAACAAATCGGCATCGTTAGTTACGGCTCATCAGTTTGCGAATCTCCTGCCATTCCTAGCGTATTTACTGAAGTATTGAATTACACCCCTTGGATTGAGGCACAAACCAGCGCTGGCACAAAGACTACTTACGATGCCGCATTAGCCACGACCGAAGATTATCACAGTGAAGGAGATTCAGGTTTTGACCCAGAAGACACCACAAGTAATGACTTCGGTGATAACGGCAGTGATGGGGGTTCTATCGGATTTGGTTGGGTCGCTTTAGGAGGCCTACTGGCTTGGACAAGACGACGTAAGTCTTTGTAGCACGTAACTTTATCCTTAGTTACAATTTTTAGAATAAAAACTCTAAGCCACGTAATTTTCCAGTTCATCTCAAGCCGATAATACTGTTATTATCGGCTATCCAACCATTTTCAGATCAAACTCATGAATAAAGCTGCATCGGCTCGCCGAATCAAAGCGATGCTGTTTCTGACTCTTGGCGTCACCCTGTCCGTATTTGCCGGATTTGCACTGTCGCAAATGTTCGTCATTGAAAAAGATGCATTCCAGCTTATATCGGTAGTCAGCTCAGTAATGGTGGTGAGTTTTTTACGTTACCAATGGCGAGCTTTACCTGCGATTGTATTGAGCTTGATGGCCTATTACTTCTTTACGGGTCGAAGCGTTGAGCACGCCTTGCTCTATTCCCTCACGGTTCCCATACTGCCTTTTGCGTTTTCAAGCTTATTTCACTACCTCAACAGTCGCTCACTTCATCAACCTGCTGCACGACGGATAAGCCTGTTTTTCATCATTATTGGTTGTTTGTTTCCGTTCGTTAATACCATCAAGATGATGTTGGTTAACACCTTCGTTGATGGCCAGTTCTTGAGTGCCGATTTTCTGTTTTATGCCACGTTAGGTAACTACTTAACTCAATTGCTGGTCACGCCAATCTTGTACGTGGTGGTCAGCTTGTTGACCGACACCGATACCCAGTCCTATCTCGCACTGGATAAACGTTTAAGGGTCTCTAACAACCGTTGTCAAAGCTACATAACTTGGTTGGTAAGTTGCATTGCGATTTTCTTTGCTGCTGCACTCTCTTCTTCTTCATTTATGCTCAATTCACTGAGCTTCTTCGCCGTCTTGCTTGTCGTGGTTGGTTTAGCAAAACACGGCTTGATTCGCCCGCTCTTTGTCGGCTCGCCGTTTATTTTGTTGATCCTTAATGACGGTATTCGTCACTTCAATGAAGGACTGATTGGAGACAAACAGTTCTACGGCTTACTGATCATCATTACCGTGCTCACTACGTTAGCTTACCTACTTGGCGGCTACTCAGTGAAACTGTTTGAGATGACACAAAGACAAATCCGCTCAGAACGTATCGACCCATATTCAGGGCTTTCAAACATCGCTCAGTTGAAAGAGGACATCAGTCATCAATCTCGTTCCTTGTTGATCTACCTTGACTTAACGCCAACGCTATCGATGTTGACCGATTTAGGGCATGAAGGAAAATCTCAGCTCATCATGCAACTCAGTGAGTTTTTGTACTCACGAAACAACAGCATCAATCGCTGCTATCGCCCGCCTTTCTCTACAGGGCTGTTGAGCTTTACCCATTACTCAGATACTGCAGAGGATGACCTTAACGAAGTCGCCGAGTACTTAGAGAGCTTCCAATTCTACTGGCGAGGCACATCCGTCGCATTGGTGTCGCCGACCATCTTCTGCACGCTCGTTAGCCAAGACCAAGACATTGAGAAAGTGGTGTCGATTCTGTGCGATCAGCCACCACAGAATGACAGCAGCATCCATTGGGTCAACATTCAATCTTTTGAAATGGACCGCGTGGACAAACTCAATCACATTCAACAGGTATTTAAGAGCGAGCAGTTTGAGTTGTTCTGCCAACCATACATGAAGCTTTCTGAATCTGAGCCATCTAAACACAGCTTTGAAGTACTTCTTCGCCTAAAAGAGCGTGATGGTCAAGTTCTACCACCTTCGGCATTTTTCCCATTGATTAATCAGTTTGGATTGGAGCTCAAACTCGACCATTGGGTTATTCTCAATACCTTCCGAATGCTGAGTGATAAGGTTAAGAATTGGGATGAGATTGGCCACTGTGCGATCAACTTAACCGCCAAAACACTCAGTGCCGAAAACCTTGCAGCGCGCATTATTGAAAGCGCCCAAAGCTTCTCTATCCCCTTAAATAAGATTTGCTTTGAGATAACTGAATCGTCCGCCCTGATCAATGAACAGCAAGCCATTGCAACCTTGAATTACTTGCGAAATCAGGGCTGCAAAATCGCGATAGATGACTTTGGAACAGGCTACGCTAGCTTCGCGTACTTGCGCAGATTGCCACTGGATATTCTTAAAATTGAAGGAGCGTTTGTTCGTGAGATTACGCAGAATGAGACCGACCGTTTGATCGTCAGCTCTATCGCAACGGTCGCAAAAGAAATGCATTTAGAAACAGTGGCAGAGTTTGTCGAGAGCACCGCACACATTGCGATATTAAGAGGTTTAGGCATCGACTTTGCGCAAGGTTATGGGGTCGCGAAACCGATGCCTTTGAGCGAGTATTTAGACGAGCTATTTAAGGCTTCACACAAAGCTCAACAGCCAGAGTTGGAGATGCTATAAGGCTTTGCGCTTTAAGCGAGAGTTGATGATATCTTCAATCAGCTTTTGTTCTTTCTTGGCTTTTTCGTAGTTTTGCTTAGTGCGCCAACGTTCCAACACCTTCTCCAAGCCTTGAACTCGGGCATGTTTGTATTCGAGATGTTTTTGCACCGACGCACATTCTGCCTGCATCACCGCTTGTTCGTGTTCGTGGTGGCGCAACATCTTTTGTAGCATTTGGTCAACTCGATTAAGATTCATCAGCGCAGCACTATTCAGCACAGGCGTGGTTAAAGCGGATTGTCCGGCGTGGTTCTTCAAGGCAGAAAGTTGCGCTAGCTGCATTGAAAGGTGGGAGTGACGCTGGCGCATGACATCAAGTTGCTGCCCAACTTTGTCTCGCTGCTTCTCTTCCATCAATTGCAGCTTGCCCACCGCCTTAAGTTTCGATTCCATCTAATTCCTTAATCCGCTTATCAAGCAGCGATTACTGCTCGCTTTGAAACATCTGCGCTAACGCCGTCAAACTGGTTGGATAGTCTACCGCTTCATTGGCTGACTGTTGTAAATAAGCACGTAAATGCGGATACATAGAAACCGACTGATCCAGTTCAGGATCTTGCCCTGGTTGGTAACCACCAAGAGGCAATAACTCTTTCACTTGCAGATAGTTGGAATAAAGCTGACGGAAGTTATTCGCAATCGTACTGTGCGCTTCATGGGTACAAGCGTTCATACAACGACTGATGGAGGCGTTGATATCAATCGCTGGATAATGGCCTTGCTCAGCCAGTTGACGAGACAACACCACGTGTCCATCTAGAATTGCACGCGCCGAATCCACCACTGGATCTTGTTGATCATCCCCCTCGGCGAGAACGGTATAGATCGCAGTTAAACTGCCGTGGGGGTTTTCGCTGTTACCTGCTCGCTCAAGAAGCTGAGGTAATACGCTGAATACCGAAGGCGGATAACCACGTGATGCAGGTGGTTCACCTAAGGAAAGGGCAATTTCACGTTGTGCCATGGCGTAACGCGTCAATGAGTCCATCAGCAGTAAGACGTCTTTACCTTGGTCGCGAAAATACTCCGCCACACGGTGACAAAGTAGTGTCGCACGCAGTCGCATGAGCGGAGATTCGTCGGCTGGCGCAGCAACAATAATGGCTTTCTTACGCGCCTCTGGAGTGAGGTTTCGCTCAACAAACTCACGAACCTCTCGACCACGTTCGCCAATCAAGCCCACCACAATCACATCGGCCTCGGTGTTCTGAGTGATCATACCCATTAGGACACTTTTACCGACGCCACTACCGGCCATTAAGCCGATGCGTTGTCCCTTGCCCACGGTGAGCAAACCATTGATCGCGCGGACGCCAACGTCTAAAGGCGTATCAACAGGACGACGCTTAAGTGGGTTGATCGGTTTAGGTTCAAGTGAAACACGATCTCCCCCCTTAAGCGGCGTACCGTCATCAAAAGGTTCGCCAAGCCCATTCACTACACGCCCTAGCCATTGTGAACTGAGTTGAACCGTACTGTCGCCATCAAGGGGAATCACCTTGGCGCCAGCGAACAAGCCACCTAAGCGACGAATTGGCATTAAGTAGGCCACAGTATGATCAAAGCCAACCACTTGTGCCTCGATCATGTCGCCTTCTGCCGTTTCCACTAAGCAACGCTGTTCAAGTTTGAATCGGCACCCGACGGCTTGCAGCATTAAGCCGTTCACTTTAATCAAACGTCCCGTCACTCGCGCAACAGGAATCGAATCGAGCGACGCCAACGCATCACTCAATCTCTCGTTTAGCAGTTCATGGCTCAATGTATTACTCATGCTCAGTCTCTACTTGTGGCATCGAGACTTCATCGAGCAAATGCTGTTTTACGTTATCCATGCAGGCTTGCAGGCGTGAATCGCAGCTTGCGTCTGCTTCTGCGTCTTCTGTCACAAGTTGGCACCCACCGACCGGTAGCTCCGCATTTGCCACTAACTTCCAAGCCGTTGGTAGGTCAGCATTGATTTGTGTAATGCGCTCCAAATCCTGAGGATTAAGATGAACGATCACGCTCTCCGCTTTACCCGGCATGGCTGACAAGGTTTCATCAACAAGAGCCAGAATCTGTTGCGGCATCAAGGTAAGCTCCGCGCGAATTACTTGCTGCGCCACCTTCTGCACCAGCTCACAAATCATATGACGCTGCTGCTGCTCTTTGTCATTTTGCCAACGAGATAAGGCTTGAAACAGCTCATTGACGGGCTTCGCCGCTTCAACAAAACTTTGCTTACCAGATTGCTCACCAGAGATGAATCCCTTCTGGAAGCCTTCTTTCTGCCCTTCAAGCAATCCTTGTTGTTTTCCTTGGTCGAGCCCCTGACGTAACCCTTCATCATGGCCTTGCTGCAAACCTTGTTGGAAGCCTGCTTCAAGCTGCTGTTGGATATCCGCTTGGGTATCTTGCCAACCTTGGTTGTCTAGCGCGAAATCATCTTCAATATTCACTGGCTGGGCTAGCGGTGGAAAACGATGTAAACGGTAGCCACTCGGTGGCAAGCGCATGGTGTTGGTTGCTCTTTCTGCCATTGCCTTACTCCACCGTCTGCTCTTCATAAAGCAGCAATTGGATTTCGCCCGCTTCATCAAGCTCACGAACCAGCTGCATAATATCTTGGCGAGCGCGCTGTACTCGGCTCAATACCACAGCACCGCGCAGCTCCATATCGTCTTCCAATGCTTTCGCCATGCGTTGTGGCATTGAACGTTTGATAGTTTGCTGCAAGGTAATCTCGGAGCCTTTTAATGCCACCGCCCACAATTCCAACGGGATTTGCTGAACAAGCGCATCCATGGTTTCTTCGCGCTGACGGCCAAGCACCATAAAGTCGAACATATTCTCTTCGATTTCGTTGACCACGTTTTCGTCGTGCAACTTGAGCATTTCCATCAAGGATGCGCGATCACCTTCGAATCGGTTAATGATGTCTGCAGCTTGCTTCACACCCGAGAGCGGTGTGCTTTGACTTGCAGACACTTTCTCGATGCAGCGCTCCACCAGTTCATGCAGATCGTTCGCCACTTGATGGTCGATATCTTGCAATTGAGCGATGCGGAACAAGATTTCATCGTGGTAATCCTGAGGTAGATGCTTTAAGACCGCCGAAGAGCTGTCTGCTGGCAAATAGGCCAAGAAAATAGCTTGCATCTGAGGGTGTTCATTGACAATAAAGCGCGCCAACGTTTCTGCTTCTACCCATTGTAAACGCTGCATGTTGTTGCGAATTTCATCGCCATACAGATTGTTGAGTAAGCCTTTCGCTAGGTCATTCCCCAAGGCTTTGCGAAGTGTATTCGATAAGTACTCTTTTGACGCACCACGAATACCGCTGTGTTCACGAAAATCTTCGAAGAAATGTTGAATCACACCTCGTGCAGAATCACTCTTAATGCCATTCAACTTCGCCATTGCACGTGTGACACGTTGGGTTTCATCTCGGCTGAAGTGCTGCAACACTTTGGCTGCCGCATCTTCACCCATGCCCAACAGCACAAGTGCGGTTTGTTCTACATAACTAAGCGTCTGCTTTGACGTCGACTGCGCTGTGTTCATTGATGTTTACCCATTGTTTCAGAATTTCGGCTACACGCTCTGGCTCTTCGTTAGCAATAAGCTGTAGGTGTTTCAATTGAATCTCGAGTGGAGAGCCTGCTGGCGGCAGCATGTCGCTGTTTACATCCAAGCCAGACGACACGGCAATGCCTTTCTCCGACAGTTTGCGGTTAAGCACTTCTTCTCGCTCACGCTCTTCACGTGTCTGAAGGTTGTCGTATTCCGGCTCCACTTGTGGCTCAGCAAATTCAAGCTCTGGTGCTGGTTTGTCCGCCCCCGTTAAGTGCATGATCAAAGGACGAAGTACGAAGAAGATCATCGCTAAGCCCAGCATGCCGCCAATTACGTAGCGCAGTGGCTGCTGTACCGTCGGATCTTGCCACCAAGGCAGTGCTGGCGGCGCATCAATCTCAATCGGAGTGAAGTTAAAGCTCATCAAACTTAGGCTGTCACCACGAGTATTTGAGATACCCACTGCGTCCATGATCATGGTTGAGATCTGAGTTTTGTCCGCTTCACTCCAAGCAACGCCGTCTGGTGCCGCTTGCGAGTTAAGCAATACAGAAACGCTCAACTTTTCGATTTGGCCTTGCTGGTACTGAGTACGACGCACGCTACTTCCAACCGCATACTGACGGTTGATTTCTGAACGGGCATTGGTGTTCTGGCTATCGTTGGTTGGGGTTTCACCGGTTACTGGCGGTTGGTTGCTCAGCGAGCCAGGAATACCTAGTGCAATTTGATCAACGGAATTGTTTTGAATCGTGTGCTCGTTACGAACCACTGGCGCGTTATCAAGGATCTCTTGGGTTTCCTCGACTTGGCTAAAGTTCATGTCCGCCGCAACTTGTACGCGGAAGTTACTTGGCCCCACGATTGGCGTTAGCATGTCCGCCGCACGTTGGATAATCTGCTTCTCAACACTCTTTTGGTATTCAAGGTACTTCGCGTTGACTTTACCGGCCTCGGCAGAGGCGACGTCGGCACTCAGTAGTCGGCCGTATTGGTCAATCACTGAAACAAATTCAGGCTTCATTGCCGTGACACTGCCAACCACTAAATTGATGATCGCTTCCACCTGTTCTGGCTTAAGATCTTCACCCGGCTTGAGTTCTAACATAACAGAAGCCGAAGGGTTTTCCGTGTTTTGGCGCACGAACAAGGTTTGACGAGGAATCGCTAAGTGCACACGCGCGTTGGCTACCGCATTCAGCGACATGATAGTACGCACTAACTCACCTTCTAAACCATGGCGGTAACGCGCCGTTTCCATAAACTGACTCGTACCCAGTGAGCTGTCTTCTTTCAATGAATCCAGACCGGTTGGCAGTTTGGCTTTGACACCTTTCGACGCAAGCAACATACGGATACGGGCGACTTCACCTTCTGGAACCAATACTTGGCCATTTTGCTCTTGCATGCGGTAGCTGATGCCTTCAGTTTCTAATACCGACACAATTTCGCCGATATCAAAACGCTCTTGCTGACTATAAAGCGGGCGGAAACTTTGCGAAGAACTCCAAAGCGCTACCACGATGATAGCCGCAACAATGGCCGCTAAAACCGCAGACAGCACCAAGTTACGTTGGCTGCTTGACCACAGTTGCTTGAGTTTATTGGTTACGTCATCCATCCCACGGTTTGAGGACAGAGTCTGAGCGGAGCCGGCATGCATTGCAGAATTTCCGGCCACTTGAGTGGATAGTTCTGACATGGGTTACACCGGCATCTTCATGATATCTTCAAAGGACATGACCACTTTGTTGCGCACTTGCATCAAAGCATTGAATGAAAGGCTCGCCTTTTGACTGGCGACCATCGCACCGACCAGATCGTCACTCGCGCCGGTTTCAACTGCGGTCATTTTTTGGCTTGCTACCGATTGATGTTGATTGACCGTGTCGAGCACATTAGTCATCGCTTGTGAGAAAGAAATCGGTGCATTCAAAGTCTGTTGATCTAACGGGTTTGCACTCACAACAAATTCAGGTGGCTGAGCTTGCGTTCGCATCGCCTCCATTTTAGACAGCATTAACTGCTCTGCTGAGACTGCATTAGTTGGTTGACTTGCCATCTACTTTTCTCCTTTTAGGCAGCCGAGCCAAGCGCCGACTGTAAATCAATACCGTGTTCGCGCATTGCTGCAAGCTTGTAACGTAACGCTCGAGTAGACACACCCAAAGCGTTGGCGGTTTTGGTTCGGTTTCCACCAAACTGACGTAATTTATCTAGGATGAATTGGAACTCGGCTTGCTTCTTCGCTTCGACATGACCAAAGCTTGAAACGGGCTCAGCGGAAGGCACTGGCGTCAGCAATTCAATCGGCAGCATTAGATCATGAGCCGTGATGTAATCCCCATGGCGCATGACAAGTGCTCGTTGAATGACGTTTTCGAGTTCGCGAATATTGCCCGGCCAGTGGTACTGGCTTAGCGCCGCAATGGCATCTTGGGACAGATGACAACGGCTGCTATCTTGGTATTTTTCAATAAAGAATTGGCTGATAGGTAAGATGTCTTCTTTGCGCTCACGCAATGGCGGCCAATGCAATGGCAGCACATCTAGGCGGTAGTAAAGATCTTCACGGAACGTGCCTTTTTGCACTTCTTCACGCAAGTCCTTGTTGGTCGCGGCGATCACTCGGATATCCAACTGAATCGCTTTGTGGCTGCCAACACGTTCTACTTCGCGCTCTTGAAGTACACGTAACAATTTTGCTTGAACCGCTGGTGACATTTCACCAATTTCATCGAGCAGAATCGTGCCACCATTAGCCTCTTCAAACTTACCACTTTGCGAATTGGTAGCTCCGGTAAATGCCCCTTTCACGTGACCAAACAACACCGCCTCCAGCATTGATTCTGGAATAGCGGCACAGTTCACGGCAACAAACGGGCCATCATCACGAGGCGATTGTTCATGAACGTAACGCGCCAGCACTTCCTTACCCGTGCCAGATTCACCAGTAATAAGCACGCTAGCATTAGTACACGCTGCGCGATGCGCGAGTTGAAGTACTTGTTTACTGCGCCATGATTCGGCAACGATGTTTGCCAGTGGTTTGCCCAACGCTTCTACACGCTTGAGCAAGTTCAGCAATTGGTTTGTTTCAAATGGGCGAAGCAAGTAATCCGTCGCACCCGACTTCATCGTCTCCGCCGCCAAAATGCCCTGCTCTTGGTCAACAATCGCAATCACCACGCCAGCATTGCGCTGCTTTTGATGACAAGCGACAAACTCACGCACACACATGTCTGGTAAGTTTGAGCTGACCAACGTAATGCAAGCTCGCTCTTCCAATAGCGCACTGCGACCAGTGCGGCTGTGTCTTGCGGAATAACCAGCATTCCCAAGTACATCAAGCACTGGTTGAGCAAGGTGTTCATTTGGCTCAACCAACAAAATATCCGTTTTCGTCATCATTGAACCTTTACCTTCTCTTGTTGGGTTTGTTGTTTTGCTTCTGCGTTGTTGGTAGCAACGTTGATTTTGGCAACCACACGCTCGTTGTCTCGAACAAGGCGCAACGTCACACGACGGTTTTTAGCTTGTCCCGCTTGCGTGTTATTGCTTGCTATTGGGTATCGCGAGCCATGAGCACGAACTTCAATCAATGAACGGTCAACACCTTGTTGAACCAGAGCTTCTGCAACTTGTTCAGCTCGCTGGCGAGATACGGTTAAGTTCACCAATTGAGAGCCAACATTGTCGGTATGACCATCAACCAGAATTTTGGTGACGCGGTCATCCACAGAAATGTAGCTGTATAACGCTGCGATAGTGCTTTGCTGGCTGCGACTCAATGTTTTTTGGCCAAACTGGAATGGCAAGTTCACATCACGAGCTTGGGAGTACGACAACTTCGGCAACTGCGCTCGACATTGATTGAATGATGCCAACACATTTTGAATTTGAATGGTTGGTAAGGTGACACCACTGATGGCGGAATCATTCTTTCCGCTTAGTGACAGCGTAACCCAACTTCCGGAAGTAATGGCTTTAAGTAGAGACTCCGTCCCATGCGTGAAAGCAAACTGATTCGTTGCTGTTGTTAATGCAAGAGAAGCCTCTTCTTTCCTTAAAAGCTCTTTTTCCCAAGGAGCGCTCTCACTAAACAATAAAACGTTATTCCATTTATTGTTGTTATTGTGAACGTCAGCAATAAATGTAACTTGGTTATTTGGTTCCGCTAGGAAATAAAACTTCCCCTGCGGAATATTTGAATGCATTAAGTTGCACTCAAATTTATTTCCTTTATATAGCCAAGTAGAAAGGTCCATGGGTATGGTGATTTTTTCACCTGCCAATGCAAAATTAGGTGAAGTTAAACCAGCTAATAGGATTACTTTAGAAAATATTATCAAACCTCTTCTTCGCAGGTATTTATCACACAACCCTGACATTGAAGGTTTAATTAAATATGCCATTGGATGAAAAAATTTGGCATAGGTAATCATATTAATTCCCTATTCTGAAATATTAAAAGTGGTCATTAATCGTTCATACAGCTTAGAGAAGCATTCGTCAAAAGACTTTTTTAGACCAACAAAACAATGAGTTACAAAGCTCAAATTGAAAAAGATGCCGTTTTCCCTATCAGCATAAACTGACCGAATTAACAACAACTTAGCTAATAATTGTTATAATTTTTTATTAACTCTTTTATAAGTCAAAACTAACTCTTTTTAATTTTTATTAAAAGTACCTATGGTTAGCTTCAAATCAACATGTGAACTAAAGTCACAATCTTTAAAGTTGAAACTAAAGGATCATAAAAAAGTCTGTGTAGACTGTCCGCAATTAAGTTAAAACAGTTTCGTTTGTTAACGCACGGTAAAATATAAATGGAAAGCAGAGTTAACGAGCCTATTTCCGACATCAAATTGCTTGATGTAGAGTTGCTAGGCAAACCTATT
Source organism: Vibrio sp. B172a (assembly GCF_030248355.1). Lineage (NCBI taxonomy): Bacteria > Pseudomonadati > Pseudomonadota > Gammaproteobacteria > Vibrionales > Vibrionaceae > Vibrio > Vibrio sp. B172a. The sequence continues at coordinate 182,311 of NZ_JAHGAC010000002.1, read as the reverse complement.
CATATCATTCGTGAAAAGCTCGAAAGTTTGATTTCAGAATCTTGTTCAAGCCTAACCAATGAATTACAAAATTGGCTCAGCACCAACAAAATCGAAGCGAATTTAGTTGCAGTAGAGCTACACAGATTCTCACCAACGTTATTGGATAAAGACCAAACCTCCACTTATCAGCATCAAGATGGTGGCATGGCGTATATCCACGGAGACGCACAAGCATTAATCAAACTGGCTGACCGTTTTTACGGTGCGGCAACAGAGCGTACTTCGACTAGCTTGACCGCGAGTGACCTGCGCCTTCAAGAGCGTATCAGTCGAATCATCATCAACTGGCTAGCGCCGCAAGAAATGTGGCAACCCTGCGAATACGAAACGCCACGAGGCATCGGTCTGCATGCTGAGCTTTCAATCGCGTTTGAAGATTTCCAAGGTGCCATTCATCTCAAGCTTGATAGCACCATGATTCAAACCTTGATTGAGCAGCTAGCCCTTCATAACGATGCCGATTTGTATCAACCGTTTTGTCGCTCGTTAGAGTCAACCCCTGTACGTCTTAACGTCGTTTTGAGCAAGAAAACCATGGCACTGAGTGATGTGGTTGGATTGCAGCCAGACGATATTTTGCCAATCGAACTTCTCAATACCGTGCCAGTGAGCATTGGTAACCAAACTCTTTTCTCTGGTCGTGTTGCAGAACAAGACGGTCAGCTTGTATTGATCTTTAACCCAGATAAGGAATCGCAGCGATGAGCGAAGCGCAAGAGAACCAAGCATTCGACGCCGATGAATTAAACTTTGACGATTTTCAATTAGAAGATTTCGAAACCGAACAAGCTTTCGCTCCTGAGCCCGTTGCTGAGCGCGATTTGAGTTTCTTCAAAAGCATCCCGGTTACCGTGACACTTGAGGTGGCGAGCAAAGAAATTCCTTTGGGTGACTTGATGAAAGCCGGTGAAGGGACCGTGATTGAACTGGACAAGCTCAATGGCGAACCGCTTGATGTAAAAGTAAATGGTTCCCTAATGGGGCAAGCGGAAGTCGTGGTCATTAACGACAAATATGGCCTGCGCCTGATCAACGTTCATGATTCTGCGCTTAACAGCGTAGGTCGATAGTTTCAGGTGGGTTGTGCGATGAATGTTCTGGGTGCCAGTCAGCGTCGATTGCCTTTGCTGGTGATTGCATTGCTTGGTTTGCTATTGTTTACGCTTCCAACCATGGCTGCTGACAACGGTTTAACCATCTTATCCGTTTCCGACGGGGACACGCAGCAAGAGTACAGCGTTAAGCTGCAGATTTTGTTGTTGATGACGGCGCTCAGCTTCTTGCCAGCGTTCATCCTCATGGCCACCAGCTTCACGCGCATTATCGTGGTTTTGGCGATTCTGCGTCAGGCATTAGGTCTCCAACAAAGTCCGCCAAACCGTGTTTTGGTCGGCATTGCACTGGCATTGACGTTACTGATCATGCGCCCTGTTTGGACCGATATTCACGACAATGCTTTTAAGCCTTATGACAATGGCGAGATCACCTTGATGCAGGCGTTTTCGGTGGCCGAAAAGCCAGTGCGAAACTTTATGTTGGCACAAACCCACCAAAGCTCGCTGGAGCAAATGTTACGCATTGCCAACGAGCCTATCGACCAAAATGTGGAAGACATTTCGTTTGCGGTCGTGTTGCCGGCTTTTGTCATCAGTGAGCTGAAAACCGCGTTTCAAATCGGCTTCATGCTGTTTATCCCGTTCCTGATCATCGACCTTGTCGTCGCCAGCGTATTGATGGCAATGGGTATGATGATGCTGTCACCCCTGATCATTTCTCTGCCGTTCAAATTGGTGGTTTTTGTTCTGGTCGACGGTTGGGCAATGACGGTCGGCACACTATCCGCCAGCTTTGGGTAGTGGGAGCGCATCATGACACCGGAACTCACCGTTACCCTATTTTCTGATGCCGTTTGGCTGATCATCTTGATGGTGGCCGTTTTGGTCGTACCGGGTTTGATTGTCGGCCTGTGTATTGCTGTATTCCAGGCTGCTACGCAAATTAACGAGCAAACGCTAAGCTTCCTACCACGTTTGTTGGTCACGCTGCTAATGGTGATTTTTGCAGGTCACTGGATGCTGCGAAAAATCATGGAGCTGTTTGACTTCTTGTTCCACAACATTCCGGGGATGATCGGCTAATGGCGATCACGTTTGCGGAACTGTCCGTGATTCTAGGTCAGCTTTGGTGGCCATTTTTTCGCGTCGGAGCCGTGTTCATTTCCATGCCATTTTTTGGTGACGCGTTGATTCCAGTCTGGGTTCGTAGCTTACTTGCCCTCTCGATTGTGGTGATCACCGCACCGCTAATGCCACCGATGCCAGAAGTCGAACTGTTCTCAATGACCTCGCTTTTCTTAGCGTTCGAGCAAGCGATCTGGGGTCTGATGTTCGGCTTAATCCTGCACATGTTATTCAACGTTTTCACCATGCTCGGCCAGACGATTTCATTACAAATGGGCTTGGGTATGGCCGTGATGAACGATCCGGTTAACGGCTTGTCCGTGGCAATTCTCGGTCGCATGTTCCTTATCTTTTCTACTCTGCTGTTTCTTGCGCTTGAAGGGCATTTACTGGTTATCGACATCGTCATTCAAAGCTTTGTCGTTTGGCCGGTGGGCTCGGGTATCACCGCCCTGTCTTTGCAAGGCGTCGTGAATATCTTTGGGTGGATGTTTGCTTCTGCGTTGGCTCTCGCATTGCCAGCTATCGTTTCCATGTTGCTCGCCAACATCAGCTTTGGTGTAATGAACCGAGCCGCGCCCTCTCTAAACGTTTATGCACTGGGCTTCCCGATGACCATGCTGTTAGGTTTGTTCAGCGTGTTGATCTCTGTTTCTGGCGTGCCTAGTCGCTATACCGCGTTAGTTCACGACACCATTCGTTTCTTAAATAACTTTATGTTGGGGGGCGCATGAGCGAACAGTCGTCTCAAGACAAAACCGAGAAAGCCTCCCCCCAGAAGGTGAAAAAAGCCCGCCAAGAAGGGCAAATCCCTCGTGCAAAAGAATTCACTACCGCGGTTATCTTCTTAGCCGTTGCGATGTTTTTCTATTCCCAGCTCAATAGCATTTGGGAGAGCATGTCGGGCGTATTCCGTTACAACATGACCCTGACCAAAGCAGATTTAGAAAACCCAAAACAATTGGTGGAGCATCTTGGTCAGAGCTTGGCGGTGATCATTGAGATGCTCTTGCCTCTCTTCACGGTCATCATCATTGTCACCTTTGGCAGCAGCATGGTGTTAGGCGGCTGGATGTTCCGTCCAGCGAACGTGCTACCGAAACTGAGTAAGCTCAATCCTATCTCAGGCATTAAACGTATTTTCTCCACTCGCTCAGTGGTGGAGTTGGTTAAATCCACCGTCAAAGTATTAGTCATCTTCGGCATTCTTTATGGCTACCTAGACAACCATCTTCAGCCACTGCTTGGCATGCAAAACTTACCACTCAGCCAAGGCTTCTCACTGATCATGTCGATTCTGTTTGAAGGTCTGCTGTTGATGGGCTTTGCCCTGTTGTTGTTCGGGGTGATTGATATTCCTTATCAACGTTGGGAGCACCTTAAAGAGCTGCGAATGACCAAACAAGAGTTGAAAGAAGAATTTAAGAACAACGAAGGTCGACCTGAAGTTAAGCAGCGTATTCGCCAAATTCAGCAGCAGTTCGCACGACGTAAAATCGACAAGATGGTGCCCACCGCAGACGTGGTGATCACCAACCCGACCCACTACGCCGTTGCATTGAAATACGAGCCATCGCTATCTGATGCACCATTTGTCGTGGCAAAAGGCGTCGATGAAACCGCCATGCACATTCAACGCATCGCACGCGAGAACAAAGTCGAGATCATCAACTCGCCGCCGCTGACTCGTTCGATTTATCACACCACGGCGATTGAGCAAGCCATACCAAGCCAGCTCTACATCGCCGTGGCACACATTCTGACTTACGTTTTGCAATTGAAAGCCTTCCGTAAAGGGGATGGAAAAGAGCCAACGCCTTTGCCTCATTTTTCAATTCCAAAGCATTTGCAACACTGATTAACCCGCGTTTACCCAAGGACACCAGAGTATGTTTAACCGGTTAAAACAACTTCAAACTTCCACCAAAGGCTACATTGGCATTCCAATCGTCTTGTTGATGGTACTGGCGATGGTCATCTTGCCTTTGCCACCCTTGCTATTGGATGCGCTGTTCACCTTCAATATCGTATTAGCGATCTTGGTATTGTTGGTCAGCACCACAGCAAAGCGACCACTCGACTTTTCGATTTTCCCAACCATTCTGTTGGTCGCGACCTTGCTGCGTCTTACTCTGAACGTAGCTTCAACGCGTATCGTATTGCTTGAAGGCCACAACGGCGGCGATGCGGCTGGTAAGGTGATTCAAGCCTTCGGTGAAGTGGTGATCGGCGGAAACTACGTGGTCGGTATGGTGGTGTTCATCATCTTGATGATCATTAACTTTGTCGTGATCACCAAAGGTGGCGAACGTATTTCTGAAGTATCAGCACGCTTTACTCTGGATGCGCTACCGGGCAAACAAATGGCCATCGATGCCGACTTAAACGCAGGCTTGATTGACCAAGAAACTGCCCGTCAACGCCGCAAAGAAGTGGCGAACGAAGCGGACTTCCACGGTTCAATGGATGGTGCGTCCAAGTTTGTGCGCGGTGATGCGGTTGCCGGCTTGCTGATTCTTTTCATCAACATCATTGGTGGTATCAGCATTGGTGTATTCGAGCACGGATTGCCTGCATCAGAAGCCTTCAAGACTTATGCCCTACTGACTATCGGTGACGGCTTAGTTGCTCAAATTCCATCACTGTTGCTTGCTACCGCTGCCGCGATTATCGTGACACGTATTAACGACAGCGATAACGGCATGTCGGAAACCATGCACAAGCAGCTGCTTGCAACACCAGCTACCTTGTTTACCGTGGCGGCTATCATGGCTGTTATTGGTATGGTTCCGGGAATGCCTCATCTCGCATTCTTCACCTTTGCAGCAGTATTGGCATTTGCAGGTTGGCGACAGAGCAAAAAGCCGGTGCAAGATACGCAAATCGACCAAGTAGAAGCACTCTCTCATGCGATGCAGGAAGAAGAAACCGCACTTACTTGGGACGATATTCCTCATGTCCATACCCTGTCTCTGGCGTTGGGTTACCGCTTAGTTCACTTGGTTAACAAAGAGCAAGGCGCACCTTTGGCGCAGCGTATTCGCGGTGTTCGTCGTAATCTCTCCGAACAAGTGGGCTTTCTACTGCCGGAAGTGCGTATCCGCGACAACCTAAGTTTAAAGCCGAACCAATACACCATTGCTCTGAACGGCGAAGTGATTGAGCAAGGCTTTATCGAGCCAGAACGTTTGATGGCGATAGCTGTGGGTGAAACCTATGGCGAAGTGGATGGCATTCTAGGCAGTGACCCAGCCTACCAATTGCCTGCAGTTTGGATTGAGCATCAAGATAAAGCGAAAGCGCTGAACATGGGCTACCAAGTGGTTGATGATGGCACGGTTATCGCCACACACATCAGCAAAATCATGAAAACCAATTTGGCTGAATTGTTTACTCATGACGATGTTGAAGCCATGACTCAACGTCTCACAGCACAAGCGCCAAAATTGGCCGAAGCCCTAGCCGCGGCACTGACCCCAGCACAGCAACTTAAGGTTTACCGTCAGCTTCTGCTCGACCAAGTGCCACTGAAAGACATCCGCACCATCGCTAACACCATGCTGGAATCTTCGGAAAACACCAAAGATCCGATTTTGCTCGCGGCAGATGTACGCTGCGCACTTAAGCGAACCTTGGTTAACTTAGTTGCTGGGCAGAAAAACGAACTGAACGTCTACGCCTTGTCTGATGAACTTGAACAGATGCTAATGACGTCGTTACAACAAGCACAAGCCGCAGGCGCCGTCATGCTCGATAGCTTCCCAATTGAGCCAAACATTCTTAGCCAGTTCCAACAGAACTTGCCTTTGATTCGTCAGCAATTGAAGCAACAAGGGCTGCCGCCAATCTTATTGGTCATGCCTCAGCTGCGCCCATTGCTGGCACGATATGCGCGTACCTTTACCCAAGGATTGGCGGTACTGTCTTACAATGAAATTCCAGAAAACAAACAGATCAACGTGGTAGGAAACCTTGGTTAATCTCATCTCAACGAAAGCGATGTACGACTATTTGTGCGATCTCGCACTGCAACACATTGTCACGGACGACGACCAACTGGTGTTTGATGCACTTAAACACAATGACATTCAACACGCCTGTCAGGCCATCCGTGAAACTAAAACTGGCGAGGTGGAATACCAACACCTCACTCTACGCTTTGGCCTACGTGGGGAGCAGAGTGTCTATCAGTTTGAATTGTCAGAGCAAATGCAATATTGCTTAGACTTATACAGCTTGTATTTAGCGCTGCGCCAAACACAGTTCCAACTTGAGACCTTTCATCCCAACCTTATCAGCAATGTCGTCGTGCCCATTCGTGTTGACGCTTTGTTGTGGCAGGCAGGCGGCTATTTTTTGAATCAAATGATTCAGTTCCACAAGGCGGCATTTCAGCATGTGGTGCCCTCGTTGCAGGCCGATGAAACCCTGTGCCTGCACGAACGAGTCACCACTTTGGTTGAACAACTGAAAGACAACGCGTATGCCTTATGGTTTGAAATCGCGACCAGCCAAGCACACTTCGAGCGCATCGCTGAGTTTGAACCCGACATGATCAAGCTGTCCGTCACCATGGAAAACAAACAAGATCAACACGCGTTCCTACCTATAGCTCGCTTCCTGCGTCGTAACCAATTTCCTTGGGTAGCCGGAAGAGTCGCAAGCCAAAATGAACTCAACCGCTACCGCTTACTTGGTGCGAGTTATTACTTTGGCTATTTCAGTGATATTCCCACTTCATTGTCGTTTAAATCGTTCGACGATGAATAAACAAGGGTGACGATAAAGGGCGAGTTCAGCAATAAGAACTCGCCCTTTTTTATGTTTGAACAGCCTTAAAATGCGGATTTTCTGGAATAGATGTCACCAAAAATCATCAAATTAGGCGATTTCGAAAAAATTTTTAAATTTCCAATTAATCATTAAAACCAACCGACCGCCTCTAGTTAGTGAGCGGGGCGATAGTCCCACATTGAACAATCAAGGAGAACAGATTATGGCTCTATCAATGCACACTAACTACGCTTCGCTGGTTACTCAAAACACGCTAAGCAATACAAACAACATGCTTAACACTGCGATGGAGCGTCTAAGCACGGGTTACCGCATCAACTCAGCAGCTGATGACGCTGCAGGTCTACAAATCGCGAACCGTCTAGAAACTCAATCACGTGGTATGAACGTTGCAATGCGTAACGCACAAGACGGTATGTCTATGCTGCAAACAGCGGAAGGTGCTTTCGATGAAGCAACTAACATTCTTTACCGCATGAACGACCTAGCAACACAAGCAGCGAACGGTACTAACTCTCAAGCAGACCAAACTGCACTTGATAAAGAGTTTGCAGAGCTTGAAACAGAGCTAAACAGCATCATGACTAACACTAAATTTGCTGGCGACGCTTTGTTTGCGACTGGTGGTGTTAAAGGCGGCGGTCTTACTCTTCAAATCGGAGCTTCAGGTGCAGAGACACTAAGCCTAGCAACAACAGTTGACGGTGCAGTTGGTACAGCGTTTGACACTCTTACTACTGGTTTCACTAACTTCAGCGGCGGCGCAGACGTTGCAGCAGACCAAGCAAACGCAAAAACGGCTATGGGTGAAATCCAAACAGCAATCGACGAAGTGGGCGCAGCTCGTGCAGGTATGGGTGCAACAATCAACCGCCTAGACCACACAGTAGTGAACCTAAGCAACATGGTTGAGAACACATCTGCAGCGAAAGGCCGCATCACTGACGCAGACTTTGCAGTTGAATCTTCAAACATGACTAAGAACCAAATGCTAATGCAAGCAGGGACAACGGTTCTTTCTCAAACTAACCAGCTGCCAGGCATGGCAATGTCGCTACTGCGTTAATAGAACCTTTCTATTCGCTAACAACGCGCAAAATTTAGTTCGTCCGAAAGCTCAAAGCCTCCCCTTCATCCGGGAGGCTTTTTCTTTGTCTGCAAAAAAGCGTTTGGAAAAGAATTCTAGCGACGGATGTAGATGGAAGTAGCTTCGTTAGTGTGGCTAGCAGGAATACGGAAACCGGCTTTCAGCATGGTGTTGTGCAAAACCTTGTTGAACAGCTCCAACTCGGCAGACTCTACTCCTCGATGAGGTTGATACGCTTTGAGTTCTGGGAATCGAGAGATCGCTTCTATGCGGATGTTCGCCAGTTCTTCGGCATTAATGTTCTGTTTACTGCGTAGTTTAGTGCCAATGAAAGCCTCATACGCACGGGCACACTTCATCAGTCGTAAAACAAATTCATTCATTACTGTCGTTCTTTTTAGTCGAATTGGGGGGAATAGCCAGACGTTAGCAACCACAAAAATTGCAAGGGCATAAGATAGCAAACCTTTGCATTCAGACAGGGTCAGAAAAATCTGAATCCTTTAGCAGTAAACGCCGAATTCTGCTCGTTATGCATACAACCCCATACCTATTCTTTCTTTCCTCCATTGGATTAAATCTTTCAGCCTTTTTGGTCGCCTGTTTTATTTGGGAAACCCCTTTAACCATCAAGGGGAAAGCGGAACCAACAAGGTGGAAAAAGCGCTTCCTCCCAACTAACAAAAAATATCGTAAGGCACTGTTTTATAAAGACATAAACATCAGGCACGCATCTTGCGATTGAGTATTTATTACTGGCACAAAAAAGCCAAATACAGATGAGAGAGGGAGCGACCTCATGAGTTCGTTAGATCCAATTACTATGGCAACCCAGTTCGCCACGTTAGATGTTCAGCCATTTCAACAGCGCTACCAATTGCAAGCCGATCGATACCAGGCGCAGCTTACTGCTTTAGGTAAGGTGGAAAGTGCACTGCGTGAGTTCCGCACTGCGGTTAACGAGATGAACAGCAGCACAAACAGCATCATCAAGAATACGGCAACGACCTCTCAAGATGGCTTTTTCACCGCGAGTGCCGATGCGAACGCGTTAGTCGGTAACTACCAGATCTTTGTTGAACAAGTCGCAACGTCACACCAAATCTCTACTGGCATGCCAGCAAATCTAGATGCCTCAACAGAAGTTCCGACTACCGGCACTCTAGAGTTCACAATCAACGGCGAAACCATGACGTTAGATATGTCGACGGTAGATACCGACGGCGATGGCAAAGCGACCGTGACAGACCTAATCAGTGCAATCAACAACAACCCTGATAACCCAGGCGTGAATGCCACACTTGTTCGCTCAAACGGGCAAACACACTTCATGCTCTCTAGTACCGAGACAGGCGTGGCAAACACCATCAATGTCAGTGCGACGGGAACAGGGCAAGCTTGGTTTGAAGATGCGTTCACCAACACGACAGAAATCAGCAAACCACAAGATGCTGTTATCTGGCTTGGCGCGGAAGGAACTGGTCTTCAACTCACCAACTCAAGCAATACTTTTGAAGGCGTGATTGATGGCGTCGATATTACCGTCACCAAAGCACAAACCTCAGGAGAAGCGCCGATCTCAATGGAAGTAGGCGCAGATAGCGAGGGCACCAAAGAACAAATCACCAAGTTTGTCGATACCTATAACTCGTTGGTTTCGACCTTAGATGAATACACCAAAATCGGCAGTGAAGACCAAGCCCGTGGTGTGCTCGCCAGTGATCCAACGTTGCGTTCAATTGACACACAGCTAAATGCACTCGTTCGTGGTGAGCATGGTGGCATGCGATTGAGTGAAGTCGGCATCACTCTTGATCGTGACGGAAAAATGAAAGTCGATCAGGATAAGTTTGCCGAAGCACAGAAGAACAACAGTGCCGCACTAGAAACCATGTTTAACGGTGATGGGGCCCTGCTCGACTCGCTCGATGACATGGCAGAACCGTTCTTGAAGTTCTCTACAGGCACGTTCACTTCTCGCAAAGATGCGCTGCAAGCCAACTTAGACCGAATTGACGACAAGCAAACCTCTTTACAGCGTAAGTACGAGATGTCGTACAACCGCTACCTCACCCAGTTTACTCAAATGAACACCTTAATGACGCAAATGAACCAAACCATGTCGATGTTTGGTTAAGGCTTTAGGAGAAGTACTCATGCTAATGGATTCCGGCTACGACTCATACCAACAGGTCGATCTTGATGCTCAAGCAGCATCAGCCAACCCACACCAACTCGTCGTCATGTTGATCGATGGGTTACTCGATGAAATTGAGCGTATTCGTGGCCACCTTGCCGCGAGCCGCCTAGAAGCAAAAGGCGTCAGCATTAACAAGTGCATGAACATCCTTATCGGCTTAAGCAGTGCGTTAGATGACGAAAACGGCGGCGAAATCGCGGAAAACTTACGTCAGCTCTATGACTTCTGCCAAATCGAGTTGTATTACGCCAGCACACAGAACGACGCAGCACGTTTAGACAACGTAGAGCGCGTGATGGGTAACGTACGAGAAGGATGGATGAATTTTGGACAGCAAGCATAAAGTGTCGCCAGAGCGATTTCGCCACTTGTCAAAACTGATCCAAATCGCGACTAAAACGGCCGATTGGCAAGCGCTTAAACGCTACGACTTGCAGTTACGTGAACTGCTGATCAGCCATAAGCCATTTTTGAAAGATCCGAAACTCGCACCGGAAATTCAGCGAGCAAAAGCCGTGCATGCGTGCGCGTTCACGGCATTGGAAAAAGCCACCAGCGAGCTAAAACAAGAGATGAATATGGTGAACGATCAACAAGAACGTGCCATGGCTTATCAGCTCGCGATGACGATGGAGCTAACGCAATGATGGTAACCAATTCTGTGCCTGCAAATGCGCCTTCTCAGTCGTCATCAGCAGGCAAAATCTCACAAGCGCGTTCAGAGCAAGGCTTTTCGCAAACCGATGCTGCCTCGGCAAATCAACAGGGCCAAACCAACGCACCTCTTGTGGTGGCGGGGTTTCGTTTCAATGCGCAAGCCTTACCGACGCAAGCTAACCCACCAGAAGCTGACACACAGGAACTCAACTCTGAAGTCAGCTCAGATGAGGTATTACTGAGTGCGGTTCCTGCCACCACGGATCTCGCCACTCAAGCGCAAGCCCTCATCCAAGGAATGAGCAAAATTGCGCTTAAGCAAGGCGAAACCAACCAGCTTGCGCAAGTATCGGCAGGTCAGGCTTCTCAAAGTACAAATGTCGGAAACCAAGCAAACCCAATGCTTAACGCCACAGTGCAAGAGAGCCCAAACGCCCCTCAAGCCAGCACAACAAGCGCACTGAAAGTATCGGCTTCGGACTTGCAAACTCTGCTTAATCAACCCGCTCAAGGGCAAGTGCTAGCGGCCAGCTCACAAGCGCAAACAACAACAGGGACAGCGCCGCATTCGAACCCAACCTCACCACTAGCAGCGACTCAAGCTCAAGGTGCGGAATGGGCGGCCGTTCGCGTGGATACCAGTTCTGGTAGATGGGGCGAGCAGATGATGCAAGTACTGCAAGACCGCGTGACTTTGCAGGCTCAGCAAAACCTACAAGAAGCCAAAATCCGTCTCGACCCACCAGAACTGGGCAAGTTGGATTTGCTGGTACGCGTGGAAGGTGACCGCTTGAGCGTGCAAATCAACGCCAATACCGCCGCAACTCGTGAAGCCTTGATGCAAGTGTCTGAGCGCCTTCGCACCGAACTTCAAGAGCAAAACTTTGTGCATGTAGATGTCAACGTAGGTTCGGACCAAGGTCAGGAAAGACAAGCACATGATGGTGCTCCAGAAGAAGCGAACATCTTCGCTGCGCGCGAAACCAACGCATTTCAAACACATACAACAACAAACTATTCAGAGCATTGGCTGAACACTCAAGCCTAATTAATCATCGAGGAAAAAGGTTATGACCAAACAACAAATGATCGCCCTGTTTATCGCCATGATCATCACCAGTGCCCTCGTTTCCGCTACCACAGTGGTAGGCGGTATTTGGTACCTCAACAAAAGTTCGGAGTCTTCTTCATCAGAGTCGAGCGTGAGCACTTTCTTAGAAGATTCTCCGTTGGCTTTCCTGACTGCTGAGCAACCGACGACGAAAGGCCCAAGCTTTCATCCATTAGACAAAGTAGTTCTGACCATCAAAGGTAAAAAACAGACGCACTTTGTGATGCTTGAGCTTGCCGTGGAAACACGCCGTCCTGAACGCATGAAGAACATCGATGCCTACATGCCAATGGTACAAAACTCGCTGTTAAAACTGTTCAGTGACAAAACCTTTGATGAGCTACAACAAACGGGCGCTATCGATATTCTGCAAAGCGAAGTGAAGGAAACCCTACTGCTGGCCTTTGCAAAAACCGACATCGTTCGCGATATCGATGATGTTCTGCTGACCAAATACGTTGTGCAATAACGGAGCACAGCTATGTTGGAGATGAACTTACAGGAAAGTTATACCGCGACGGAGGAAGTGAATGATCCGTCTCGCCCGATTGATGAAAACGCCTTGCTACAACGTCATCAAGTCATGGTTAAACGCGTGGTCAACCAACTGCGCGTTCACGCGACCTCTCATTGCAGTATTGAAGACATGCAGCAAATTGGTTTGATAGCGCTTGTCGAAGCTGGACGTCGTTATGGGGATGTGGATGATCCACACTTCCCCGCTTTTGCTGTTTGTCGTGTTCGTGGCGCGATTTTGGACGAGCTTCGCCGTCTAGATTGGCGTTCTCGTAAAACCCGCCAACAAGCGCATGAGTTGAACGACGTAACCCGAGATCTCACTCGTGCACTGGGCAGAATGCCGACCGATGCTGAAATTATTAAAGCGCTTGGTACTGACGAGCAAGACTTCTACAACCGCCAAAATGCAGCGCTGGCAGGCGAAATGCAAAGCCTCGACCAACTGATGGAAACAGGTGGAGACAGCCACTTCGGCGGCCAATACGATGGTATGGAGCATGAACATATTCGCCGTAGCTTAGACACCGCACTTGGCAAAATGTCGAAGCGCGATCAGCTGTTGCTCACCTTGTTCTATCAACACGAACTCAACCTCCATGAAATCGCGCTCGTGCTCGACCTGACACCACCTCGCATCTGTCAGTTGCACAAACAAGCGCTTAAACAACTCAACCAATTAATGTCCTCTTAGGAGTCACAAGATGCAAAAGTTTTTTGGAGCCATTACCGTCCTGATGTGTGTCTTCGGCGGATACATGTGGGCAGGCGGTAACCTCGGTGCAATTTGGCAGCCAGCCGAGTTTTTGATCATCATCGGTGCGGCAGCAGGCTCACTGATCATCGGCAACCCGCCACAAGTGCTAAAAGAAATGCGCCAACAAGTGCGTGCGACCATCTCTGGCCCACGTGAAGAGTACGAGTACTACATGGAGCTGATGGCGTTGCTGAACAACTTGCTTGAAACCGCACGCAGCCGTGGCTTTAAGTTTCTCGATTCTCACATTGAATCACCAGAGCAGAGCTCTATTTTCCTTGCTTACCCACAAGTCAGTAACGATCACCGCCTTATTTCTTTCATTACCGACAATTTACGTTTAATGGCAATGGGACAAATGTCGCCTCATGAATTAGAGGGACTGTTAGAACAAGAAATCGAAGCGATTCAAACCGAGATGCTTTTACCTTCACGCTCTATGCAGCGCACGGCAGAGGCACTTCCAGGGTTCGGTATTCTTGCGGCAGTCGGTGGCATCATCATCACCATGCAAGCCATTGATGGCTCAATTGCGTTGATTGGTTACCACGTTGCTGCCGCCCTTGTTGGTACATTCATTGGTATTTTCGGTTGTTACTGTTGTTTAGATCCACTCAGTAACGCCATGGCTCAACGAGTTAGACGAAACATGACGGCTTTCGAATGTGTACGCGCCACTCTGGTTGCTTACGTTGCGAAGAAGCCAACCTTGCTCGCTATCGACGCTGGCCGTAAACACATTCAGTTAGACATCAAACCAACTTTCAACCAAATGGAGAAGTGGCTAGCTGAACAGGAGGGATAATGCAAAAACAAGAGCATGTGGTGTTCAAACGCGCGAAAGCACATAACCATGACGAGTTTCATGGTGGCGCGTGGAAGGTCGCGTTTGCCGACTTCATGATCGCGTTGATGGCGCTGTTTCTTGTCCTTTGGGTCATGCAAGTGGTCGACAAGGAAGAGCGCAAAGCCATTGTGGCGCACCTTCATAGTTCGAGCGTTTTTGATAAGAGTTACGGCAACCCTTTCGATACCTCACAAAGTATCTCTCCTATCGACTTGGCACAGGACTCTTCTGTGCCAAGTAAACACAACTCCAACCATGTCGTCAGCTCTTTCTTTCAAGGTGACGGCGATGGCCCAGAGATAGACTCACTTATCCCGGGCAATTTCGACACCCAAGAGCAACTTGCTCTGCTGGCTAAAGTGATTGATGAAGTCGTCGGGCAAATCAGCGCGCAAGGTAACGTTAATGTCACCATCACACCGCAAGGTCTGCGCATTGTTTTGCAAGATGACTACAAGCAGCACATGTTCAGCCGTGGCGGCGCTGAGTTGACCCCTTTCTTTGAAGACTTATTACTTGCGCTTGCTCCCGTGTTTGAACGCATCAGCAATCCGTTGATCATCAGTGGCCATACTGACTCGACACCGTTCAAGAAGCGTTTTGGTCGACAATCAAACTGGGCGTTATCTGCCTCTCGTGCTGATGTGGCAAGAAATACCTTGGTGGAAGGCGGCATGCCAGATGATCGCGTCATGCAAGTGACGGGCATGTCGGATCGGGCGCTACTGAACCCTGAAGAGCCTGACTCTAGCGAAAACCGTCGAATCGAGTTGTTTATTCTGACAACGCCAGCGGCGCAAGTTTTGGAAACCTTCTTTGGCAATCAAGAAGGCAGTGAGTTACAAAAAGCCAAGCAACAAGCGGAATTTAATCAGCCCGTCATTAGGCAAGAAGTGATTCGTTACTCGGTCGAACCGAGCGACCAAAAAGCTCAGATTCAAGACCTCTAACCCCCTAAAAGGTCACCAGTTTCTACCCTCTGCGTGACCTTTTATTCCCAACGATAATATTGCTGAAATTTGTTTAGTTGAGTTCGATATGCCCGTACCCGCGCCCAATAAATCAAAAAATGACTCGCTTAAAAAAGCCTTTCTCTGGCTGATCATTTTCGACTACCTATTGCTGGCGTTTTTTCTCACTCAGTTATCAAGCCTCAATCTCAACAGCGGCACCATGATTAGCTTGTTGCTCGTGCTCTATAACATCTTGCTGGTCTCTTTTTGCTACCAGCGCACCAGCAACCACGATTCTTACATCATCTACCCAGTACTTTCAGCAACGCTACTAGCGTTCGTCTGCTTTCTGTATTTCTTCTTTTTGGTGTGATTGTTACGCATCATTCGGTACCGACGTCTCGGGCAAAAATGACGCCAAACAGCACATGACAAATCAACAGAGGAAACAGCGCCTCAGAAAATGTCAGCCATGCCTTCCAAGAACAGTAAATGATGATCGGGTGTGCAATCAAAAGCACGTACCACAAGACCTTATTCAAGTAGACAAGAAAACGGGTATCAGCATGTTTCTTTTGAAAGTTTAGAGCGCCAAATGTCCAACATAGCATCGTCCATCCCATCATGGCTCCAACGAGAATCGTAATAGTAGTGTTGACCATCAAATACTTAGCAAACGTCCCTCTGATAACCATATGAAAGAAATGAAAAAAGGAAGCAATAATAGCTTCCTTTGAAAGTGATAGATGGGCTTTGAAGTGTTCTGTATCAGACTACCGAATCATCAAATAAAAGAGCACACCCGCCGTGAACCCTAATATTGCCAAAAATGTTGAGCTCGGTTTGCTGTGCTTCTCTTTCGATACCATTTGTTTGGCCACGTTGACTCCTTGTCTTTGGCGTTCCTTTTCGTTTCTGGGCTGATGTTTAAGCCAGTACGCGTTCGCTGATCATTTTGTTGAAAGAAACCAAGTCGAATGAGCCTCTGATCTCAAAGCGCACTCGCCCTACTTCACTGAGGAACAATTCAATCTCACAGTCCAGATCTAGCGTGCCTGAGGTTTCAATCGAGAATGCATTAATCTTGCTGTATGGCAGAGAAGTGTAGTCCACTTTTGACCCTGTAATCCCTTGCACGTTGGCTGCGATAACGCGCTTATTGGTGAACACCACTTGGTCACGCACCGTTTTGAAGCCAGCGAAAATACTCTCTCCGTCAATTAAGAATTTGTGGAAATCATCACGCACCTTTGAAGTTTCAATTGGCTTGAGTTTGAATATCGATGAGTTTTCGAAATCGATCATGGCGTTACCTTAGAATGTAAATAAAATCACTCATCAATTAATAGCAAAGTCTCTAACACGAGCCTATTGATTTTGGTGACTTTTCTAACTCCATCTCGTTTTTGGTCATCACACCATGGTTATTTCCATCCTTGTCGCCATTGTTGTGTGTCTTTCAAATCATGCCAATCTAGCTCGCGCTCTCGCTTGGTCATAACCGCTTCAATCACGCATCTCACGACATTGCCTTCTTCATCAAACTCCATTTCTGAAATGATGAAGTGCTTCTCTTTGTTTACCGGCTCTGTCGCAGTCCATTTGCTGCGAAGTAACTTTTTAGGGTGAACTCGATTCATAACGCTCTGCCATTCATAAGAAAAAGTTTGCTTTTCATACGTATAAATTAGCAAATGCAATCACATTCAATGTCGCTATTTTTTTCTTCAATATCGTGTTTTTTCTTATTGGTTTGATCTCTTTTTCTGATACTTCCTGTTACTTTGAGTGTTCAAACAAACACAACACATCAAACAACGACAATGAAAAAAACAACACTTTTACTTGCTTCCGTAGCAATGGCGCTTTCCGGTGTCGCCCAAGCCGATAAGCTGGAAGATATCCAAAAATCAGGCACATTACGTGTCGGAACCACGGGCGATTACAAACCGTTTTCTTACTATGATGGCAAGACCTACTCTGGTTACGATATTGATGTCGCGAAGCACGTCGCGAAACAGCTCGGCGTAGAGTTAGAAATCGTTCGCACAAGTTGGAAAGATCTTCTGACTGACCTCAACCAAGATAAGTACGACATCGCCATGGGCGGTATTACCCGCAAAATGCAACGCCAACTGAATGCAGAACAAACCCAAGGTTACATGACGTTTGGTAAGTGCTTCTTGGTCGCTAAAGGGAAAGCCGAGCAATACAACACAATAGACAAAGTAAATCAGGCTTCAGTGCGTGTGGGCGTGAATATTGGCGGTACAAACGAAGCCTTCGCCGATGCTAATTTACAAAAGGCCAGCTTTACTCGTTTCGAAAATAACTTAGACGTACCGAAAGCTGTCGCAACAGGTAAAGTCGACGTGATGGTAACCGAAACGCCAGAAGGCCTGTTCTATCAAGTCACGGACGAGCGTTTGGAAGCAGCTCGCTGTGAAGACCCGTTCACCAAAGGTCAGTTTGGTTACCTTATCCCGAAAGGCGAACAGCGTTTGTTGAACACAGTGAACTTCATCATGGATGAAATGAAACTAAAAGGCATCGACGAGCAGTTTATGCACCATAACTCGCTCAAATAATTCACAGCCCATATCAAAAACCGTTCAATTTTGAGCGGTTTTTGTTGCTTCTTAAGATGCTTCACGCCATATTGTAATGCTGCGCTAATTTTACCGCACTAACCATCCTACTGATGGTTCTAATATCAACCATGATTAATAGGTAAAATATGAAATTCTCAAGCACGCTTCCTCAAACTCATGAACAGCTTCTAAGTAAAATTCTTGCGGTATTTACTGCGGACCCACGCATTCTTGGCATTGGTGCAAGTGGCTCTTACGCCTCTGACTCCATGGACAAATACAGTGATTTGGATTTGGTTATCGCCATCAATCCTGAAGATTTTGATTCGGTAATGGCAGAGCGCTTTGCGCTTATCGACCAAGTAGAAGGTCAAGTCGCGGCTTTCACTGGTGAACACGTGGGAGAGCCAAGATTGGTGATCGCAATCTATGCGCCAGATGCGATTCATGTCGATTTCAAATTTGTCTCTTTGCCCGATGCTGCGACTCGTGTTGATGACACCAAAGTGCTTTGGGAACGCGACGGGCAGCTATCGCAAGTCTCCGAGACTGCAAAGCCTCACTACCCACAACCAGATCCACAGTGGATTGAAGACCGTTTTTGGATTTGGGTTCATTACGGCGCAACCAAGATTGCTCGTGGGGAATACTTTGAGGCCGCGGAATTCTTGTCATTCCTGCGCTCTGTTGCGATATCGCCATTAGCCCTGAAACAACAAGGATTGACTCCCTCTGGCGTGAGAAAGATTGAATCACGCATGCCTGCGTTTGCGGCAGAGCTAAAACAAACCGTCGCCATGCCGGAGCGAGAAGCGCTGATTCCTGCATTTGAAAAGATCGTAGAACTGTATTTATCGCTGCGAGAGAACGAGCAAGTCAGTATTAAACCGGAAGCTCAGCAGCTTTGTATGGATTACTTCCAGCAAGAGCTGAAAAGCGAGTAGAGCTGGCGCAGCGTAGAAACAACGACACGCAAAAACAACGACAGATAGAAACAACAAAGGGGATATCACTATCCCCTTTTTCATCGGTTTGATTCGCTGAGAGCGATTACATCACGCACTCTTTTGCTGCTTGTGCTTTCTCGATGCCTTCTTCAATTAGAGATTTGGTTTCTTCGCTGCCGATAGATGACATCACTTTGTCCATCACCTTATCCACTGTCGATTCAGAAGACGCTTCCACCAAACAAGCGTACGCATTGGCAATGTGTTCTTTCGCTTCAATAAGCGCTTCAGGGTCACTGAAATCCACATTCATTGCTTCTTCAACCGATACCGCAAGTTCTTCTGCAGATTCCGCAGCATCACCAAATTGGTCTAGGTTAAACGCCTCTTCTACTGAATCCATCTGCTCTTGAACCGTATCAATCGCTTTGTTTGCGGCTTCTTGCGCTTGGTCAATGGCTTTGCTTGCGTCATCACAGCCGACAAGTGCCATTGCTAAAACCATTGTTGAGATTGTCTTTTTCATATTTGTTCTTCTAACAAGTAAATCGCTCATCATCACAATACGTGATTAGCCGATAGATTTTAATTCAAGAGTTGTAAGAAGAGGAAACAGAAACGTTTGAAAGCCCCAAAAACAAAGCCGCTACGAATGAGCGGCTTTTGTATTTGCTTTAACGTTTACTCAGGTGTTTAAGTAAACATTAAACCTGTCAGGCAATTCTTCCGTGGCTGATTGCCATCATTTCATCGTAGGTACGTTGTAATGCATCAAACGTCCATTCGAAGTAGACGCGGCGTTCCATCAGCGGAGCAATTTGGTCTGCATCAAATGATTCGATCGTCAGATCAGAATACTCGACTTGCAGGCTGTTGCCGTCCGTACCCCAATCTTCGTACTCACGATTACCAATGAGATCGTAAAGGTTATTACTTAAGAAGCTGTATACCACTAAGAATGATTTTACTGCGTCTTCCGAAAAGTTAAGCATGCTCGCGACTTGCGCGACGTCATACGACTTTTCTTTATCACCTTGGTCAATATCAAGCCTCACCAATTGAGTTTCCCACGCTGCCAATTCACCGTAGGAATCCAAGACGTATTGGTTCAGTGCTTCGAACACATGAAAAAAGTCTTGGATCATTGAGATGTATTTATCAGACATAACGTCCCTTATTGTATTTGGTGAACGGACGATCTTCGCCGCCGTGTTATTGCTCACCCTAGCCAGTGGTTGTTAAAAGTTAGACTACAAGTTGCAACACCGCATACTGTACTTGTAATTTTGTTGTCATTTTTGAGTGATCAGTCAATTAATAGCGTTGGCTCGTCGATGCCCATGTAGTCACACAGTTCACGCTTAATTCGGTGAAAGTCTTGTACCGAGACAAAGCAATCGGCGTATTCTGTTTTACCATCAATGCCGATATAAACATGAGCAAAAGACTCGACCGTCGACGTAATTTTGATGGAATCATGGCTGAGTTCGAACGTAACTACTTGGTCCATATTCAGGTAACGACCAGATTCGATTTTTAGTGCTTTCGCCATAATGGGGTCCTAAGGTAACAGTGCAGATCTGGAAATAGGCAGCATCCCGGTGCTCAAATAGAAAGGCTTGCTAATTTGATGGTGATTCTGCCCCATAATTGAAGTGAGCCTATCACAAGCCCCTGCCTCCAAAATTAGAGTTTGACCGCACTTTCCTTTGGATTTACTTACAGATGAAACAGTTACTCAAAATCTGACCGCAAATTCACATACAAAAGGAAAACGGAGCGTATTTCACAGTTTCACGGAACAAAAAGGCCACTGTGATAGCGGCCTTGGTGAGTCATTAATTGGCGTGAGCTTCACGCATTTATCTGGTACATCGCGAAATAGGTATCGGCTTGAATGACGTGTTTTTGGCTAAGCTGCTTCAAAGCCTCAACCGCGTTTGCGAATGGGTCGTCTCCTGCGAATGCCTCAACCAACTTGTTGTAACGCTTTGAAGAAGAAAACAGCACATGCGCCAGCTCTTCAGCGCTGACTTCTAACTCTACGGTCTCTTTGTAAACCTTCATCGCTTTAAAAGCGTCACAATCACTGAAGTTGATAGCATGGTCATAGTTGGACTCCGTCAGTTCCATCTCTATGCCTAATAGCTTGAGGGGCTTTTCGAGCAACACTTCAAAATCGTACACCACAACGTGCGCTGCAGATTGGCAAACGCGTTGAAGTTCAGTCACCAAAGCCGCAGACTTTGCGTAAGAAAGTGAGCCTGCAAACGTCACGACATCCACACTGTTGTCTGGTAATGGCACATGCTCACCATCGCCGACATGATACTCAATTCCTGCTGATGGTTTGGTTTGCTCAATCATTGACGTGCTCGGATCCACACCATGCAGTTGCTGACAGTATCTAGCCAATGCCAGTGTTGATACGCCCGTACCGCAGCCAATATCTAATCCCAACTGGAACTGGGGTAACGCACCTAAATTGGCTTGTAGGATGACTTGATGCAGCGGCGGACGATAAGCCGCGTAATGCTTAGAGATGGCTTGGTTGTATTCTTCGCTCACTGATGTTCTCCCAAAATCTCTCGATGTTATTTAACCGTATCCGTATAGTGTCGGATATTACTGCCACTCAAAAGCAAAAAGCCACTCATTTGAGTGGCTCTATCTCACAACTTTAAATGCTTTCTGATTTGGTACGATGCTCAGTCTCAAACCGGCTTATAGCTTGGGTTCGGCTTCGAATTGCTTGAGGTCATCAGTAATGTCATTCCAAGGCGCTTTGGATGCGACAAAAATATGGAAGCTTGGCTTATGGGAAGGCACATCATCAAGAATACCCAAGCGCACATTGACGATACCGTTGTTCTTTTTCGAATAAAGGCTAGAGCCGCAGTGACGGCAGAATGAGAGTTCGGTATTGGCGCTCTTCTGATAGGTTTGAATGTGTTCCGCGCCCTCAATCACAATCAGTTTATCCAGTGCAACGCCACCTGCAGAGGAATAATCGGATCCCGTAAATTTGCGGCATTCAGAGCAATGACAATTGCCCATGTATTTGAATTCATCCGCGACTTCGAGTTTCACCTTGCCACACAGACATGAGCCTTTGAGTACTTCCATTGTTAAGTCCTTCTCTTTATTGGAATGTCAGTTACCGAATCACCATGCCAGTCCAACACGACGAAATAAAGACAAGTAAGTCAGGTTTGCAAAAATGGAACGAAGAAAACCACCGCACTCTTCCATAAGCGCAGTGGAAAACAACTAGGACAAGTCGTTGCTTTTTTTTAGAAGCGGAATTCTGCACTTAGCGCGTAGCTGTTCTCAACAACTTTTGCTTCGTACATGGTGTACTCAAGTGCAACGCGAGCTGGGCCCAATGTCACACCTGCACCTACGCCGTAGTAGATGTCGTTCGTGTCACCAAGGTTAGTTTGGAAGTGACCCATACCGACACGACCGTAAACGTCGAAAATAGTGATTGGTAGTGTTAGTTTCGCACTTGCTAGCCAAGCATCAGAGTAGATGTGCTCGAAGTCTTTGTGCGTATCGATGAAATCTGCATATCCACCTTCAATCGATAGTAGGTCATTAAACTGGTAACCGATGTAAAGGTTGTAACCACTGTTTTGATCACTAAAGTCTGTGTTCTCGTTCTTTACTTGGTATTCAGAATATAGGTAGCTAGCACCAATGTATGGGTTAGCAGCAGCTTGTGTAGCAAAGAAGATAGCAGCGATTGGAAGAATAAATTTGTTCAGTTTCATTTCTTAATAACTCTCAATATAAAAGGTTGACTAACATTCCCTAATCCTTCAGTACGTGATGCTCATGCATCGATTATTTATTTCCTTATTGCAAGTGACTTCAGGGAACGTTGCGCCTTTTCTCTTTTAAGAAGCTCGCCCCTCACTTGCGGTATGGGATGCATCATCCTGTGTTTTCGCCGCTGTGACATAACGTAAAACTCAGCAGTTAATAAAACTTCATCACTGGCATATAAACAAAATATAAAACCAATAAATACATAAACTTAAACATCAAAGCAGAAGGTAAAACAACCAATTTAATTGGAACTTTTCTTCCATTCAGTGTTGATTACCTAGGTAAAATGGAAAGCATTAGAGGTAGGGAGCGGAAATCGGCGTTCCGATAACGAAATGTGTAGAAAATCACGTTACTCGCGCTTTAAATTGTCAGCAAAATCATTCAATTGAGACTACATTTACTCAATGAGATGAATAAAAAATAGAAGAGCGAGCGTGAATGCCAGACAAAAACATCAGTTTTATCGTAGATGAGTGGCGTTTTGTGCCCAATGAGGGGCAAATACAGTTTGCTGACTCATGCATTACGATTGATAACCGTCTCTCAAAGTTGCTTGAGTTCTTGTGTCTGAACCCAGGACTGACTCACACGCGTGATGAACTTATCGAGCAAGTGTGGGGCGGCAGTGTATTGACCGATCAAGTGGTCACCCAAGCGGTATTTGAACTCAGAAAAGTACTGAAAAAGCACAGCCAACAGGAATGCAGCTACATCGTCACCGTACCAAAGCGTGGGTATCGATTTGATGGCGAAGTAAAACTGGAAAAAATCGCGATACAGAAGCCTGAAGATCAGGTAATTGAAGAGGAAGAGTCGCCAACTGAAGCCTCGAAACCTGCGGTAGAGGCCGTTGAACCCCACCCTAAAAAGAGCAAACAACCCATCTTAATTGGTGCACTTTCTTTGATTGTTCTTATTCAGGCGGCATTTTTACTGTTTAGCGCAAACGACTCAAAACCGAACCCTGATTCTCACACCGGGCACTTAAGCCATTACGAATTTCGTTATGCAGTATTGAATGTCAGTGAGGATGTGAAAGCACAACCAGAACTGTACGGTATCGTCATTAAGTTCATGGAACACATTGGGTTTTACAGCAATATTCGTGTGGTCAAATCTAAAGAACACAGAAAACTCGCCGCCATAGAGTTCAACATCTCCACCAGCAAGAGCAGCGATGGCAAAAAGTTGCGTTTGTTGTTCCAGTATCACAATCGCGTATCGGGGCAGACTCATTTAAATCGTCGTTACTCGACCAACTTTGAACGTTTTCATCAAACTTTCCCATCCATGATCGATGACATGCTACGCGCGATGTACATTGAGGTCCCGGAAGAAGAGTTGGAACACAATGTGTCGATCTTCCCTAAAGATCCAGAAGCAGTGAAAGCGTTGATGTCTGGGACGGGCGCTTTGTATAACAACGCTGGCTATGAAAATGCGATGGAATATTTTCGTCAAGCAAAAGCCCTCGCACCAGATAATGCCTACACCATTTCGGTAAGCTACATTGGTGAAGTCATGAGAGTATTTGCAAAAGATGAGGCGAATAAGAAGCAAGTAATTGACACACTTAACAAAGAGTACTCTTCTTCTTTGTCCGAGGTGTTGAAGCGAGGGAATAACCCAAGAGTGTGTGAAGCCAACGCAATCTTGGCGCTGTCGGAAGATAACCCAGATAAGGCATCGCAAATACTGTTGTCGATTCCGTACAATCAGCAAACGTCCTTAACTTATCTATTACTAGCGAAAGCGGAAGAAGCTCGCGGTCATACAAGTGGGGCAAAAGAACTGTATTTGCAAGCGACACAAAACACGTCGTCGCCAATTGCACTGAAACTTGCGGGTCCATTGTTCTTTGACAGCAACTTGGACACCATGATTAAAGAATTGCAAAGCGTAAAAAACGAAGCTAACCCATAGTGGTTAGCTTCGCATTAAAGTTTAAAAATATTGTCCTGCCACACGTCGAGAAGAAGGTTGTCGACTGATCAAGATATGGCATAGCTCAAGCAGCAAACCAAACGCAAGCGCACTGTAAACGTAGTGCTTATCGATATTCAGCCCTAACCCTTCAACAATCAGCAGCGCACCTAATACAATCAGGAATAGCAGCGCAAGCACTTTCAATCCAGGATGGCGAGTAATCACAGCCTGAACTTTATTCGCCATCAACATCAGAATCACGCTTGAAGAGATGATCACACCAGCAAGAATGGTGATGTCCTGCGTTAGGCTCGCCGCGATAATCAATGAATCGAGAGAAAACACCGCGTCCACCGCAATAATCTGCAATATGACCGTGCCAACTTGCCCAGCAAAAAATTGATGCGGTGGCGTTTCAATAGGCACGACCCACGCCCAAAGCTCTTTGATGCCTTTAAACAACAAGAACGCACCACCAACAATAAAGATAAGATCATTACAAGAGAGTGATACCCCTTGGTATTCGACAAACGGTTCTTTCCAAGACAGCAACCAAGATACCGAAAATACCAGTGCAATGCGGTTTAACACTGCTAAACCGATACCGAGATTACGTACGCGTTGACGCAAATGAGCAGGAAGACGCTCAGTCATGATGGTAATAAAGACGATGTTATCGACACCCAGAATGAGTTCTAACATGAGTAACGTGCCGAAGGCGATAAAGTAGTCGAGATTCATTATTTAAGTTCTCTGTGCAAAGTACGAAAGAATAGTTATTCAATATCCACTCTCTCCTAAGCAGGCACTACCTTGCGCTCAAATCCCCTCTCTAACATGGGGAAGTCTGTATTCCGTTCTTAGGTGCTTTGGGTGAGTTGTTCCCTAATGACGCGATTATGAGTAGCGTCTTTTCATTGCTTTGTAGAACACGTAAAGCAATTTGATCGCGATAAGTGTCATCACTTTCTCCAAGGTTGTGGTTAATCAGAGGAAGGCTATTGTATTCACCAGTTTCATAACCACATCACAAAGCACTTAGAAAAAGATAAAGAAAATATAAAACAAATAAAAACTTAATTTCATAGATTTAAATAAACTCAAAACCACCAAAGGTGAAAAATTCGTACCAAAAGAAACGGTTTCTTTGGCTTATAAAATGACATGAGAGAGATATGATTTTTTGCTGAGAGAGACTTGACGCTTTTTACGAGGGTTGACCGTACACTCGCCCTATAAAGAGGAGAACGTAATGCTGTCATCGATTGAACAATTTCTACAAATCCTGAGTGACTACGACATACTACTCGGTCTGATTTTCATTTTGGCTTATCAAATCTTCAGTAAGATCGCGACGAAAGCACTCACTACGTTAGCGCGGAATAAAAAAGTCAAACCACCAAGAATTTTATTCATTACCAGAACGGTGAACATTTTGTTATTCGTCTTCTTATTTGCTACGTTTTTGCTCGTGAGTGGTATTGGCTACGGGAATTTTTCGATCTTCCTTTCTTCTGTGTTTACCGTTCTAGGTGTGAGCTTTATTGCTCAGTGGTCAATTCTGAGCAACATCACCGCTAGCTTTCTTATCTTCTTCGTTTTCCCTTACCGTGTAGGCGATAACATTCGTATTGATGATGGCGCAGGAATTGAAGGGATGATCATAGACATTCGTTTGTTTCACACCTTGATAAAACATGAAGACGGCGACTTTTCGACTTACCCAAATAACCTCTTGCTACAAAAGAACGTCACCAAGAGAACCCATAAGAATGCCGTTGAACCCACTCTACAAAAGGTCACCGACGTAGATATCGATGTTGGTGTCGGTGTTGATGACCTTCAGATACAAGAAAGCCGAGCATAGTGCTCGGCTTTCTCATTTTTGTTCGGTCAATTTAGAACACACAGTGCTTAGCAAAGTCTGTCGCTTCGTTTGCCGTCCACTCACCTTTCGGCTTGTCTTTTAGGTTCTTACACCACTGCTCGCTACCGATGCCATCTTGCAGAACACAATGCTTCGCGAAATCAACCGCGTTGTCTGTTGTCCATTCTGTCTTTGGCTTTTCGCGCATGTCTTTACACCAAGCTTCTGTACCCACTTCGTCAGAACATGCCGTTAGCGCTGTTGCCGCTAGCAGTAGCATTACCAGTTTTTTCATAAATTTAGGTTCCACTTTCAATTGATGAATGAACTATACCCAAAATATCAGCGCTCGTGTTAAGCCAACGACAATTTATCGACTCACGCTCCGTAAAAGAGACGAAATTCCTTTAAATCAGCCTAACTGCACCGAAGTTGCCATTCGACGTTTCATCATAAACGCTCGAACATGATCATAGATGTAATTGAAGACAAACGCATACAGGGTAATGAAAATCGTCACGCCCACGTCCATGATAAACGCTTCCCACATGCTGACTTCTAGCATCCACGCCATCGCCGGAATGGTGGCAAACAACAAACCCGCTTCAAACAACACCACGTGTACGATTCGAAGTCGGATTGTGCGTTTCTCTTTTGCTCCTGTCGCAAAGCGATCAAATATCCAATTGAAGATGAAATTCCAAATCATCGCGATGGTAGCAACGACTATCATGGTTCCTGATAATGCACTGACTTCATGATCCGTAAACAATGCCAAACCAATAATGGATAAGCTGATTGCCAATACTTCAAATAATACGGCGTGAAACACACGCTCTAACGCTCCCATAAAAACCTCACAACTTTGCATGGAACAAGTTAAGTGGCGGCGATTATGACAGCGTGATAACGAAGGGAAAGTTAACAACCATCACGAATAGTGATAGCTTACAACTAGGCTTTCTGGATGAGTCTCATCCAAATTCTCTTTAGGTATTGAAATGTACAGCTTTGAACAACTCAAAATCTTTGTCACCGTGTGCGAAACAGGTTCTTTCTCCGCAGCCGCAAGAAAACTAAAGCGCGCGCAATCAGGTGTAAGCCAGTCTGTAGCTAACCTTGAGATCGCAATTAACCAAGAGTTGTTCAATCGAGAGAAAAACACACCGACACTCACAGATAGCGGTAAAGCCTTATTGCCTATCGCTCAGTCCATTCTGCATCAACAGAAATTCTTCGACCAAAAAGTCGAGTCCTTAGAGCAAGCCTACGAACACGAGCTAGTGATTGCGATGGATGAATCTCTTATCAACCAATCGCTACTGGCGCAATTTGCTAGCTTGGCGGACCAATTCCCTATTACGCAGTTCGATATCATTACCGCACCGACATTTGATGTAGAAGAGTTGATTCGAAAAGGTAAAGCGCAAGTCGGTATCGTGTTGGCTGATGGTGAGCTAAAAATGGACATGGATTTCTTTACCCTTGGGCACACTCGTTTTCTCACCGTGGCTTCGCCTTCTCACCCATTGGCACAGCTATCGGTGGTTCATGATGCGGAGCTCAAAGCCCATCGCCAACTGGTACTGCGCAGCGCACAAAGGAAAGAACTTTGGTTCAGTTACGCTATCAGCACTCAGTTATGGTTTGCTAATTCGCACCAGACGCTGACCGACTTAGCGTGCCAAAACGTTGGCTGGGGATTATTGCCAGAAAGAGTGGTCAGCAATGAGATTAAGAGCGGTAAGCTAGTTGCCCTACCCGTTGCGCACGAATTTGATGGCTGGCTCACGACAGTTGGATGCTTGGTCTCTCGAACCCGAGGTATGGGCCCGGTTTTGCAAGCACTGGTAAAAACCTTGCAGAGCTATCGCTATCAGGACGAGTAGCCCAAAACTGTTTTGTAGGTTCAAGCTTTAGAATTTGTCCGAGACCTAGAAGATCTCTAGGTCTGATTGAAGCTAAAGACGACGAGCTTTGGTCAATGCTTGGAGATTCGCAGAGCCAGTTCCAAAGCACGCTAAACGCAGCTCTAATGCCATTTGTTCAAAGTGATCGACAACAGACTGTGTGCTGATTGTTGCTGCTTTTAATACTGCACCAGCTTGCCCAACAAGGCTAGCACCAAGGTGTATCGCTTTTGCTGCTTCTAAGCCGTTATGTACGCCACCTGAGGCAATTAAAGGTAAGTTAGGGTATTGAGCGTGGATTTGTTCTAGACACTTGCCCGTCGGGATGCCCCAGTCACGAAACAGCTCCGCAGCACGCTGCATCTTGTTATCTGTCTGACAATAACCTTCAACCGCAGACCAACTCGTGCCACCAGCGCCCGCAACATCAATCGCATCCACACCTGCTTCTACAAGTTGTTTGGCTACCGCGCCACTGATGCCAAAGCCAACCTCTTTGATGATCATTGGAACATCGACGCGCTGTTTTAACTGTTCAATCGATTTGAGCACGCCAATCCAATCATGGTCACCATTCTGCTGAAAGGCTTCTTGCATAGGGTTGAGATGCACAAATAAAGCGTCCGCTTGGATAAAGTCGACTGCACGTTGAGCGTTTTCGAGGCGTTGCTTGTCTCTCAGTTGAGCGGCCCCTAAGTTGGAATACAAAGGCACGCCTTTAGCAAGATCACGAATGGTTTTGCCCAAACCTGAGTGTAGGCTGTCTTCTAGGCTCACTCGTTGCGAGCCAACTCCCATCGCAATGCCCATTTCACTGGCCGCTTCTGCCAAACGACAGTTGATGATCTCTGCATCTTTTGCGCCACCCGTCATGGAACTGATCAAAAACGGCAGCGTCAATGAGTGACCAAGAAACTCGCTCGAAAGATCGATAGCGTTAAAGTCACATTCAGGCAATGCGCAATGCTCAAATTCCACAGACTCAAAGCCCGCCGTTTTGCTTTTCATGTTCATGTCATGATGTAAAACAGCGTCTAGATGTAAGTCTTTTCGATTAGATTGCGGAGCCATAATGTCACCCTAAAGTAAAACAGTCGCGCAGTATTGCGATCCTTGTCATTGCCGTCAATGCGAAAATTCGGAAATTGAACAATTTATTTACCGAATCGAGCCTTGTGGGCTCTGGCCTTATGACTAAGGAATCATATTAAGGGGCAGCGTTTAAAACACTGCACCTCACTGCTCTATTAAGCTTGGGTAACAATTAACAATGTTGCCACTCCGATGTGCCAAGAGTGGCAGTTCTAGATGTCATTTAGGCTATTGAGTCTCGACGGATTGAATAAGCGCCACCACCGTGCTGGTTGTAGGTGGTGTGAACTGGTCCGGATCATCACAGAATTGAATTTTGCCTTTCTCTTCAACATGAAAAAGCGGAATCACCAAATTGTCTTTGTGGTGCTCAAGGTAATCTTGATAGGTGAAGCTCTCACTCAACTTAGTGTGTTTGATTTCTGCACCTTGGCTCAGCAAACTCGCCATTTGGGTATAACTGACGTTGCCGCCCATCAATAATTTGCCGTGATACTCTTCTGCAACCGAGTGTTTTTCATTGCCGTTAGATTTGGTTTTCTGTAGGCAATGTACTTTATCTTCGCCAAACTCGCCGACAAATTGCATACAAGCCATGATATTGAAGTGTTGGTCTGGCGTCAGTGCCACCACTTGCCCAATACCAATCAGATTCAGGTTGTCATCAGCATGGCTAGAGATCGGGTTACCGTAGTAATGGTCTAGGCCCAGCATGCGAACTTGACTAATGTAGTCCCAGTTTGAATCGGTGAGCAGAACTTTACGATCGTATCTCGCCAGCGCTTTACCTATCTCTTGCGCCACTCGGTTTGCACCAATCAGTAGGAAACCTCTTGGTGCTGGCTCAGCCACACCCAATGCTTTAGCCATAGGACGCGCCGTCGCACTTTGCAGCACCACCGTGCCGATGATCACCATAAAGGTCATTGGCACCAACAGCATGGCTTCTGAAATGCCATATTCCGTCAGCTTGATAGCAAACAGGGATGAGATGGACGCCGCCACAATACCGCGCGGCGCAACCCACGAGAGGAACAGCTTATCCTTGAAGGTTAAGTTACTGCGAATGGTTGAAGCGAAAATCGAAAGTGGACGCGACACCAACTGCATGAAAACAAACAGCAACACCGCACCGCTACCAAGCGCCGCAAAATCATCAAGACTGATGCGTGCCGCTAGGAAGATGAACAAACCGGTGATCAACAAGATGGTTAAGTGCTCTTTAAAGTGCAGGATTTGCTGAATGTTGATGCCCTTTGCATTTGCTAACCACATGCCCATCACGGTAACCGTCAGTAGCCCTGCTTCCGATTCCATTTGGTTAGAAATCGAGAACACACCGAGCACCACCATCAATACCGCAAATGGCTGAAGGTATTCCGGCAACCAAGCTCTGCGCAAAACGGTAGACACCGCAGCACCAGAAGCGACACCGAGGATCAAGCCCACCGCAATGATGGTGCCGAACACTTCGACGCTGTTAACGGCATTGTGCGAGACGATGAACTCGTACACCATCACCACAAACAACGCGCCTAATGGGTCGATCAAGATACCTTCCCAGCGCAGAATATTGGCGAGTTTGGAACTTGGGCGCACGGTTCTCAGCAACGGCACAATCACCGTAGGACCCGTAACGACGGTTAAACTGGCGAACAAAATCGCAAGCTCCCAAGTAAAATCAAGGAAATAGTGCGTCGCCACACTGGTGGCTACCCAAGAGATGATCGCGCCAACAGAAACAATGCTCCACACCGAACCGCTCACGCCACGAATCTCTTTAAAGTTAAGGGTTAAACTGCCCTCAAACAGAATCACCGCCACGGCGAGAGAGACTAAGGGAAAGAGTAAATCCCCAAGAATGTCGTCTGGATTGAGCCATTGCAGGATCGGCCCAACAATGATCCCCGCCAACAGTAAGAACAGAATGGCTGGTAAGCGCATTCGCCACGCTAACCACTGACAACCTAAACCTATTACCCCAACCGCCGACAGCACCAGCGCTTCGTTGCCCACTTGCATTTATCATCACCTAATTTGTTATTGTTCTGGTGAGCTTTCGCCCAAAACCGATTAACTCTATAAAAAAGATTAGTTTAGAGTGAACGCTCCGCCAGTTTTCGTTCAAATATGCGACTCTCTCTCAAAATTATCGGTCTGTGTTGTATATCCCGTTAGCTTGGCACACAGTGAACTAAGCTTAGCTAAGTTGCTCAAAGTTAAGGATTCTGAAACAAGGACAGGGAGTGCAGCAGTTGTTTATCTCATTGGCGGTTATCTTGGCGGTTTGCGCCTTACTCATCACATTGAAAGCAGTCGGTCGAATATCGAGGCTCGAAGACGAAGTGTCTCAGCTTCATAAGGAACTGGCAGAACTGCGCGCGCGTTGGTTTGAGACACACACACCGCCGACTCCAGACTCCGAGCAACACGCTTCTCAACCACACCAAGCGCCGCCGGAGCAGCCCCCACAACCTACTGCTCCGACGTTTAAATCAGGTCCAGAGCCAACATTGGTTTCAGAGCCTACCTCTGCGCCTCTAGCTGCCAAAGAAGTACCACCAATTGTCGAGCCGAGCCTCCCGTCACTCGATGAAGTGCACATCGGTGGTCTGGCACAAAGCAGTGAATCCGTATTTGAGAAACAAGCCAATAAACTGCTGACCAACATCCAAGAAAACTGGTTGGTTTGGGTTGGCGCGCTCGCTATGTTGATTGGTGGTGGTTACCTTGTACAAGTGATTGGCAGTCACATTGAGTTCTCACCAATCATGCGCGTGACCATCGCA
Source organism: Vibrio sp. B172a (assembly GCF_030248355.1). Lineage (NCBI taxonomy): Bacteria > Pseudomonadati > Pseudomonadota > Gammaproteobacteria > Vibrionales > Vibrionaceae > Vibrio > Vibrio sp. B172a. Next base: position 150,211 of record NZ_JAHGAC010000002.1, on the reverse strand, counting down.
TTCTCTATTTCTCTTGCTACCGTGATAGCAGGTGAATGGTTCCATCTCCGCGAGCAGAAATCCCCAGACCGAGCAGGACGAGCGAAAGGCTTTACTTACGTTCCTGCCGCCATTACCGGAACAGGGTTAACTGGCATCTACTGCACGGTGATCTTTGCGTTTGTCTTCTATCAGCTCTTATCGCCAGGTGCATCGCTGGTGATTTTGGCGGTCGCGGCATTTTCGAGCTTAGCGCTTTCTCTACGCCAAGGGCCTTTGATGGCTGTGCTTGGCTTAATCGGTGGTTATTCAGCACCACTTTGGATTGGCGGTGAAGAGCCTAACTATTACTTACTCGCTGGCTACATCACTGCGATTTCAGTTGCCGCAACGCTACTGATGCAAAAGATCCGACACGCTTGGATTTCACCATCGATTACCGTGCCGCATATTTTGTGGATGTTGTTGCTGATTGAGAGCATGCCGATAGAGCAACTTTTCTCATGGCTTGCGATCTTCCTTTCTCTGAGTTTGTACCTGCTGTTTGCGGTGCCAAGAATGGGTTGGATACTCAAACCGCGTTACCGTCATTGCCAAGGCAGATGGACGCATCCACCGACAGGTATTGCTCTCGCGCTGACATTATTAGTGCTGTCGGCACTAGCTCGCATGTCTAGCATTAATACCGCTGAGATGATTTACTTCTATACCTTCTTTACTGCCATGATTTGGCTACCCGCCATTCGTAAAACTTGGTCATTAAGAGTCTATTTACCATCGATATTGGTGCCTTCTACCGCGATCATGCTGCTTTCTATTGCGCTTGAATCTATCTACATGGCTGAAGGACAAACGCCAGTACTGGTCGCGATCGGCATTAGTATTACGTTGATTGCACTGCGAACATTATTCCAGACACTGGCAGGTGACCGCTCTCAACTAACGGGTATTCTCTTCCTTGTACTTGCCCCTGCGATGACCTTGATTACCCTGCTCTACACCTACGAGTTCATGAGCAGTCATGTTTTAGGTTGGACGCTCTTCACCGCTGCAATTGCGGTTTACTACGCCTTACTCGGACAAAGGTTCAAAGCGCTGGCACTGGAATGCTCCGCCATCATGCATGCCATCATTGCCGGAACGGCTTTCGTTTGGCTGAATGACACATGGCTCACGACAGCTATTTCGATTCAAGTGGCGGTTATGGCGTTGCAGACTCAAGCCAATCTATTCCGCCCAGCGAATTGGGCAGTCAAAGTCGCCATGGGCATCTTAGTCGTACGTCTGACGCTGTTACCGTTTATTCCAGAGTGGCAACCCGTCAATGCGGGACACTGGGCTTGGGTGCTGATAAGTTACCTGCCTTCTTTGGCGATTCTTGCTTACGCTCGCACTGTGTTACATCGCTCAAATACAGAGCTCGCCAATTGGTTTGAAGGGGCGTTCTTACACGTTTTCTTGATGGCGGTGTTCACCCAAACCAACTACTGGCTGACGGGACAATACGGCTACCTTGGCTACGTCGATTTCACTTCGGCGATTGTGTTTGCTAACCAAGCATTAGTGATGGGGTTGGTTTACAGCTATCGCAGCCAGTTTGCACAGCAACTAGAACGCGTCTATCAAGCATACAGCTATCTACTTTGGGGCGCTTTTGTTGTGCTGATGATGTTGCTCAATAGCCTCGAATCGCCGCTGATGGTCAATAATGTTTCTGCTGAATCCATGCCTGTGTTCAACATGCTGTCTCTTGGCTGGTTGTTGCCTGCGATTGTTTTGCTAGTAACCACTTACAAACGTTGGAACACATTGCAGATCCCTCGCCCTGTGGTCGCCAGCTTTGGTCTTATCATGGCAGCCATTTGGCTAGGTATGTCGATTCGCCAGTTCTGGCAACCTATCTCGATGACGCTAGCGCAACCGACTGGCATGGCAGAGCTGTTTACTTACTCGATTGCTGGTTTGATTGTCGGCGGCATACTGACTTGGGTTGGCGCAACCCGCAAAGCGATGACGATTCAACGCATTGGCTTAGCCGTACTGGCGTGCGTCGCACTTAAGGTATTCCTGTGGGATGTCCGCTCATTGGATGGCTTCTGGCGTGCGATCAGCTTCTTGGGTCTAGGCGCATCACTGATTGGATTAGGATGGTTATTCCAAAAACTGCACCGCTCGGTCGCAGAGCCTGTCGAGCAAGTGGAATAGAGTTCAAGATATGAAAGGTGATTCCCAACTCTTTTCTGGGTTACGCAACCACTAGTGAATTGAGAAGGGAATCTTGGAGTGTTCTTACAGCGCTATTTCAACTGGGTCTATTTCAAATAAAGAGTTATTTCAGCAGCGCCACAACAGTATGACGACGAACATTCGCTTGCGCATTCAGTGCTTGGAATGTCGAGCTAAACTGACCGGAAGTGGCCATAAAGCCATCGAGTTTCGCATTCACATCAGCAGCACTTAACTGCTTGGATTGGCTCTGCACAGTGCGCATTTGGGAGTTCAACTCACCGTGAAACGCTTTGGCTTCTTCTAAGCTAGTTTGCACTTGTCTTATGTGCTGATTCACTTTGGCGATGGTTTGCTTGATTCCATCACGAGAGCCTAAATCAAAGCTCAACTCAGCGATGCCATCCGGTTCTGATTTTAGGTTCAGAACATTCGCTTGCCCTGCAGGAAAACGATGACCTTCGCCCGTCACTAGCACCTTTTGCTGCATTTGTTGATATGCCGTATCGCGCGCTTCAAACAAAATGGTGCCGTCTTCTGCCAGTGACGCTCGCATGCCCATCGCAATCAAACTGCGGTCGAGCATTTTCACAGTGCGCGCACCATCGGCTTGACCATCAAATTGGATCATCACCGACTGGCCTTGCGGAAAGTCTAGACGGATTTGCTCGGCTTTCTCACTCAAACGATGCACGTTCAAACCGGGAATGGAGAAACGGCGAATATCCGCTTTATCCAGTTTGAGGTGCAGTTCGTTATCAATCACTTTCTGTCCGTCAAAGCGTGCCTGTTCAACCACTTGTTGAATCGACGCTTTAGAACGTACTAGCCCTTCTTGCAAACCGGGAACATTCTGCACGCCTTGGTTGACAGCTTGGGTCAAACCTCGCTTGATTTGAGTGAGCTCTTTACCAATCACTTGCAACGACTTAGAGGCGATTTGCACCGCAGTTGCTTGTTGCTGACCTTGAGTAAGCTGAATACCGGAAACGGAATAGGCTGACGCGGTGTCAGCCTGAACTTGCGTAGGACGCGGCTTAATCGCACTGCTCGAATCCGCTGAGCGGGTTGGCATGATAGAGGCTTGTTCTTGCCCACCTAAGCGTATGCTATGGGGTCTTACCTCTACTGTGCTCATCACCATACAAAACTTCCTTAAATACGATCAAACAGGTTGAGATCGTTGATCTTCACGTAGCTAGCTTGCGTTGCTTGTAACGCCGCCATGTAGTTGCTCAAACGTACTGACGCCTCACCGTAATCCAATGCAGATAAGTCACTGGTCACCTTATCAACGAACAACTTGTTTTCACCGTGCGCGCTGTCCATTAGGTCAAGGTTGTTATGGCGACCACCAATTTCTGTCATCGCTCCCAGTACGTTCGCCAAGGTATCATCAATGGCCGATAAGCTAGCGTCTACTTCCGCTTGAAAATTCGGACTCGGGTTCTCAAATTCTGCAATCAAAGCGTCGATTTGGTTCAAAACATTATCGCCGCCACCAAGCTCCAGAATCTCTTTTGCCGTCATGTTGGAATCCATAGTCACGCCTTTCGCGACGGTTACCACACGCTTATCGCTGTTGCCATCAACTTGGTACGTACCGCCTGCATTACTCACCGCCGGCGTGTCCGTCTGAGTACCTGAAAACAAGTAATGACCTTCTTCGTCTTGGGCGTTGAATGAGGATTCAATCGAATCACGGTAGCTTTTAAGCTCGATGATCATGCCACTACGATCTTCATCGGTTAATGTGCCGTTCGCGCCCCAAAGCACCAAATCACGCACACTCTTCAAGCTCTCGTTGACCGAATCCAAATGGGTTTCTTGAGCAGAAAGTGTGGTTTTCAGATTGGCGATATTACTCTGGTACTGGCCGATCGCGCTGTTTTCACGTTCAAGGTTCAGTAGCTTTATCGACGCCATAGGATCGTCAGAAAGCTTGGTTAGTCGGTCACCCGTGGCCATTTGTTGAAGAACATGCCCCAAACCTGCGTTGTTGGTTTGCAGGCTTTGCAGCATCATTTGGCTAAATTGACTGTCACTGATTCGCATCTCGGGTTCCTTTTAGAATAACTGCAATACAGAGTCGAAAAGCTGGTTAGCGGTGCTAATGACTTTCATGTTGGCGTTGTGTGCATTAGCGAATGTCATCAGATTCGCCGCTTCTTCATCGCTGTTCACCGCACTGACGTTGTCGCGCGCGGCATGCGCTTGTTTGTTCATTGCCGCTTTAGCTTCATAATCCGCTTCTGCTTGGCGTGCTTTGATCGCCGTTTCACCAACCATTGCGGTGAACGCATCGTTTAAGCTCAGAGAGCCATAGCCAGTGACTGAAACTGGCTTATTGCTCAGTTGAATTAGGTCACTCAACACATCTGCATTACCCGGAGTGCCATCGCTGGAGAACGCTAATTCTTCCGCACTGATATCAGTAATGGTGAGGCTCGCTGCTGGGTTAGCCGGATCGTAGCTAAACAATGGTTTGCCCGGATTGCCGTTGAGATCTTGCCCTGTCGCCAGCACAGCGTTGTATTCATCCGCCAATGCTTTTGCCATGTCATCCAAAGCGACTTGGTTTGGCTTAAGCACTTCGGTTTGATAATCGTTAATCGCACCCAACTTACCGCCTACAGAGTGGTCAATGACAAAGCTTTGCGAGGCGAAATCGACACTCAAATCCGCAAGATATGGGTCGCTTGGATCTGGCTTCGCTGTCAGCTGACCATAATCCGAACCCATTACCAAAGGCTGACCAGAAGCGAGTGTCACCTGCATGCTTCCGTCTGGTTGGTCGGTAGTTTTGATTTCAACGATTTGAGAAAGCTCACCAATCAGCACATCGCGAGTGTCCATCAATTGAGCCGGATTGCCGCCCGTGCCTTGCATCTCTACGATCTGCTTGTTCACATCCGCAATGTTCGCCATCAAGCTATTGGCATGGTTCAACGCCGCAGTGCGCTGGTCACTCATGTCTTTATGCTGATTATGAAGGGACTCAGTTAACGTATTGAAACGACGCGCCAGCGCTTCTGATTCATTAATGATCTGCTGACGGTATGGGATCGATTCTGGTTTTACTGTGGCATCATTAAGCGCAGCATTGAGGGAATCTAACCCCGCAGAAACACTAAACCCATCCGCGCCAAGCGTGTTCTCAAGCTGGCTCATAGCGGTGGTATAACCTGCCGAATACGCCGCTAAACTGTTGGTGGACCACGTTTGCTTCACCAAGAACTGGTCAGTGACACGACGAATGCTCGTCACTTCAACACCCATGCCTGGGCTTAGCTTGTTGTACTTACCGTCACCGACAGACGCGGTTAGCGCTTGTTGGCGGCTGTATCCGGGCGTATTGATGTTTGCCACGTTTTGCGCAGTCACATCCAACGCCACACGGTTCGCGTTTAAGCCTGAAAGGGCGATATTAACAAGGTTCATTTACAGCTCCATTTTCCTGATCAGCGGCTGAGTAAATGCGGTCGTCATTCCGGCTTCACCGAGCACTTGTTTAACAGAGGCGACCGCTTGCAGCGTGGGATTAACTGCATCGCTCTTTATCGCGATTTCATCGTTTTCAAGTTGTGATGCGCGTTCAAGACTGACCACTTTTCCATCGTTCGCCGGAGAAACATTACGTGATTGGTCGAAAGCTACTTCACGCATTGAAGGGCTCAGTTGCTGGATCAGCATATTGGCGATGCCGGAGTTCTGTTTTTTTGCCAACTCCATCGCCAATTGCCCATCGTACATATCGCGAAACACGCCTTGTTGTTGGCTAGCAAACGGGCTGTCTTTGTCGGCCAATACATCACTGCTGCTGCGCATTTGGCGTAGCACCATTTGTAGGAACATCGCCTCGAATTGACCCGCAACCACTTCAAGAGCGCCCTCTTGATCGCGGCTTTTCTTGATGCTAGCTAGGGCGCTGTTGTCGTGATACAGCATGGTATTGAGTTGTGCTTGATCACCGCTCGTATCTAACTTCATCGCTAACTCCTTAAATCACCACAAGCTCAGCATTCAGTGCGCCCGCTTCGTTCAATGCTTGCAGAATCGACATCAGATCCGTTGGCGTTGCGCCCAAGCTGTTTACTGCGTTGACGATGGTGTTCAGTTCCGTACCCGGAGGCCAAATCACCATTTGCGCTTGCTCTTCGTTTACTTCGATTTGGGTTTGATCCACGACTTTGGTTTCACCATCAGCAAACGCGTTCGGTTGGCTGACTTGTTGAGATTCGGAGATCCGAACAGTCAAGTTGCCGTGGCTTACTGCCGCTTCACCAACCTTAACGTTCTTACCAATTACCACCGTACCCGTACGTGAGTTGAAGACGATTCGAGCTGGTTTGCGACCTTCTTCCACGCTCATTTCTTCCAACATCGACATCATGGTGACACGCTGTTGAGTGTCCATCGGCGCACGCATTTCGACGCGCGCTTTGTTGATGGCTTTCGCTACGTTTGGACCAAAAGTATTGTTGATTTCACGGGCGATATTCTTCGCTGTCGTAAAGCTAGGCTTGCGCAAGTTCAGAGTAATTTCGTCACGCTGGTTGAAGTCGGTTTCGATTTCTCGCTCTAGCGTAGCTCCGTTTGGAATGCGACCCGCGGTTGGCGTATTCACTTCTACCTTGGAGCCGCTTCTGCCTTCGGCTGACAAACCGCCAACAACCACGCTACCTTGAGCAATGGCATACACTTCGCCATCGATACCGCGTAGTGGCGTTAGCAGTAACGTGCCGCCACGTAAGCTTTTCGCATCGCCGATAGAAGAAACTACTACGTCCAGTGTTTGACCCGGTCCCGCCATTGGGTCAACGGATGCGGTAACACTTACGGACGCCACGTTACGTAATTTCGGGTTCATGCTGTCATCAATCTGAACACCAAATTGGCGCAGCATGTTAGTAATCGATTGAGCGGTGAATTTCACTTGGTTACGGTCGCCTTGACCGGCCAAGCCCACCACTAAACCGTAACCGACCAATTGGTTTTCTCGGATGCCCTGCACATCCACCAAGTCCATGATCGGAATTTCTACTTCGGCTTGTGAAGTGGCAGGAAGTCCCAAGGTCAGAGCCAATAGGAAAGAAGTAAAGAATGCGTTGATTGGCTTCATTAGAATGGTACCCATGGGCTGTTGAAGAACTGAGTCAGCCACCCGGCTGCGTTGCTGTCGGCTAATGCGCCACGACCAGCGTAGGTAATGCGAGCATCCGCAATACGTTGAGAAGACACTTGGTTGCTGCGGTTGATATCATCAACACGCACAATACCTGTTAGGCGAATAAACTCGTCGCCTTGGTTGAGTCGGAGCCACTTTTCACCGCTAATGCGAAGCACACCATTTGGCAGTACCTCATGCACAGTCACGGTGATCGCCCCTTGTAACTTGTTGCCTTGCGAGCTAGATGCGCTGCCATCGAAGTTACGGCTGCCATCAATACTCACGCCTAACTCATCAATGGTTTTGGTGCCAATAGTTGGCGTAGCAAAGTCAACGGTAGAGCTTTTACCAAACTGGGTGCCCGCTTTCTTACTGGACTCGGTCTCTTCAGAAAGCTGCACAGTCAAGACATCGCCCACGCGGTAAGCGCGGCGGTCTTGGAATAACGTCATGGTGTATTGGTGACGATAAAGGCTGCCGGATTTGGCTTCTGGCAAGGTGTAATCCAGCACTGGCGGCGCGTATTCCTCTGTGTTTGGCTCAGGTGGAATAAACTCCTGACGCCCTGCACATCCCACCAGCAACACGACGGCAACTGCCCAACTCTTCGAAAGCCATTTCATTGCTTTTTCCTTCATCATCACCAATTTCTTACTTACATCGATTGCGCGACAAACTTCAGCATGTCGTCTGCGGCAGAAACTACTTTGGCGTTCATCTCGTACGCGCGTTGAGTGGTGATCATGTCGACCATCTCTTCCACTACCTGCACGTTTGAGCCTTCTAAAGCGCCCTGTTTGATGCTGCCTGCTCCGTCTTCGCCTGCAATCAATTCATCCGCAGGACCACTTGCTTCTGTCTCACGGAACAAGTTACCGCCAACGGCTTCTAAACCGGCTGGGTTGATGAACTTCGCCAGCGTGATTTGACCCAACTGCTGCGGCGTTGGATCGTCAGCCGATGTGGTTGTTACCGTGCCATCCACACCTACAGAGAAAGAAATCGCGTTGTCTGGGATTTGAATTTGTGGCTCTAGTGGCAAACCTTGGCTGTTGACCATCAAACCCTCTGAGTTGATGTGGAACTGACCATTACGCGTGTACATGATCTGACCGTCAGAGTTTTCGATTTGGAAAAAGCCTTGCCCCATCACCGCTAAATCCAACTCTTGAGTGGTATTTTGTGTATTGCCTTGAGTGAAGACTTTCTGCGTACCGACTACGCGAACACCGGAACCAAGCTGAACACCGCTTGGCAGTTCATTCACTTGATCGACTTGCGCGCCCGGCTGACGCTGAATGCTGTAAAACAAGTCTTCAAACACCACGCGGTCACGCTTAAAGCCGACCGTGTTAACGTTCGCTAGGTTGTTAGAGATGGCAGTCATTTTGGTATCTTGAGCTGCCATGCCCGTTTTACTTACCCATAATGCTGAATGCATTGGTTATCTCCTTTGGACGAGAACCCCTTGCTGAGAGGGTTATCTCGCCGCCATCAATTTGTTTCCGGCTTGCGCCAAGGTTTCTGCGGTTTTCATCATGCGGACCTGCATTTCAAAGTTACGTGTCAGCGACATCACGCTCAGCAGTTCATCAATGGCAGACACGTTACTGCCCTCAATGTGCTCTGGTGAAAGCTGCACGGTTTCATCCGCAGGGAAAGGCACGCCATCTACGCTGTGTAGCAAGCTGTCGCTCTCTTTTTGCAGTTGGTTGATTGGTGGTTTCACCATCTTCAAGGTGCCCACTTCCACTTCTGCACCACCACCCGGAGGAATCACAGAAACACGGCCACGTTCACTGATTTCAATCTTCTGAAAATCAGGCACAACGATTGGTCCGTTTTCACCGACAACCGGGAAGCCATTGATGCTCATTGCGCCAAAGGTATCGACTTTGATGTTGCCCGCTCGGGTGTATGCTTCATTGCCAATTGGCGTTTCGACGGTGAGGTAGCCCTCTCCCATGATCGCCACATCGAGAGGACGACCAGTTTTCATGATGTCGCCAGAATCAAAACGCGTTGCGGCTGAATTGGTCACCACCATGGTGCGGCCATCAAAGCCCGCACCTTGTAGCTCAACGCTGCGAACGCGTTCCATATCGGCACGGAAACCTGCGGTGTCGGCATTCGATAAGTTGTTCGAACGTACGTGCTGAGCCTTAAGAACTCGACTTGCACCCGACGTGGCAGTAAATAACAAGCTATCCATGCGACTCTCCCGTTACACCGCGTTGAACAGAGCTTGAGTCAGCTTGTCATTGGTCGAAATGGTTTTCGCGTTCGCTTGGTAGTTACGCTGCGCCGTCATGAGCGCAACCAGCTCGCTGGTTAAGTCAACGTTAGAGCCTTCTAGCGCACCCGGTGTTAAGTCACCCAATGTGCCCGTACCCGGAACACCCATGATTGGCGCGCCTGAACTAAAGCTTTGTGTCCAAGCCGTGCCGCTCACTTTCGATAGACCTTGTGTGTTAGCGAAATCCGCAAGCACAACCTGACCTTGCAGCTGAGACTGACCATTGGTGTAAGTCGCGTAAACCATGCCGTTGTCTTCCACTCGAACGCCCGCAAGCTCACCTGAGGTGTAACCGTTAGGGTTGTTGGTGCTCACGCCAAACGCAGCGCCAAACTGAGTGCTGCCGTTCAAGCTGATATCAATGCTCATTGCGTTTGCGCCCGCTGCTGGGAATGCAACGTTGAAAGAACCTGTTGGAGAAGCTAGCGTGCCGTCAGTATTGAATTGAACCGTTTGAGCCGTTGCTGGCGTCGTTGGTGCACCGTCGACTTCCACGTTCACTTGCCATTCGTTATCTGATGTCTTCGTGAAGTACTGCGTTACCGTGTGCGAATTACCAAGTGAGTCGTACACCTTAGTAGTGTAAGAAGAGTTGAATGAGTTTGGATCGGAAGAATCGAATGGGTAAATCGCTTGATCGACTGCCGTTGCGCTTGCATCGAAGTTCGCCACAAAGTCCAGATTGTCGGTCGCTTTTGCGTTAAGTGAAGAGGTAGAAACTTTGATGTCGCCAACAGAACCAGTTTGAAGGTTCGCGTTGTTGTCTACGCTGTAACCTTGCAACTTGGCACCGTTATTTGCGGTCACAAAGTTGTTCTTATCAGTGCCAAACACACCTGCGCGAGTGTAAAGCATCTGCCCCATGTGATCTTTCGTCACGAAGAAGCCGCTGCCGTTGATTGCCAAGTCCATTGCACGGCCTGTGCCTGTCACCGAACCATTCTTATCGAAGTTCTGAGAAATCGACGCCACTTCTACGCCGCCCGGTTGCATACCGTTGTAAACCGCTGCAAATTCTGTTCGGCCACCTTTAAAGCCGTACGTTGATGCGTTGGCAATGTTGTGGCTGATGGTGTTTAACTCTGTGTTGGTCGCGTCCAGACCACTAAGTGCGATGTTAAAACTCATAAATAACCTCTGATTTCCTTATTTGGTTAAGCACCAAACTGAGTGATTTGATAGAAAGGAACGTTGCCAACGCCTTGAACATTGACCAGTGCTGCGCCACCTGAGCTAGGAATTCGTACCTGCTCAACCGTGCCTGCCAGCAAAACATTTGGGCTCTTTTGCCCTTCTTGAACTTCCACCGCGACGGTGTATTTACCCGGCTTTAAACCGAGCTCTTCGGGATTGATCGAGAACTCGACGTCACCCGCACCGTGTGCACCTAAAGGCACTTTGGTTGATTGGCCGAACTCATCTTTGACGACTAATGTCACTTGGTTCGAACCGTGTTCTAGCTCGACCTTGCCACTTTGCACGCCTTCACCAAGTTCAAATTCATTCGAAGAGACGTACACGGTTTGACCAACCAAGCCTGCCGTTGAAAGCACCTGCATGTTGTCGAGCAATACCATGCTGTTTTGCATCAGCATCGACATGTTTTCAGTACTTTGAACTTGCGAAAATTGCGCTAGCTGGCTGACATACTCAGTGCCATCAAGCGGGTTAAGTGGATCTTGGTTTTGAATTTGCGCCACCATGAGCGAGATAAACTCGTTTTGCAGTGACGTTGCGCTGTTCATATCCGATGGGTTCGCTGAAATGCCGCCCGTATCACCACTAGCGGTAGTTGCGACTGGTGCATCAGAAGAGAGCGCAGTGTATTGTGCGAGACTCATTAATTACCCTGCCCTAGTCGAAGCAGACCTTGCTGCATGCTTTTCACATTCGTCAGCACTTCCACGTTAGTTTCAAAGCTGCGCGTTGCGGACATCATGTCGGCCATCTCTGACACCACATCAATGTCTGGGTAGTACACGTAGCCTTCGTCGTTCGCTAACGGGTTGTTAGGTTCGAAGCGTTTTTCTGCCTGACCCGCGTTCTGCACCACATCTACAATGCGCACTTCCGCATTCGGATAGACACCGTTTTCCGTCGCCATCTGCGTTTTTTGATACACAGTGGCGAACACAGGTTTGAGTGCTTTGTAGGCATCATCCGGATTGGCAGACACCGCGTCGGCGTTGGCAAGGTTACTGGCTACCGTGTTCAGGCGAACGGTTTGCGCCGTCATCGCCGAGCCAGTGATCGAATAGATATCAGTAAATGACATGTTTAACGTCCCTCAATCACTTTCGCCAAGCCACTGAATTTCATGTTGAGAAACGTCAGGCTGGTTTGAAAGTCCATGTTGTTTTGCGTGAACTTGGCTTGTTCAACGCCCAGTTCCACAGTGTTGCCGTCTTTGCTGTTTTGGTAAGGCACCGAATATTGCGCCTCAACCTGAAACTTCGGCACCGGTTTGTTCACACTGCCCGCTGACATTTGGTTCATCACGGTGGTGAAACTTAGGTCCTTTGCCAAGTACCCTGGGGTATCAACATTTGCTAGGTTACTGACGAGGACTTTGGTACGCTGAACGCGAAAATTGAGTGCCTCTGGATGTACACCTAACGCATTTTCGAATGTGATCGCCATGCATCTTTCCTTAAAGTCGGCTCGAATACGCCAAGATCAAAACAAGATGCATGCCATAAAATTTAGTTATATATATCAATGAATTACAAACAAGGAAGGAAGCCTCGCTTCCGGTTTACGGAAACCATTCAAACCAAGGGGAAAGGTCGATTTTCCTCAATCATGCTGCTTTGCGGTTTGGCTTTGAGTGCAAGCTCAGTCAGTGCTTTAGCTAATGAAAAAAACCTAACCGCAGACGAGTTAAAAGCCATTGTCGGCGAGCAGTTTGAGCAAGAAGTGACGCAAGTAGCACACTCACGCCAATGGGGAAACTACCAACTCGATTATCAAATATGGGTGCCAGGTTCTGCCAATCATCTACCGGTTTGTGACGCACCTTTGGCAATCACAGGACGCGATAATCGCCCGTTGCCTGTTGGGAATTTAAAACGTGCTGTCAGTTGTGAAGCGATGAGCTCTCCATGGCGCATCAATGTCACAATCAAATCAGCGGTGACGCTTTCTGTTCTTGTCGCCACCAACACAATCGACCGCAACGAAACCCTCTCAGCCTCAAACTTAAAATCAGAAACACGCACGATTTCACGCCAAGACGATTTCTACACGAAAACAAACCAAGCCATTGGGCTTGAAACCACCCGCCGCATTCGAGCAGGTCAAATCATTGACCCAACCAACTTAAGCTCGCCGCCACTGATCGAGAAAGGCAACGAAGTGATCATCATCGCTAGCAAAGATGGATTTAGTGCCAGCACCAAGGGGGTCGCTTTAGAACAAGGTAAAAAAGGTCAGCAAATTGAGGTAGAAAACACCAGTTCTGGCAAGGTGATACGCGCTGTCGTAACGGGGCTCAATCAGGTGCATACCCAATTTTGATTTTGGACTCAGGTTATCATTTTTCGATTTAGGCACTCGTCAGCGCAGGTGAACTTCGAGTACAAAAAATAAATATTTAATGTTCATCACACCCTAGTCGCCTATTCGATTTAGAACATGATGATTGAGGACAACAGCATGAAAATCGACAAAGTCGCGGGCGGTCATGTCCCACAAACTAAATTCCAGCAGGCGAGTAAAAAGCCAGTCGACACCATCGCACAGAGCAAAATTAACGAGCCAGCATTCCAAGCGAACACAGCTGCGATCGATCGCGCTCAAGCAGAAATGAAATTCCTGCCAGACGTAGACATGGCAAAGGTTGAGCAAATTCGCAATGCGTTGGCACGTGGTGAACTGAATCTAGATACCAAAGCATTATCCAAAGCAGTAATGCAATTTCACACCGGTCACGAGTAACGCAGCGCATTAGGAGTCATGCATGGCAACGGCGGCATCACAGCATATTCAGCAGTTTGTTCGTTCTATTTCCGAAGACATCAAACTCTACCAGCAATTGTTGGGGCTGATTCAACAGCAAAAAGCACTGTATTTGAAGTTCGATGGTGAGGCGCTAAGCGAGAACATTCAAAAACAAATGCCGATTTTGAATCAGCTTGGTCGCTCTGCAAGCGAAAGAAGCCAGTTAATGCGTAAGCTCGGATTGCCTTGTAATGAGACCAGTGTGAATCGTATTTTCAATGCCTTGCCAGCCAAGATTGGTACGCAAGCGAGAAAACAATGGACGCTGTTGGAATCCTTGGTGAAACAATGCCAACAGGACAATCAGAGCAATGGCCAAAGCTCTGCAGCGTTCCAAGAGTTAGTCAGTCAACTCAAACAACCTGTGCAACACACTTATGAAGAGCGCTCGTTCTAAACAACGATTCTCGCCTTGCCTGCAGAGTCTACCGCCATCCCGGTCGATTGCTGTGGGCTTTTTTGTTTTGTGCGTGATGTGCTTGTCTCCAATGACGATGGCCAAGCCGCATAAAGCCAGTATCGACCAGCAATATCAAGTGCTCGCGCCATATCAAACGCAAATTAGCCAACGTCTCGATTCCGTTAGCCCGCTTCTCGATCATATTTTCAAACAGCTTAAGCAAAAGTCTTTGCCCGCCAACTTGGTGTTAGTGCCCATGCTGGAATCATCCTACAACCCTAAAGCAGTCTCACACACCAATGCCGCCGGTTTATGGCAACTGATTCCTGCTACAGCGACGCGCTTTGGCTTGCAAGTCAACGATAAGCAAGACGAGCGCTTTGATACCAAAGCCAGCACTCAGGCAGCCATAAGATACTTGGAATTTCTGTATAACAAGTTTGATCAAGATATTGCGCTCACTCTGGCCGCTTACAACGCAGGAGAAGGTCGAGTTGCACGTGCCATCAAAAAAGCAGACAGTCGAGATTTCACGGCACTTACTTTGCCGAAAGAGACTCAGCAATACGTCAATCGCTTTTACGCGTTGGAACGTTTGGTGAACATACAGCAATTGCGTACCGATTCTTTCCAACCATTACTTTTGTTTGCAAACCATTCCACCATCTACGCCGAACCGCTTATAGACCTTAGTCGATTGCCTCCACTAGTGGAATTGTGAACACTCTCACTAAATTCCACCAATGTCAGAAGCACGTAAAATTACAAGATCCTGTTCTGCCAATTTGCAAACTCGTGATCTCGATGCAAACGCGTGCATAAAAGTTACGGTAATGTATCTCAAAGATAAGAAAGAGCAGTGGTTTGCTGATAATTTACCAACTTGCGCTTGTGTATTGGCTAGATATCCATCACATTACGTGTGCAAATAAAGTGAAAACCAATAGTTAGACCTATTAATTATTTACACAACAAATATAAAGCCGCTATTGTTTTCACAGATTGATACAAAAAACAGAATATCGAGATGACGCTTCGCTTGCGCGTCTGGAATAAGTCCGGGTTCCGGGGGGGAGCTCGGACTTTTTTTATTGCTTGGAAGTTACAATTTTGATCTGAGGAGGGTTACAGCAACTCTTTTGCGATAAGTTGTAGCAAGAAAGTTTCGCGTTCAATGCTCATGCCTTTCTTCGGGCTTTCCGCCATCGTCTTTTCATTGTGCGCGATCGCGTCGTGAACATTCATCCAAACTGGACGCATGCCGTTCTTCACTTCGTAATCTTCATAAGCCGTTTCACCTAGCTCACGGTCAATTTTGCACGTGTAGCAGTAAGACGTCATGTGCATCACATCGGCATCGTCTTTGTACCAAGGACGAAATTCTTCGAAGATGCCGTAAGGCTTGATGTTGTGAATGTTCTTCGCACCGGTTTCTTCTTCCAGCTCACGAACTAAACCTGCAATCACATCCTCACCGTCATCGATGCCACCGCCAGGCAGTGTGTAATCGTGGTAACGCTCTGTGTAAAGAAGCAGGACATCTTCACCGTCTAATACAATGGCGCGCGCCGCATTGCGTTGGAAGATGATTTTGTCATCCAGATGTTCGATGTCTGGGTGCGTGGTGGTTTTCAAATGTCTCATCGCAGAATCCGCTGTGAATGTTTTGCGCGCATACTACCGAAATTCATGCGCATTCCCAAGTTTCAATTTGAGCACGTCTGAAACAAATATAGGCGAACAGTGAGCAAATTCTAAAATTGCATAGAATTCCCCTACAAGCGTCGTGCTTTTAACAAACATAAGACAATATTTTTCTGAAACTCTCCTATAATCAACACACTACTCGTTAATCCCATGCGGAGATCAAGAATGAAAAAGACAACTTTAGTAACGGCAGTGGCAGCAGCGATGGTGTTGGCAGGTTGCTCAACTTATGACGGTGCAACTCGCTCAAATGAATACACATCAGCAGCAAACCCAGCAGCGGTATACTGCGTACAGCAAGGCGGCGAGCTAGATACAGTAACGGAAAATGGTGAACGCGTAACTTACTGCCAACTGTCTGAAAACGAGCGCTTTGAGCAGTGGGAATACTACCGCAACAACCACAAAGAAGATGGCGAGTCGTAAACAACATTAACATTTACGCAATCTAAGATTACAATTTTATCAACAAAGGAGCGTTAAGCTCCTTTTTGTTTACCGTAAATTTCCCTACTTTCTGATACTTACCCCTTTATCCATCTGCCTTACCGCATAGCGACACGATATCGAACGGCGTTTTATTCCTGACATTCCCCTGACATTACTTTCCACTTGGTCAATAAAATTTCTCGCGCACATCACGAAATTTCACGTTTTTTCCACATTTTTTACGGGAGCGGGTGGTCAGGATGAAAACAGATACAGTCAAACAAGCCGAATCGGCACAAACCAATGTGATTACTGAAGAGTCAAAGCGCATCATCTACAAATCGATGTTAAGTGCATTGACCATCATTGCGCTTAGTATTTTGGTCAACCTAAGTATCCGCGTGGACTACGTTTTACTCGGTTCAAGCTTGGGAGAAACCTCTGTTACGGAAACCTTACAGCTGATCATGTTGGCTGTTGCGTCTTGGTCTTTCTTCCGCATTTCTAAACAAGAAAGCCATGTATCACACGCGGCAATCTTGATCTCTGGGTTCTTTGCGGTATTGATGATCCGTGAAATGGACTACTGGTTCGACATGATTCACCACGGTTCTTGGGTCTTCCCTGCTCTTGCGTTAACTGCTCTAGCTTGTGCGAAAGCGTACCAAGGCGGTAAAGGCACGGTGAACGAAATGGCAACCATTCTACAATCACCTTACATGAAGCTACTTATTGGCTCGGTGATCTTGTTATTGGTGTTCTCTCGCCTGTACGGCATGGGTAGCTTCTGGCAACACGTAATGGGCGAGCATTACGTACGTGATGTGAAAAACATCTCAGAAGAAGGCATGGAGCTGTTGTGTTACAGCCTAATCGCGCTAAGTGCCGTACGCACACGTCGCGAACTTAAGCGTCAGTAAGTTGAAGTGGCTTACCTAGCCATTCGCTTCGGGGTCAAGTTGCAGGTTCAACGCCGTTAATATCGGATGAAACACTGCTAACGCTTGCTCTGCTGCAACCACTGAATCATCAAAGGCCGTCATTTCGATGGCCTTTTTCATATCTGCAATTTGCCCTCGTACTTCAGGCTCTAAATCGAGCGCATGAAGCTTTTCTATCGCTCCAAGAGCAATGGCTAAGGGCTTTGCTCGTACCTCAGCGAGATCACGTTCAAAGGCACCACGCTTGACTCCCTCTAGATACACGCGGTAAGTCGTGAGTTCATCAAACAATAGAAATGCGTCCGCTAAAACACCTGTATTGGGGTAAGGCACACTCACATGATGCGAAAGATCGAGTGGAATATTGAGCTTTACCCCCATGTCCGCACAACGCGACTTCAGCACGCGCAATAAGCCTTGTTCATCCATTAAGGTTTGAATCTCGATGATGCGCTCTAGGTGATAGTCATTGGAGAGTAAAGTGACTTCAATGGTTTGCCCGGCCTCGCAAAGACCACTTCTCAATAATTCCGCAGCGGCATTTTGCATGTTCTGCACCGTATTGAGTGAGCGATTCTCGATGATGACCTGCTGCTCAGGAAAATCGATTTCCCTAGCCTTGGCTAGCTGGCAAAAATAGCGGTACATCGCATCCGCTTCTGAAACGGTTTGTCCTTGAGTCACACCACCACAAAAAACCAAGGCAGTCGTCTCAAAGCAAAATTCGTTTAAAACATTCAACAGCGCTTCCACGCGTGAGCGACCTTCAGCACTCAACTGATCGTGCACCAACCGCTTACCTAGAATGATCACTACCTTGTTTAACTTCATTACCCAGATCTCAATTACTCATACTTTAGCGAACAATTTGTATACAAAAATTTGCTTTGCCAATACTCTTTCAGGCATTAACATCTAATTAACAATGTCGTTCTAGAGACCTGAACAAAGGTCCGCAGAGAAAGGAAGTCAATTATGCTGTCGATTTTCGATATTTTTAAGGTCGGTGTCGGTCCATCCAGTTCCCACACCAATGGCCCAATGCTCGCAGGTTACCATTTCACTCAATTACTTAGCGACTCTATGGCGAAAGTGCACAAGGTGCAAGTTGACCTTTACGGTTCTTTATCGCTGACTGGCAAAGGCCACCATACAGACCGTGCCACCGTCCTTGGTTTGATGGGCAATAAGCCCGATACCATTAAAATGACCAGCGCCAAGAGTGCACTGCAACATACCATTGAACATGGCACACTCTCGGTCGCAGGTGTTCATGAAATCGTGTTTAGCTATGAGCACGATATTGTCTTTCACAGTGATAACCTCCCTCTTCATGAAAATGGCATGACCATCACGGCTTATGATGCTGCTGGTGATCAGGTGGCGTTTGAAACTTACTACTCTATCGGTGGCGGCTTTATTGCAACCGCAGCCGAGTTGGAAAATGGCAGTTCCGAAGCGGAAGTACAGGTACCTTACCCATTCAAATCCGCCGATGAAATGCTAGAAAAAGCGGAGCAAAACGGATTCAGCCTAGGTGGAATGATTCTGCAAAACGAGCGTGCCTTCCGTGAACAGGAAGAGATCGATCAAAAAGCCGAACAGATCTGGAAAGTGATGTCGCTGTGCATGCAAAGAGGCTTTGATACCGAAGGTATTCTCGAAGGCGGGTTGAACGTAACGCGCCGAGCGCCAAACCTACTCAAAAAACTCGAAGCCAATGCGGCAGTAGAGAACGACCCAATGGAGATCATGGATTGGATTAACCTGTTTGCCTTTGCTGTAAGTGAAGAGAACGCTGCAGGTGGTCAGGTAGTGACGTCGCCAACCAACGGCGCTGCTGGTGTTATTCCTGCCGTGCTTATGTACTACCATCGCTTCATTAAGGAGCTAGATAACAAACAGTTGAAAGACTTCTTAGCCGTGGCGGGGGCTATTGGCATCTTGTACAAAACCAACGCTTCCATCTCTGGGGCAGAAGTCGGATGCCAAGGCGAAGTCGGCGTATCTTCTTCAATGGCGGCCGCAGGCTTAACAGCACTGCGTGGAGGCAGCAATGAGCAGATATGTATTGCCGCAGAGATCGCCATGGAGCATTCGCTTGGCATGACTTGTGACCCGATTGGCGGTTTGGTTCAGGTGCCGTGTATTGAGCGAAACGCGATGGGCGCGATGAAGGCCATTAACGCATCACGCATGGCACTGAAACGCACCAGCAAATGCCTTATTTCATTAGATAAAGTTATCGAAACCATGTACCAGACGGGCAAAGACATGAATAAGAAATATCGTGAGACCTCACTTGGTGGACTCGCGGTGATTCATATGGCCCCACCATGCGAATAGCATACTTTATATCAGTTTTTGCTAATTAATATTTTTCATTGTTGGCGGACAAAATTCCGCCAACGCCTTTGTTCGTGTATAAAAATCAGCCTGCCTCTTGCTTCTCTTCATTCTGCTTATTAATTCAGCGACTTTTCAAAACCTTAAAAAACACAAAAGAATAATAGTCTTACAAATTGTTATTTTTTAGTCATTTATTCACATAATTTTCAGTTGATCTAGAACAACACATTAGCGAGGCAAACGTTTCGCATTAGAAATTTTAGTGCATTAATTTCGTTTTATGCGACAATTGTTTCAATATGTAACATAGCGTTTAAGTAACATTTAACAGAAATAATAACTACCTTTCTCGCAATAGTGAGTATTTAATTATGTGGAATAAACTAAATAAATCTATGATGTTCTGCCAAATGATGTTTGGCTTATCATTTTACGGCGTGTTAGTCAGTCTGACGCGCTTCTTCTTAGAGGATCTGAATTACAACGAAGCTGATACCATGATGATCGTCGGTGCATTTTCGGCGATTGGCCCTCTATTTGCGATTGCTGGCGGCTTTATCGCTGACAAATTTTTAGGTGCTTACCGCTCTCTATCGATTGCCTTCTTAGCATTCGCATCTGGCTACGTACTGCTTGTTCTTGGTGCTTCGGCAACCAACGTACCACTTTCAATGTGTGGTATCGCGCTAGCAAGTTACGGCCGTGGTTTGATGTCTCCTTCTTACCCTAGCTTGTACAAACGTACCTTTAAGTCACAAGAAGACTTCGAGAAAGGTTACCCAATCAACTACTCAGTGAACAACGTGGGCGCTTTCCTAGGCCAATACTTGTTCCCTATGATTGTGTTGATCATCGGCTTTAATGGTGGTTTCACTATTTCAGCAGTGATGGCTGGCGCCGCATTGGTAATGCTACTTGTGTTCCGCAAAGGCTTGGTTGGCGTTGCTTCTGATCTGGATCGTCAAAGCGTAAGCATGAAGAACTGGATTTTCTTCGCGATCATCTCAGCAGCGATGATTGCACTGGTATTCTTCATGTTCTCTAACATGGATATCGGTCAAAACATCGTTTACGCCATCGGCGGTGCAGCGATTCTTTACTTTGTTTCTTTGATGTTGAAAGCAAGCAAAGCGGAATCATTGAAGATGGGTACTATCCTAATCGTTACCTTCCTAACCACCTGTTTCTTCGTTTACTACGGTCAAATGATGACTTCTATGAACATGGTAGCGATCAACACTCTGAAAGGTTCTCTGTTTGGCTTCATCCCACTAGAGCCTGAAGCAGCAATGGCAATGAACCCACTATGGTGTATGGTTGGTGGCCCTATCGTTGCAGGCTTCTTTGGTATGCTAGAAAAACGCGATATTCACCTATCAACAGCGACTAAGATTGCATTGGCATTCGTGCTAACCGCTATCGCATTCGGCATCCTAACGTTCGCAGTAACGACTGTTGGTGAAGACGTTATCATCATGCCTGAAATCTTCCTAGCGATTCACTTCTTCCAAGCAATTGCGGAAGTTATCGTAGGTTCAATGGTTGTTGCGTTCATTCTATCTGTGGCACCTAAGCACATCGAAAACTTCTCAGTAAGCTTGTTCTCTGTAGCAATCGCGCTAAGTGGTATCGTTGGTGCTGCATTCTCTACGTCTATCGCACTAGAGAAAGGCCAAGAGATCACACAAGAAATCGTACAACACGTTTACGGTGATTACTTCCAACTGCTGACTATCCTAGCGGTGGTAATGGTGGCTATCGCACTAGGTGCATCGTTCATCATTCGTAAGATGCTTGAAGCAGCAAAACAAAGTGAAGCTGAATTGGAAGTGGTTGAGCAAAACTAATTCTCTCTCAGCATCAAACAAAAAACGGAAGCCAAGTGGCTTCCGTTTTTTTATCGACAGAGAAAAGGAGGGAGAAATCATTAAGCAGTTAAGGTAACCATCAGATAGCCGTTGAGTGCCAGTACCAAAGTAACAATAACCATACCTGCGTAAGAGACCCATTTGTTGTTTTTGAACTCACCCATCAAGCGTTCGCTGTTGGTAAAGATAAGCAATGGGATAATCGCCAACGCAATACCAAAGCTCAATACCACTTGGCTCATCACCAAGATATCGGTGGTGTTCATACCCAAACCAATCACCACAAACGAAGGTGCCATAGTAATAAAACGTCGTACCCACATTGGGATAGAGAAGCGAACAAAGCCTTGCATCACCACCTGACCTGCCATTGTGCCAACGACGGTAGAAGACAAGCCTGAAGCAATCAACGAGACACCAAACAACACAGATGCGGCTTTACCTACCAATGGCGTTAGCGTCATGTACGCTGTTTCAATTTCCGCCACATGTTGGTTGCCCGAGTAATGGAATACGGCTGCTGCCATCGCCACAATTGCGATATTCACAAAGCCTGCAATCACCATTGCAATCAACACATCAAAGCGAGTGGTACGAAGGCGAGTTTTGGTGCTTTCGCCATAGCTGTTTTTGAACAGTGCAGAATGAAGATAAATCACGTGAGGCATTACAGTCGCGCCTAAAATACCCGCAGCAAGGTAGATCTGGTGCGAATCAGTAAAGGTTGGGGTTAGCAAACCTTTCACCATTTCACCGCCCGCAGGGTGCGCAAAAAACAGTTCAGCAATGTAGATAACCGCGACCAGCATCAAAAGCGAACCAATCACGACTTCTAGCGGTTTTTGACCTTTCTGGTTAAGCATCAAAATCATCACGGTTGCTACCGCAGTGATCATCGCACCTTCCATTAAGCTAATTCCAAACACCAACTGAAAGCCGACTGCGGCACCGATAAACTCGGCAAGGTCTGTTGCTATCGCGATGATTTCAGCTTGGATCCAGTAGAAGCCCACCGCCCATTTATTTGGTAGGTGATCACGTAGATGCTCTGCTAGGTTTTTGCCTGTAACGATACCTAGCTTGGCGGATAAATACTGAATCAACATCGCCATTAGGTTTGCCCATAGCACTACCCAAAGTAGCTGGTAACCAAATGAAGATCCTGATTCAATATTTGTCGCAAAGTTGCCTGGGTCGATGTAACCAATCGCGGCAATAAACGCCGGGCCTAACATCAGCATTTTACGTTTGATTTTATTGAATGCCGAAACTTTTGATGTTGTGGCGGCATCTAAATGTATGGATGCATTATTTATCGATACATTACTCATGGCGATATTCCTCTCTAGTCGATGAGAGAATCATACGCCCACCCAAATGAGAATCAATATCATTTAGGTGCGCAAAAACGGTAATTAAGATTTCAACAATTAATTTTTAATTATCGATAAACAAAAGCTATCAAAGATTTCTGTTGAATTTGGGTTGCTATTACCTAAAGACAACAATGCCGCGTTAGACGCGGCATTGAAAGCGGGGGATGGTTTCGATTACTTAGTCGCGACGGCCGCGCAATTGAATCGGTTGGTTAGAAGCGTCTGTTTGAATCATCACGCCACCGTAAGTAGCGTCATTACGACCTTTAAGAGTCAGGTTAGAATCCGCGCGCTCCACATTAACTTGGTTTGTTTGGCTAGTAGCCATATCAATGGTACCCGTGTATGAGCCATCGCCAGCGAATGCTACATTCATTGAACAAGCCATTAAGCCTACTAGTGCGATTAGTTTTTTCATACGTCACCTCGATTATTTGTGGTACATCGTTTCGATGAAGAAACTGTAGCAACAGTTCCAAAGTAGCACGAGGAAAACCCGAATTTACCAAATGGAAATCCTCGGTCAAAAAATGCTTTTCTGCCATAAACTTAGAATTGACCATCCCCTGTCTTTTTTTATGGGAGGCGGAGTTATGATGCCGTGGCAACGTTGGCTGGAGTAAAAGAATGACAATGAATCTAGATATGCAAAACGTCTTGGTATTAAAGCGCATGTATGAGCTGCGTAACGTTCGTTTAGTGGCAGAATCAATGGGGAAAACCTCAGGTGCCATCAGTAAGAACTTAACCAAGATGAAAGCGCAACTGGACGATCCTTTGTTCATTCAAACCAAAAATGGCTTTGAGCCGACCTCGTTTATTGAAGCCAACATGCCTCACTTTGAACAGATCCTCGCCAGCGCAGACGCCATTAAGCCACAGCAGTTTTCACCAGATTTATTTACGGGCGAGGTTGCCATCTATGCCAATACACTGTTTTGGGATCGTTTTGGTGACAAGCTTTATCTCGAACTACTCAAGCAAGCACCAAACGCCAGTTATGCCTTTTTAAGATGGGGGGCAGATGCGCGCAATCGCATCATTGAAGGTGAGAATGCCATTGCGATTCACTACTTTGATGAAGACCTGCCTCAATCCATCGCTCAAAAAGAACTTGGTCGAGGGAAAGCCGTCTTCTTTGTGAAAGAAGATCATCCTGCGCAAGACTTTCAATCTTTGAGCGATTACACCTTTGTTCTGTTCAAAACACCGGGGTGGAACGATCACAAATACCCGCTTTTGGATCGATTAAGAAACATCGGTTTTCACGTTGAGCCCAAAGTTGAGATTGAGCACCCTGCGATGATTCACAGCATTATCATGAACACCGACCATTTCGGTATTACCATGAGTGGTAACGTTCCTGAATCATGTCGCAGTATCGAGCTACCAAACGGGCTGGAACTTGGCGTGAGCTTTGTGATGAGCTGCCGACGTTCTCAGCAGCATGACCCACAAAACCAATGGTTGTTTGACGTGATTCAATCCATCATTAAGCAGCATTCAAAGCCAGATTAAAATTTGATTTCGCCGAGTACTCCGAGCGTAATGGCTTGGTGGTGCTTATTAATGTATTCAATATCTTGCAAGTAAGCGGTATGGTGACAGTCCTCCATATTAGCTTGGAACTGAGCATCGCCCTTCGCAGCCATTGACCGCATGTGGTCTACCAACGCCGTCAAACGCAATGTCATTACCTCAACCAACTCTTCACGTTCTAATCGAGTACAGCCATAAGCATCACAGAAGATCTTGGCTCTGCGAATTTGCTCCTCAAGCGTACCCATTTTGTCGTCTTGATCAGTTTTGAACGGTGCCCAGCCATACACAGAAAAGGCGATGTCCCAAATTCTAGGTGCTGGGTGCGCGGTATCAAAATCGAATACTCCCACCACAACATCGCCCTCTAACGCAACGTTATAAGGCATAAAATCGCCATGGCAAATCACCTCTTTTGGAGAGCGTGAAGGCAGCATCCAGTGATGGACATCTTGTGTATTGAGCTTGAGAAAACTTTCAGAGGCATCGTGAAAACGACGTAGTAGTTTAGCGGCGGATTTCAGCGCCATGAGCGAGCTAATTGGCCCTTCTAGCGGGTAATTGTAAGTCTCGCCTTCAACGAAAGTCAGCAGCTCTTTTCCTCCCTCGATGGAGACGGCTTTTGGGCAAGCAGTAAAGCCGTGGCTATGGAGATGTTGGAGTAATTGATGAACCGTCATCGTCCAATGACTGGCAGGCCGGCTAACGAGCTCTCCCTTACGATAAATGGCATTCTCTCTGCCACCTTCTAACGCTTCCATTACAGCTCCTTGATGCTCAGAGCGTGCGCTCTGTGAGTGATGACGACATGAAACGTACTTCGTCATCTTAGCACTCGAACTTTACTCATGGAGGCTGATAATGTTTCAGATTGTTAGATAAATCGCAGTTCGTTTCCGTCTTGTGATTGAGCCCTAAAATTACGCTTCTAGACTTTGCCTTAACCACTCGATAAATGCTTTCACGTGCGGCCTTTCTTCACCGCGAACAATCATGTGATGCGCACCTCGACTTGGCATCGACCAACCTCCGATTTGCACCAACGACCCTTGCTGAAGATGGTCCTCGACCAATAAATCTCTTACAAGCAAAATTCCCAATTGATTCACCGCAGCTTCAATCGCTAACAGAGAGTGCTCAAACTCTCCTGTGAGCTTCACTCCTTTGCATTCGACGCCTTGATACGCTAACCAACACTGCCACGTTTCTTGGTAGCCTCCCGTAGCTAACTTAGGCAAACGAGCAAGATCAGATAAGTGAGAAATGGGATTCAGATGCAAAAAGCCAGGGCTTGCCACCACAATCCAATTTTCTTGTGTCAGTTGAACGGCTTGCTGTGACTGCCAATCGCCATAACCGTTAATGATCTCCACATCAGCGATATCACTGTTGCTCGGCATTGCGTTGGCGGTGGTAGAGACTTTAAAGCTCACTTTAGGATGTTGGCGATGGAAATCCGCCAGTCGTGGCATTAGCCATTGAGAGCAAAAGCTGTGTGCCACGTGTAACGTTAACTGCGCTTGCTTTTGTCGGGAGAAAAGATGTTGAGTCGCAGCAGATAAACTCTGAAAGACATGACTTACCACAGGTAAATAATCATGAGCAGCTTGAGTGAGATTGAGCTGAGCACCATTGCGTTCAAACAAGGTGGCGTCTAAGTAAACTTCGAGGGATTTAACCTGCTGACTGACCGCCGCACGGGTGACATTGAGCTCTTCTGCCGCCTTGGTAAAGCTTTGCAATCGAGCGGTTGCTTCAAACGCTTTGAGAGAATTGAGTGGCGGTAGGTTTTGCATATCAGGCTCCAGACGAACAAGTAAGAAAATACTATGACGGAGCTGTGACAGATAAATGAAGGGGAAACAAAAAAGCCAGCGTCAGACGCTGGCTTTTAAAGTTACTGATTCAATAATGAATTATTGAGCAGCTTCTTCAGTTTGGTATTGGAACGCAGGAACAACAACTTCTACACGACGGTTCTCTTCACGACCTTCGCGAGTTTCGTTGCTAGCTACTGGGTTAGCTTCTCCCATACCTTTAACAGTCATACGGTCTGCAGCGATACCTTCAGCTTGGAAGTGATCAGCAACTGCTTGTGCACGCTTCTCAGTTAGCTGTTGGTTGTAAGCTTCAGAACCAGTTGTGTCACTGTAGCCGTTGATTTCAACTTGAGCTTGTGGGTAAGTGTTCATTAGCTCTACAGTACCGTTGAACGCAGAAGCGTCTTGTAGTTCAGCGCTTTCTAGGCCGAATTGTACTGTTGCTGTTTGAGCTGGGTATTCGTTCTCAACGATGCGAGTCGCTGGACGAGTCTCAACTACTTCTTCTTGAACTACTGGCTCAGAACCGAACTTGTAGTTGAAGCCGATACCGAAGAAGTCAGCATCCATGTCGTCGATGATGTCATCAGACATGTCTTGGTAACGTTGGTACTCAGCGCGTAGGCTCCAGTTGTAGTTGATTTGGTATTCAGCACCTAGAGAGCCAGTTGGTACGAAATCTTTCTCGTCACCAGCCATCATGTATGCAGCACCTACTTTAGCAAATAGGTTCCAAGAATCAGTTAGAGGAAGGTTGAACTTAGGAGCTAGAGTTAGCGCCCATAGGTCACCGTCAACTGTGTTTAGGCCAGCTTTGTTGAAGTTAGCTGTGAAGTTACCTAGGTAATCAACACCGTATTCAGCTGCAACGTATTCGTTGAAGTTGTAACCAATGTGCATACCAGCTGCGAAGCTGTCGTCATCACATGGAGCGTCTAGGTGACATGCGTCGTTTAGAGCGTTGTAACCAAGTTTGCCGCCGATGTATGTATCAGCAAGAGCAACATTCGACATTACGCCACCAGCTAGAACGGTAGCCACTGCAAGAGCGATCTTTTTCATTATTTTTCCTTTATGCGAGGCGACCCGATTACTTTCCCCAGAAAAATCTGTTTTTAGGAAACTCAGAACCTACACTGTTTTCAAGTGATTAAAAACTACGCCAACAATCTCTATTAACGCATCATCATGCGACGCCTTAATCGGGACTCATCCATTAAGAGCGTTGGTTGGAATTTTGATGCACCTATCTGCCACGATATCACTGACGCCTTTAACCAGCACATCAGGAGTGAGAGATAACGATGAGCAAACCTCTGTAGGTACAAGATTCCGGGACGAAAATTATCCGGATTCTATCTTGTAATCACATAGCAACTAAAAAGTAATTTAATCGGCTGTGCCTACTTCAACCGCAAACTCTGGATCGGTAACCCTATGAGATGATATGAGTTTTGTGACAAGAATCTCGAAACGGACTTTAACAGAATAACCATCTCTAAAATAAATCATTATTTTTGTCGTCACGACAAAAAATTCTTATCGATACTCAGATAACCATCAGATATTGCAGATTTTTTGTTTAAAGCGCTTAGAAAGTAGTTCGTCAATAGAGAACGTGGAAAGAATAGTGGCAGAAAAGACAGCCCGTAAAGTACGGGCTGTGAACGAATTGCGTTAAATTTTGTCAGAGACCGCCAATGTTGCAGCCAAAACATCCTGTCCAAACAAGACACTACGCTCAGGAGACCAACCGTACAGAGGGTCTGGATGGTTGTTATTGTCTTTGAATGGCATTTCAATGGTGTAAGACAAACACTTAAATTGCTCTGCCACCCAGTTAGAGCCAACGGTTAGGTTCGCTTTACCCGGTTCATCTTTGTCGTAACCGATCTCGTCTTGGAACTCTGGTGTAATCGTCAGAAGTGCTTGTTTAAACGCGTTTTCCAACTCAGCCATGCCTTCGTCATAAGAAGGAATACCTTCAGAGCCCGCCACGAAGTTGTACGGGATAGCTTCATCACCATGAATATCTAGGAACATATCCACGCCAGTTTCTAGCATGCGCTCACGAACCAAGAAGACTTCAGGACTCTTTTCCATTGATGGCGTTTGCCACTCACGGTTTAGGTTTACGCCAACCGCGTTAGTACGTAGGTGACCACGCACACCGCCGTCTGGGTTCATGTTTGGTACAACGTAAAGTACTGCTTTTTCAAGCAATGCACGTGCAACCGTGTCGTTCTCATCAAGCAGACGTTGGATCATGCCTTCCATGAACCATTCTGCCATCGTCTCACCTGGGTGCTGACGTGCAATCATCCAGATTTTCTTTTTGCCTTCTTCTGGCTCACCGAAAGTAAGCAAGCTCATGTCATTGCCATCTAGCGTATGACCAAGCGTCTCTAGTTGGCAGTGGTGCGCGCTTTGTGCCATGTGTAACAGGTCTAGATGACGGTCGTACGTGTAAGGTGCAAAGTATGCGAAGTAAATTGAGCTGCGCTCAGGGATAACAGTGAAAGTCAGCGTGTCGCCATCGAACTCTGCCGGTACTCGGAACCACTCTTCACGATCGTAAGACGCAACCACGTCGTAACCTTGCCAACCTTCTGGGTAAGCCGATTTCGCAAGATCAAGAAGTTTGATGGTGTGTGATTGCTCGGCTTCTGTCTCTAGACGGAAGTGGAACCACTGGTAGAATTCCGACATGTTGTCGTTAGGAATTTTGAGTTGGATGTCGTTTTTGTCGTCCGCTTTCACTACGTGAATGCTGCCGCTGTCAAAGTTGCTGAATACTTTCATTTTATTACTCACCTTTTGCATCTGAGCTTGAAAGACTGAGGCTAACACAAAGGGAAGAGGTGCCTCTAACACTTTCACTTCTTCCCTATCCGTTTGCGATCAAAATATTCAGTTTAGTCGAGCTTATCCGCTTTGCCTGCTGGTCCTGCGAGTTTTGCTAGCCACTTATCCCAGATGAATGGCGTCTGCTCGTTATCTTCTGCTTCCTCTTTTCGGCGTACCGCGTTGCGTACCATCATCGCTCCTGTCCATCGGAATGGCTCTGGCGGGAAATGCCCCAACGGCCCTTTGGCTAAACCGCTTTTCGTCCATTCATTCTCGATTCCCAATACCAACGAAGATAAGATCTTTCCGCCCATTCGAGTCTGAGCCACCCCGTTACCCGAATAACCAAAGCCATAAAAGATATTGCTTTGGTTATCTAACTCACCGAAGAATGGAAAACCAGTTGCGGAGCGATCTGAACCGCCCGTCCATGAATAAGCGAACTCTGCTCCTTTCAAGCGCGGAAACAACTTATCGAACGACTTACGCAGTAGCTCTTGATAGCGTGTTGGCTTGTTGAACATTGCATTGACTTGGTTGTTGAAAGAGAACTGATTGCCGCCTTTCCCCAACATCAAACGGCCATCTGGCGTATCTCGGTAGTAGTGGACGAAAATACGTGAATCCAACACGCTAGAACCTGCCTGCCAACCAGATTGAGATAGCGCATCACCAAGCGGTTTGGTGATCACCATGTCGGAAGAGACCACCACGATACTGCTTTTGAATTGCTTAAACTGCTCCACCATCCACGCGTTTAGTGCCAACACCACCTGCTGCGCTTGAACATTTCCTTTAGGTGTACAGACAGTGGCAGGTTTTCCATAATCTAAACGCGTCATCGGCGTGTTCTCATAGATTTCAACACCCAACTCAATTGCGACGCATCTTAATCCTCTCGCCAATAAAGCAGGTTGAACGCTGGCAGCAACTGGAGAGTGAAAGCCCTCTATATTGCGCGGCGATCCCGCATTGGCACGCAACTCCTCAGTTTGGCAATGGCGCCAACTGTTCACTTCCAAACGCTTTAACTCGTCCACAACTGGCTGCATTCCGCCAGTTTGAGCGTGGTTGGTTGCTGTGTAATAAACGCCTTTCAATGATAATTGCGCATCGATGTTGTGCTGCTGACAAAAGTCGTCAATCTCTAGCACGGCTTGTTCCGACTCTTTTACCAACCAAGCGGCGTGTTCTTCACCGAATAAGCGTTTCAAGGTCGGAAACTTTGTCGACCAAGTCAGCATACAACCGCCGTTTGCGCCTGATGCACCACTGCCACACAAGCCTTTTTCAATCACAACCACCTGTTTTTCCGGCGATTGCTGCTTGATCATGATCGCAGTCCAAAGACCGGTGTAACCACCGCCGACAATAGCGACATCTGCTTGGATATTTTGTTGAAGTGGTTTAGCGGTTTCTGGCTGCTCAATTTCAAGCGCTTGCTTAAACCAATATGAAGGGTGAGTCATTCGATATCCTTTGTAAAAGTGACGCACACAACCGTGCTTTGTCACCACTTTACAAACCTACCGAATATTCAACGAGCTAGAAAAACTTACGCTGAGCGTTAGAAAATATTTATGAGATATTATATTTAAGAAACACATTCATCAGGAGTATATATTTAATAATAAAAAAGGGGAGCAAATGCTCCCCAAAAATAATAGAACGAATATACAACAAGGATTAAACAGGCAATAGAGTTATAAATGCTAGCGAATAAATTAATTAACGATTACCAGGTTCACGCATGCGGTATTCGTATTTCACATTCAATATTGGTTGGTATGCGATTTGACCGTTATCTTGCAGGAATTCATCTACTGTTACTTTCGCATTAGTAATAGAGAAAGACTGGCGGTCTACGATATCAAATGAGCTTTTGAATTCGTCTCTTAGTTGTGCTGACGACTTGCTTTGATAGTTCTTAATCATTTCAAAGCCCATGTCGTAAGCGGCTTGTTTACTGTCGACAACATTACCGTGAATGGTTCTACTGTTATTAGTCCATTGGTAACCACCAGCAATAGCAGCGATTGGAGTAGCGGTTAATGCGATAAGACTTGCTAGAGTGATTAAACGTTTCATAATGTGCTCCTTACTTACCTTTTAAATATCGAGTTCCAAATACTCGATTAATGTAGGGTACGTATAGAGACCTATAGCGAGTCAGATTAATTTCAGAAAAACTTTAATTAATTTCCATTTTATTTTTAATTGACTGTCAGGCTCGGCTTTTGCTTTTAATAAAAAACTAAGTAAATCCGTAGATTAGCTTTTCTCGATAGCTTAATCAGACCGTCTAATTTTTTTCTTATCGGATTGAATATATCTAATCGCTATAAATAAGTGCGTTTTGGATATGACACGATGCCTATCTCTTGTACGCGCTCTGACCGCGAATCCTGACACTCTCATACCAAGCCTTACAATACCTCGCCACGCTTTTCTCATAGAATCCTCAGCAAAAGAACACTGTTCAAAACTAGTTCCTGTCTAGCTGGAGTGAAGAACGGCTCACTTTGCTTTCTCCCTTTTTGCGTTCGATACCTAACGCTCACAGCCACATGACAGAACCGACACCACTGGAAATGAGTTTGGAGTGAAATAACCATGAATAAATCCATCCTTCACCACAGCAAAACCATTTACTCGGATGAGTATGCTGAGATTTATCATCCAATCTGGACATACCGCATCAAGTTCATTGCGCGTGCGTTGTTCTACCGAAAGTCATTTAAGTATCTGGCAGACAATATTGAGGCTTCACTGCTGGAGATGCTGTGTACGCGCACTCATCGATTCTTAGAAAAACCATTTCGTCCGTATATCGTAAAAAACAGCCCTGCGATTGATCGTTCAGCTCTTGTGGTTGATCACTACAACACAGTGTCGGAGCTCGTCTCACCTGCTCTAATGAAACAGATCTATACCGATGCCAAGGGACTCACTCTGATGACCTTTGAGATCGAGGATATTCTCTACACGGTCAGATTGGTTTATGAAGCTCGCTACCAAAAAGAAGGCGACATGAGCTTGGTATTACACAGCCAAGAAGATGGCAACTTCTATACTCTGTCGTTCACATTGGGACACGAGAACGGCGCTCGCTGCATCATGATTGGTGGCCTACAAGGTCCGCGCAGCAACGAGACTAGCAATGAAAAAATCAAAAAGTTGACTCGTAAACTGTACGGTCAGCGCCCAAAAAGTTTGATGGTCAGCCTTCTGGATCTTCTTGCTCAGATTTGGGGCGTTGAAACCATTCTTGCAGTGAAAACCCAATCTCACACTTATGCGGCAAAGCGCTACAGTAAAGGACGAATCAAAACGGATTACGATGCATTGTGGAAGGAACTTGGCGGTACTGAGTACGATCGCAACTTCTACTCACTCACAGTGAATGCTCCGCGCCGTGATCTCGATGGGATGTCGCGATCTAAACGTTCGATGTACCGTCGTCGTTATGAATGGCTAGACAACACCAAAGCAACATTCGAACAAGTACTAAAAAGCTAAAAAGCTAAAAAGCTGAGGAGAAACGTTCATGCGTTATTCATTCTTTGCTGCTCTGGTGTTGTCGACTCTTTCCCTATCGGCGAACGCAAGTACAAGCAAGCACATCATAGGCACGAACCTAGGTTATGGCGGTGTAAGCTATGACGCCCCCGCAAGTAAAGAATCCGGTGATATGTTTCTTGGTGAAATTTATTACCAATACATGCCGACCCAAAATTTCGGGATTGAAGCTGGCTTTAAAGGGGCGTTTGATGGTATTGGCTCAACGCTGTTAAGCCCAATTTCAGAGGTTACCGATACGAGCTTTTCCGGCCCACGATTAAGCGGCTATGCTAGCTATCCTCTTGGTGCTGGTTTCGAACTTTACGGTAAAGCAGGTATGACGCTCTACACCCTTGAGTACACTTACAAGGTGAATGGGCAGAGTCGAAACATTGAACACACTAGCGTTGGTGGTGAAGCGGCGGCAGGATTAGGATGGAGCTACAAGCACTTTGGTTTGAATGCTGAGTATGTGTACTCAAAGAACAGTGATTTTGATTCTGGTGGCGTGATGTTCGGCGCTCAATTGCGTTTCTGACGTCTCTTATACTCCTACCCCTTCCCCAACAACTAAAAAAGAAAAAGGCAGCGATGGCCTGAGTCGCTGCCTTTTTCTTTCATCAATACGAGTCAGTTCGTCAACGCAAGAATGATCCCCGCCACGATCGAAGTAACGCCAAGCCCTCGGGTGAGATACCATTTCTCAGACAAAAACCAAATCCCCATAAACAATCCAAACACAATGCTGATTTGCCTTAGTGCTACGACCAAGCTCACGTTGTCGGTCATGGTCATCGCAAACAGCACCAAGCCGTAGGTGGATGCCATCATTACCCCTGCCATGCTGGCTGTTTTGCGGATCTGCCACGCTGTCTTAATCTCATCTGGTTTGCCTGTAACCAAGCACCATACAAGGGCTGGAATACCAATCGCCCAAAACTGCACGCCCAAGTAGAAGATTGCACTGTACTGATCATTCAAGATCTCTGACGCTTGCCCTGTAAGTAAACTCAGCGCTTCTTTGTCGACCACCGAGTAACCCGTTGTGCCTATTGCGGCAATCAATGCCCAGAACACACCGACGTTCAAATAAGAGCCCAATGTCATTTGACGAAAGTTCGTCAGTGGTACCAGCATACAACCAAGGGTTATCAGCAAGAATCCAAGCCACTGCTGACTAGATAATTCATGTCCCAATGCAACACTGATTGCGCCGACCATCATCACAGGCAGTGCCCGAGCAATCGGATAAACCACCCCCACATCAGCGTGCTTATAAGCGACAATCAAACCAACCAGATAAACCATTTGTGAAATGCCGCTAATGAACAGCAATCCCCAAAACTCACTCGGCAATGATGTCCAGCCAATGGTTGCCAAATACCAAATCAAATAAGGGGTAAGAATGAAACATGCAGAAAAGCTGGCGGCCATGGTAAACGCGAGCCCTGACCCAGAGTTGCTTTTTCCAAGGATATTCCAGCCCGCATGAAGAACAGCAGAAAAAACGACGAGACCAATCGCCAACAAATCCATTTCAATGTTCCTGTCTGAATAAAATAAAGGCCCCGAGATGGAGCCTTATACAATGAGAAAATCCACTTAACGATTGAGTTCCGCAAGAGATTCAATGCTGATGGCATCGTGTCGCCAATACTCGATATCGCAATCAATCAACTCACCGTGCTGGTTGTAGTTGATGCGCTCCACCACCATCGCTGGCGTGCCGGCTGTCGCGCGCAATGCTTGAGCCATTTCACCCAACAAAGTACTGGTTGAAATGCGGTAGCGAATCTTTTGATATGTAACGCCATAATGATCGCGATAAATGTCCGTCAGCGAATTTGATAAATCGTAGTCCAACAGGTTCGGAAATAACTCTGGGCGAATGTAGTTTGTTACGAATACCACAGGTCTGTCTTCAAGGTATCGCACACGGTCGACTCGATACACGTCCGAGAAAGGCTGCAAGTCCAGCAAGCGCGCGGCTTGTTTGTTTGCCAGCGTCCCTTTTGCTGCAACCAACTCCGTTTTTGGCACACGATTTTGCGCTTTCGCCATGTTCGGGAAGTTCAGCGTTTGGGTTGGGTCGTAACGCAATGGCTCAGGTGAGATAAACCAACCTCGGCGATCTTCGCGATAGATTCGACCTTCCGCTTCTAGCAGTGATAAAGCTTCACGCAGAGTGACGCGTGTAGTATCGAACGACTCCGCCAACTTACGCTCTGCTGGCAGTTTTTGACGCGGCGATAGCATGCCCGCTTCAATCTGTTCAACAATCGAATCTTTAATTTTTACGTATTGCACGAAGTGTCCTTATCTTTTGCGCCAAGCTTGTGTGCGATTCTCTAACAATTTACCCAAAGTCATCTGAACAATCTTCGCAATTGCGGCAGCAATCATGATCATCACAGCCATCGCTGCTGCAGCGCCAGTTTGACCTGCATCGTCCATATTCAGAATCGAGACCGAAGCCGGAATCGTATCGGTTGAGTAAAGGAATACTACCGCAGAAGTGGTGGTCAATGCATTAACAAACAAGTAAGTCGCAATGTCCAAAATCGCAGGTAAACACACAGGTAATGTCACTTTAAAGAACAACTTGTATTGAGGAAGCTTCACCGATGCCGCTGTGGCTTCAATCTCCGATGGCAACTGCTTTAGCGCTGTCAGGGCGGTCATGTGACCCACCGTGTAATAATGCACTACCGTGTTAATCACCAAGAATGCCATGGTGCCATAAAGCACGTTCAGAGGATTGTTCGCATCATTGAAGTAAAAGATGTAACCCAAGCCAAGCACCATACCCGGAACCGCCATTGGCACCACGCTGAGCATTTGCATCACTTGGCGAATTGGACCAAACGCTCGCCCTTTCTCAATGCAGTAAGCACCGACAAAGATGATTGCTGTACCAATAACCGCTGTCCAACCTGCCAGTGTTAGTGAGTTGAAGAATGGGCTCCAACCGTAGGTGCTCATTTCGGCAAAGTTGTAGTTGTTTAGCGTCAGCGCTTTGTTCCAAGGCCAGAACGTCACTAACGAGCCATACACCGCCATGCCAAGCACTGCCAACACTGCGATAGAAATGATGCTGCAGTAAACCAAACAAATGCTGTCACGCGCTTTGTTAGGCTCTGGCTGATAAGGCACCGAGCGAGTGTCAAATAAGTTCTTTTGTTTTTTCTGTACCCAGCGGTCTGCGCCGAACGCCATTACCGCAGGGAATAACAACATAATGCTGGTCACCGCACCCATGGCAAAGTTTTGCTGTCCCACAACTTGCTTGAAGATGTCAGTCGCCAAAACGTTGTAGCTTCCTCCAATCACTTTCGGCACACCAAAGTCCGTGATAACCAATGTAAAAACCACAATAAGCGTACTGATCAAACCGTATTTCGCCGCAGGTAACGTCACCATAAAGAAGGTTTTGATTGGTGAAGTTTTAAGTGCGCGGGCTGCTTCATACAAACGGGCATCAGAAGTGCGCAGCGAAGTGGTCAAAATCATCAATGCATGAGGGAAGGTCCAGAAAATCAAACCCATCGAGATACCAATCACGCCATAAATCGAGTTTCCTAACAGCATCTCTTTAGCAATGCCTTGATTGCCGAAAAGGAAGATCAAACTGATCGCTGGCAACAACGAAGGCGCAAGGATCGGCGCAGTACCTAGAATTTGAAACAAACCTTTAAACGGCATACATGAACGAGTCAGCGCGTAGGCATAACCGAACGCAAGCACACCCACTACCGAGGTCACTATCACGCCCAAAGTGAAGGTGTTTCCCACTGACACCCACAAGCTTGAAGAGGAAAAGTATGTCGCAAAGTTTGCCAATCCGACAAATTCGCCATTGGCATTTTGCACACTCTTGGTCAACATTGCCCAAAGCGGCATTAAGATGAACAACACCATCATGGTCGACAAACCAGCAAGCAAACCAAACAACACAAGGTTGTCGCGGCTAACACGTCCGAGTAAGGATTTTGCTTTGTCTTGTGTGGTCAGGCTATTCATCGTCATTGTCTTCGCATCCATGTTTACACCTACGCTGCTAGCGCTTTATCAACCGAGGGCACGGCGTAACCATGCAGCCCTTCTTCAGCAAACTGGATGTAACGTACATCGCCCGCCTTGATATTGAGTTTTTGAACCGTATCCACAGGCACATCCACTACGATGGTTTTCGTTGAGCTGTCGTTTTGCAATACGCAATCAATGCGGAAAAACGCACCCAGAAACTCGGTTGCCGTAACTCGCACGGGTAAAGAGTTGTTGTAGTTTTCAACGAACTTGATGCTTTCAGGACGCACCGCAAGGTCGAAGCGGTCACCACGTTGGATCTTACGATTGGTCAAGCTTGGCGCTGGCATCAAGGTTTCGGCAATGCGTACTTGGGAGTCCGTTGCGACTGAGGTTTCAATAAAGTTCATACTGCCGACAAACTCAGCGACAAAGCGCGTAGCTGGTTGTTGGTAGATCTCTTGAGGTGTGCCGACTTGCTCAATCACACCATGGTTCATTACCACGATACGATCCGCCATCGACAGCGCTTCGTCCTGATCGTGCGTAACCATGATGGTGGTGATGCCAAGCTTACGTTGCAGCTTACAAATCTCGTCACGTAAGTGAACACGTACTTTTGCATCCAGCGCCGATAATGGCTCATCAAGTAGCAGTAGACCCGGAGATAGCGCCAATGCACGAGCCAATGCAACACGTTGTTGTTGACCACCAGAAAGTTGGTTAGGGAATTTCTCTCCAGAGGTTGGAAGACCAATGGTTTCTAACCAGTAATCCACCTTCTCTAACGCTTCTTTGGTCGACATGCCTTGGTTCTTCAAACCCACCGCAATGTTCTCTTGCACGGTAAGGTTCGGAAACAGCGCGTAAGATTGGAATACGATACCGAAATCGCGCTTCTCTGGTGGTAGAAATGTGGTCTCTTGACCGTTTTGAAAAATCGCACCAGACGTTGGCAAGTCTAAACCTGCAATGGCACGTAGCAGAGTGGTTTTACCGCAGCCAGAAGGACCAAGAAAACAAACAAACTCGCCCTTTTCAATCGCTAGCGAGATTTTCTTTAATGCAGTGAACTGTCCGAATTGCTTCACTACATTTTCGATATCTAGGTAATGTTGGTTAGTTGACATAACACACGCTCCAAATGGTATATACCAACTTTAGTTTTGGAGTGTTACGTTCCAATGACAAATTTATAGCCAGAAGATGACAAATAGATGAAGGGAAATGAGGTTTGTTTCTACGCTTGCCCCCCCTCCAACTCCCCCTTTTATCAGCATGGTTTGCCAAGCAATTGAATGCGGTTATCAAGGGGGAGAGTTTTCTTTGCTACAGTGAGTTCGGTGCTTTCCCGACGTCATTCTGAAGGAGCCTAGGCGAGTATTCAGAATCTACTTGAAGCGTGTTAGATGTTGCATTGTGAATTAAATTATCCGCGAATGCAGAACCAGTCCCTCCCCTTTACCAACATGACTATTGTAGTCCCTTAAAGTTGAAGCCAACGGGAGGTTAGGTGGGGTTGCTGCTTTGCACTACAATCATAATTTGCGTGCGAACCTGAGATTCTCGACTTGCTCCTTCGTCGCTCTCGCGAATGACGTGGGGTGTGGTGATGAATTGAAAATACAGGGGCATTTTTAAGCTAGAAAGTGCTATGGACTAAAATTCCACCAGTAGCAATACTGGAAAGAAATCATGTCAATATGTAGTCAACATCTTTTACGACGGAACTTCTAAAGCATATCCAATTAGAATCTCGGCGAATCAATTTTTTCTTTGTATACCTACCTATAAAGGTAATTTTATTTACATTATCTACAATATCAATAAATCCCCCAACACCAAATAGAGAATCTCCTAGCTTTGCTACATACACATTTCCATCTTCGTCAATGTTCCCAACTCCGAGTAATGCATGGTCAAATTTTCTTGACCAAATATCTTGAAATGTTTTTGTCTGAGAGTTGATGGAAACAGGATCTATTGAGATACCAAACCCAAGTCCATCAATAGGAAACCCTCCTTGGTTGCCAGACTCAATTGATACGCTATAACCTGAGTCTATCAAGTTCAATTGGTTAATGGCAGCAACAGGTAGGCCGATACCTACGATAAGCTTCTCATCCTTACTTACTCGTTCCTCTAGAAGAGTTGATAGCCTCCTTACTGTATTGCACTCTCTATATAGAGGTTTGTTGTCACCAAGTAATGAATAGTCGTTCCTATAAGTAACACAGTGGTTATCCGCCCTATAGGAGAACACACCACTAAAAAAACAGCGAGGGATCGCTATATGCAAAGGGGACGGCGGTAAAGTTATCTCAGGGACCTGAATAATAACCTTTGCGCGTCGAACAAGAGAAGCGTCTAAAATGCGTTTCAAATCAAGATCAATAGGGTTATTCTCTAAAATAACATCGCCATTAACTAGAAAACCTGACCCTCGTAGTAAAACTAACTCAGAATGTGGAAGGCTATAGTTTAGCGTATTATCTGCAGATCCAGTTGTTACAGGTTTAAGTTGCGGGTTGTCTCCAAGCGCCCCACCACGATAGGAAGGATCGACCAGAGTCTTCAACCCTATATTGGAATGAACCGCACGAGACGTAGAACCCAATAAATGATTTACAATACCTTGAGGCAAAGTGTACCCATCTATATCACCACGAATAATCCCATCGCCAAGCCCTCTAGCCGCCCCAAAAAAACCACCAATAGCCCAACTTATCATTTGATTACTAGCTAGTATATTAACCCCATGCCTGTAGCCGCTACCTGTAAAAGTAGGACATATAACACCATACTTCTTTTTTATTCCCATTTGAGAGTGGGCTTGAACAATTAATTGCAACAAATAGTCTGGAGATACACAGCTACCGAAGCCAAGAATATCGATAGTGTCTACCCCTTTCAATAGTTGAGCTATAGTGGCAATATCATTTCTTCTCACCAGCACTCTCCCCTACTCGTTCAACTGGCTTATCCCATAGAACCAAAAATATACACCCGGTTTTAGTATGCAACGAGTGAGCGGAATCTGGGCGATAGACGATCAATTCCCCACGGGTATAGTTTCCATAGTTATCACTTAGAACACCTTCAATGACAAAGATAACTTCGTAGCCTGTATGTATATGTTCGGGAACGAAAGCAGCCTGATCATACTTTACTAGTGCTAGTCGTGAACCATTCTCACCCGCATCATGAAATATCTCGCGAATATTAACCCCCACACGGCCATCTGTGTGCATTGGTAAGAAGCCTTCACTATCAAGTGGCTTTAGAATATTTTTATGGAAAATCACACCATTCATTTTTGTTTTTCCTTGTTTAGTAGAAAAACTTGCTCGAGCAAGTGCCTGTAATCAACGTCAGCTCTTAATAACCATCTCGAGCCTCTTGATTCACCAAAATCATGCCCAGCCATACCCTTAATGTTGCATTTTTGAAAAATTTCTCTAACTACGATATCTGATGAACAATCACTACAAACTATCCACATAAACATGCCATTCGCTGAAAATGAGACGCCTTCAGGAGTTATTAGCGGTCTGACATTGTCGAGTATTTCGTGATAGTAACTAGTGATAGCTCTGGTCACTTTGCGTTCAGATAAATACTTCATCGCTAACTGTCGATTTAACATGGAAGGATAATTTGAAAGCTCAAATTGCTTCCGTGTAACTATCTCATAAAGGAACTTATTGGGTGTATAGGAGTAGCCAACTCGCAAGTTGGGAGTAGCACAAAACTTTGAGGTGCTAAATATTAAAATGTAGTTAGTTCTATCTTTTAATATTAAAGATATTTTTTCAACCTCATCGGTGGAAAGAAAACTAAAATATACTAGGTCAATAACAACATATTCATAAACTGCGACCAAGTGCACCAAACGTTCAAGGTCAACTCTTCCATCAGGATTGTTTGGCATGCATATTAAAGCTGCGGAACATTTATTTTTACATTCACCACTAGAAATTTTCATATTTGATTCGATAGAACCAAGAATAGAAGAATATCCATTCCAATAAGGAATTGACGTAAATATTTCATTTAGTCCTATTCTCGATAGGGCACAAAACACCGTATATAATGCTCCTCGCCCGCCATGGTGAACTGTTAACCCGGAATCCAAAACATTCTTGATACCTAATTTTTTCAGAAAGATCTTCTCAATTACTTCAGCCTCTTCTTTAAAAAATGAAGACGGATATTTACCACACTTAACACCATCATTTTCAATAGCTACCGATAAACTATCAATATATTTAACTGGGCACTCTGGTACTCCGATAGATAAATCCACCATCTTCGATCCTTAGATTTAATTAACACTAACTACAAATTTTTGGGCTTGTGTGTCAGCAGAATTTCTCAACAATGAAAGATCACTGGCACATGAGATAAAAGAAAACCCGTCAGAATAATATTTATCTGCCATTTCTTCATTGAATATTAAGGAGCCTGCTGGAATTGAAGACTCTTTACAAAGTTTGATAAACTCCCCGATGTTCTCTTGTACATCTGATTCAAAAGTTTGACCCGTCTTACCCATGTCATCTGACAAATCGGCAGGGCCAACGAAAAGACCATCCACTCCATCAACTGAAGCTAACTCTGGCACCAAAGAAATTGCCTTAGCACTTTCAACCTGAAGAATCACAGTTATATCTTGGTTTGCCTTATCGAAATAGTCAGAAATACGACCAAAGTGATTAGCACATTGACCTAAAGATACACCTC
This sequence comes from Vibrio sp. B172a, assembly GCF_030248355.1. Classification (NCBI taxonomy): domain Bacteria; kingdom Pseudomonadati; phylum Pseudomonadota; class Gammaproteobacteria; order Vibrionales; family Vibrionaceae; genus Vibrio; species Vibrio sp. B172a. The sequence goes on along the minus strand of NZ_JAHGAC010000002.1, from coordinate 108,935 downwards.
GAAGCCCACCTTTTGCTTTGTATCGCGTCGAAGCAACTGCCTGCCTTGCCATATCTACAGACTCAGTTAATGGAAACAAGAAGTTCTTCACGCCTACATCAAGCAATCGCTTTATTTCAACAGGATCGTTAACTGGAGGTCGGACGATTGGAGAGGTTTCGCTATCTCTAAAACAACGTAGAATGTTTGCTACTGATTCGGTAGTGTTAATTGAATGCTCCATATCAATTAACACCCAATCGTAACCTGAATCACGTATTACATCAGCAATAATGGGACTGCATGACGAAAACCATAGTCCATGAAGCTTTTCGCCATTTTTTAGGCGTAATTTGAAATTGTTACGTATAAATTGCTTATTAATCATTTGGATTCTCCAAAATTTATTGATAAAAAGTCACTCACCGCTTCTTTTGCGTGCAAGTAAGTGAGGGATGAAACCTCAGTAAAATAATTATCGATATTTGTTGCTGGACCAAGTATATAAAGATTCCTCTTGCTACATGCCTTAAAATTCGCATCAACTAGAGCAGAACCATCATTACTTATCACGTTTATACTTTTAAGAAACCTTTCGAGCGCCAAGTAACAACATGTACAGTCAATAGTATTTTCTCTTACTATAAGCTCTTTATTTACCACTTTCTTTTCGATAGTCAACTTATTATCAACAATTAAACTATTAATTATTTCTGCGTTCCTAATTGGGAACATAACTCGTCTATTTACAAATATAGAACGATGTCTTTTAAGTAACCTTTTCTGCCTGGAAGGAAGACCATTAAAAAATTTTCTATAGTTTTTAGTTGAACGATAAAGAAGAGGTTGCCAGATAGGAATTCTTGTTCGAGCAATGTCAAGTTCTTCTCGCAGTTCTCTCTTGGGTTTAAGCAAGTTTCTAAAATCCGCTCCTCCATTGATTGGGTCTTTAAGGCACTCAGATTTTATGAGTCGTAAGAGCTTAAACAAACAAGGGTTATTTAACAATTCTGGTTTACTCTCAAAGATATTGTCGAAATCACTTTCAGAAAAGTGGCTTCTTACAGCCGGAAAGATTCCATTTTTAGAAAATACATTAATGCGGAGATCTGGCCTCAACTTATTTGCTAAAATAATCCAATCTATCGATGACAACCCTGAGCCAACAATGTTTATAGTTCCCTCCTTAGGGATTGATTTAATCTTTGAAATGTTTTCTTTGATTGGGAATGAAGAGCCGAATCCAATAGAAGTAAATATTGCATCAAAATTATCATAAACAGTATTACCCGAAACTATAGAACCACATTTTTTTATTTCACTAACTAATCCAAGAAAGTAAACGTTAGTTTTATTCTTCTTTAGCTTAACTAATATATTTTTTTTAACTTCATTAAGGTAATTCCCAAAAACCCGTCGAGGTACAAAGCAATCTGTCGAAGAAAGAGTTGGATGATTACAGGCTATCCAATCTTGAAAGTCGTTTATATGATTAAAAAACGAGATACTATCATTACGAGTATTCATTATAAATTCATCAGGAGCTTGTTTGTAGGCCTCGCCAACACCGGTTGTATTTTTCATAAAAACATATATTTCAAATTTAGATTCTGACATTGAATATATATGATCTAGTATAGACAACATTCCAACCCCACCACCAACAATAGCAAGCTTTTGCGTTAGCATCTTGTTTTTCCTTGTAACCCTCTAATAACTAAAGTTTTCACTTCAATTACTATCGCCATCGAATTTTAAAACAAGTTAAATAAATAAAACGAGAATTGACAGGGATTTATTTATTATTTAAATACAAATTATGATTAAATAATAAATAACTAAGGCACAATACGGGTACTTATGATGTAATCCTTTTAAACTCGGGTAGTGTCATCATCCTCTGAAACAGAACATTACGTTCTTTCAATGTCAATAAGTTTACGGATAACAAATATATGGACTATTTACTATTTTTTACAATTTGTGTAGCTGCTACTTTTTCCCCCGGGCCAGCGGTCTTATTGACTGTGAAAAATTCAGCCTTGTATGGGGTTAAGCGAGCGGTCTCAGGGATTCTTGGAAATGTTGTGGCTATGATCACAATGGCAGGCTTGTCGGCTACAGGTTTAGGTGTTCTTCTTTTGGCATCTGAGCCATTATTCCTATTTATTAAAATGGTTGGCGGAATATATCTAGTTTTTCTTGGAATAAAGACATGGAGAGCAAACAAATGGACTGTAAAAAATTATAAGCCCAAAGCTAGCACGAATAGCAGAAAGATGCTGTTTCTTGAAGCGTATCTGGTTGGTGTAACTAATCCAAAGGCTATCGTATTTTATTCGGCCTTATTTCCTCAGTTTATCGAAGTTGAACATTCCATGATACAGCAATTTATTTTGCTTACACTCACCTTTACATCATCGTCATTCCTAGCACTTTTGACATACGCGTTGGTAACAAAAAACCTTGAGTTTTGGCTTATAAAAGAGAAAGTTAGAGCGACCTTCAATAAGGTTACTGGAGGGATATTTATTGGATTTGGCTTATCTTTAATTATTAGCAATAAGATATAGAAGTTGTTTTAATAATAACTTCAACGCTACATGGACGACCTTTCTCCTAACTTGTACTTATATATGAGAAACTCGCCTGAACAAACTTAGCTCAAGATATTTTTTAATACTGTCCTTTCAAAACACTACCATTTGTATACAAGTGTAATCTGATGAGCTAAATTAGTGGAACAGCAAACCTTGTACAAGGAATCAGATAACCCGCCACACTTCTTTAAATGAATCAAAGTATGCGTTTTAATCACTCTTAAAATCACGCGTGGATTAATATTAGAAGAACAAACCATAAAAGTGGTAAAAATTGCGCAACAAACACCATCCGTCCTAATGTCCTCTTTGCTACAGTCATAACATCTATACCACTCTAATAAGTAAAAAGTTAAATATTTAGATTTTAGCCCTGGGCTTAAAAAAACGATGCTAAAAAGCACATTTAATTTTGATAAATAATCATTATTTATCAAAATTAGAGAGTTGAACCTTAAACTTATGAGCTGAGCAACTAAGTTGACTCAAACTTAGATTAATGACCAAGCTTCGCTATAAAAGAAACTAACTGAAAGCAATATAGTCAAGCTTTAATCACTCCTGAGTCACTGATCTTTTGGATTGGTGAAGAAGCAATCCAGCATTTAGCCGTGATGATACAGGACTGAAGGTCTACGGTGAGGCAAGAAAAAAGTCAATGAGCATAGAACTCCAAGTGTGACTCCCCAAAACAAAAACTTCACCAAAACCCTAGCCATCAAATTTGATGCACTTGTGTTGTTCCTACAGAGATTTTAATCACCATTCCCAAAATTACACTTCATATCTAAGCCCCGTTCAACCTCCTCATCGGTAAGTTCAGGTATTGCTTTGATAGGTCTTCCTTTACATTTGAGGGGAGATTTCGCTGGCTTAGGTTTGGATGCTCTCACTTTTCGAGTTTTTAGGGGTACTCACAAACTGGCCTGAAAATATTCCACTAATAACTTCCCCTATGATCTCAGCAGATTGCGATACTCGCGCATCATCCACGTGAGCGTAACGAAGCGTGGATGAAATACGCGTGTGATCCAACAATTTCGACACCATTGGAATAGGGTCCCCCTCTAACACCGCAAAACTGGCAAAGGTATGACGCAAATCATGTAAGCGGACGCCTTCCAATCCTGCCAACTGGCGAGCCAGTCACCAGAAGATACCCAACTGCTTGGTTGATATGGGTTAGGTATTACAAGGGGCCGGAAACAGTTAATGACTCTCTGATTGTCATGCCTCCATAACCACGGTCATTGGAGGTTGTTGTATTAACCAAGCTTTTAATTTTTCGCGAGTAAATGCTTTATTAAACTCATCAGAGCTTCCTTGAAGCTTACAAACTTGGAAAGAGTGCTTTGCTAAATCAATGGCGATAGTAGTAGACTTTTTCATGTATGGACTCCTTAGATTTAGGCTTTGACACCATAAATTCTAGCTCCCTCCTGAGGGAGGGAGTCCATACATCGCGAATCTAGGTGAGACTAGGAATCTACTTGCAGCAAATTCTGAAATAGAAAGAGAAAACAAAAAATCCACCTCAACCGAGGTGGATTTCAACATTCAACTCAAAGCGAATTCAATTAAGACTTTGGCTCTGATTTCGCGTCAAACTTCTCAGACCATGCCGCTAGGATCTCTGCACGCTTGCTGCCCATTTGCGCGAAGTCCATCTTCGCCATGTTCTCTTGAACGTTCGGGAAGTTAGACACGGCCGCTTTCACTTCTTTATGTGCAACCACTGGGTACATTTCTACGTAAAGCTCGTTTGCTGCTTTAGAGATTGACCAGTCGACAACACGTTTCGCTGCATCAGACTCTTTTACTAGACCAACAGCTTCTGATTCCCAGCCGATGCCTTTTGGTGTGATAACCGCTAGTGGTGCACCTTGTGTTTTCAGCTTCGCGCCGCGGCTCGCCATCGAAATACCGATAGCCACTTCCCCCATACCCGCTTGAACACATGGTTTAGAGCCAGAGTGCGTGTAGTGTGCAATATTCTTGTCTAAGTCACGCATGTAGTTCCATGCTTGATCTTCACCCATGTTTTGTAGCCAAGCAGAAACCTGCATGTAGCCAGTGCCTGAAGACGCTGGGTTCGGCATTGCAATGTGACCTTTGTAAACCGGCTTCGTTAGGTCTTCCCAAGACGTTGGTTTCGGTAGGTTAAGTTGTTTCGCTACCGCTTCGTTGAAACAAACTGCGTTAAAGAACGCATCGTTACCAAACCAAGCTTGGTTTGATTGAGGGTCGTTTAGGTTCGCATGCAGCTCTTCCAAACCTTTTGGTGTGTAAGGCTTAAGAAGACCTTCATCTTTAAGCAGTGCCATTGACGAGCCAGCAAGACCCCAAACCACTTCCGCTTGAGGGTTGTTCTTTTCTGCCAGCAATTTCGCCGTCATGATACCGGTTGAATCGCGAACCCACTTAATCTTGATATCTGGGTTATCTTTCTCAAACGCAGACTTGTATTTCGCAAGAATGTCAGTTTCGAAAGCGGTGTAAACCGTGACTTCCTGTGCTGCCATTGCATTCGTAGCTAGCAGAGAGACAAGTGCAGCCAGCGATCCTTTCATCAAACGGTTTTTCATCATTTTCTCCAGTTAATTTGGCTAAGTTTTCATTTGGTCTGTACCAGTTGACGATATACACCCTACTGAGCCTTTGTGACGAATTCATGACCATTAAATGGCAGTTTTACGAAAATTTTCGATGAATAATTGTTCAATTGATCCACCATTTTCTGGATATTAAAGTTTTATGAAATTGGAGATTCGCCTATTTACTGCCCTTTTCTTCCTCGCTAGAGTGAACTCGAAATTTGGTGTAGACCAAACAGCCCATTCTGATGGAAATCGAGATGAAAAACGAATACCTACTACTGACTCCAGGTCCTCTATCTACTTCTGAAACGGTACGTGAAGCCATGCTTAAAGACTGGTGTACTTGGGATGATGAATACAACAAAGACATTGTAGAAGTGATCCGTACTAAGCTTGTAAAACTGGCGACGGAGCGAGATGGCTACACCAGCGTTTTAATGCAAGGTAGCGGCACAGCATCAGTAGAAGCAACGATTGGCAGCGCCATTGGCAAAGATGGAAAGCTGCTGGTTGTCGACAACGGTGCGTACGGTGCACGTATCGCTCAGATCGCTGATTACCTAAATATTCCATGTCATGTAGTTTCCCCAGGCGAAACATCACAGCCACACTTGAACGAGGTGGAAACTGCATTGGCATCGGATCCTACAATCACACACGTGGCGATTGTTCACTGTGAGACAACCACTGGCATGCTTAACCCAATTGAGGCATTTGCTTCTGCGGCAAAAGCTCACGGTAAAGTAGTGATTCTCGATGCCATGTCGAGCTTTGGTGGCATTCCTATCGATATCGCAGAGCTAGGCATCGATTTTATGATCAGCTCAGCGAACAAATGTATTCAAGGCGTACCGGGTTTTGGCTTTGTGATTGCGAAGCAAACTGAGCTCGAAAAGTGCCAAGGTCAGGCACGTTCTTTGAGCCTTGATCTTTACGACCAGTGGCACTGCATGGAAGTGAACCACGGCAAATGGCGTTTTACGTCTCCAACGCACACGGTTCGCGCTTTCTATCAAGCCTTGTTAGAGCTGGAACAAGAAGGCGGCATTGAGGCTCGTCATAACCGTTACCAAACTAACCAGAAAACACTGGTTGCAGGTATGCGTTCTTTGGGTTTTGAGCCACTACTGAGTGATGACCTTCACTCGCCAATCATCACTTCTTTCTACTCTCCGACGCACAGTGATTACCAATTCAAAGCGTTCTACACACGTTTGAAAGAGCAGGGCTTCGTGATTTATCCGGGTAAGGTGTCGAACGCAGATTGCTTCCGTATCGGCAACATTGGCGAAGTTTACCCAGCAGATATCGAGCGCTTAATCGGTGCAATTGAAAAAGCAATGTACTGGCAAGTTGCGTAAAGCGACCTTCTGATTGAGAGAGCGTTATGACTCAGAATATCAAACCGACCCATTTCCGTAGTGAAGGCGATATCAACACGACACCAGCGCGCCAAGCTTGGAATGCATCGATGGACGACGAACGCACGCAAACATTATTGAAGCGTGATTCGGAAGTCTTTCTTCATCAAGCCATGTCGACACCTTGCTTAGATACCTTGGAAGCAGCGGAAGGCATCTATATCCAAGATACTACCGGCAAAAAGTACATGGACTTTCATGGCAATAACGTCCACCAGCTAGGCTATGGTCATCCGCATGTGATTAAACGTGTGCAAGAGCAAATTGCCAAACTGCCGTTTTCACCACGTCGTTTTACCAACGAGACCGCGATTGAATGTGCCGAAAAGCTCACCCAAATCTGTGGCGGTGAATTGAACCGCGTGCTGTTTGCTCCGGGTGGCACATCTGCGGTTGGTATGGCTCTTAAACTAGCACGCCACATCACGGGCAACTACAAGGTGGTGTCTCTGTGGGATTCCTTCCACGGCGCATCGTTGGATGCCATCTCAGTGGGTGGCGAAGCGTGTTTCCGCCAAGGCATGGGACCATTAATGGCAGGCGTTGAGCGCATTCCACCAGCCGTATCTTACCGAGGCGCTTTCCCAGTTGCCGACGGCAGCGATGTGCATTATGCCGACTACCTTGAGTACGTGATTGAGAAAGAAGGCGGCGTGGGCGCGTTTATCGCAGAAGCGGTTCGTAATACCGACGTACAAGTGCCGAGTAAAGCCTACTGGAAACGCATCCGTGAAATCTGTGACAAACACAATGTCATGCTGATCATCGACGACATCCCTAACGGCATGGGTCGCAGCGGTGAATGGTTTACCTACCAAGCCTACGACATCGAGCCAGATATGCTCTGCATTGGTAAAGGTTTGGGTGGTGGCTTAGTGCCTATCGCAGCCATGGTAACCAAAGACAAATACAACACCGCCGAGCAAATCTCCATGGGTCATTACACTCATGAGAAGAGCCCTATCGGTTGTGCTGCAGCACTGGCAACCATGGAAGCCATTGAGCAAGACGGTTTGCTAGATAAAGCCAAAGCCGACAGCCAGTTCATGCGTGAAAAGCTGCTAGAGATGAAAGCTAAGTACCCAGTGATTGGTGATGTGCGTGGCATCGGCATGTTATGGGGCATTGAACTGGTCACTGACCACGAAAGCAAAGCACGCGCGTATGACGAAGCGGAAGCTGTGTTGTACCAATGCCTCAACAATGGCGTGAGCTTCAAGGTATCGCAAGGCAATGTGATTCAACTCAGTCCACCGCTGATCATCACTCGCGAAGAACTGACAGAAGCCTTGGCCATCTTCGAAGAAGCGATCGCCAAAGTGTGTAAAGACTTTAACTACTTCTAACCTCAACAAAAACCAATTTACCCAGAGCGCGGTTCCAACGTGTAGGCAAGCGCTCTGGCAAGCAAGAAAAAGGATTGAACATGAGCAACTCACCAATTCAAGCAGTGATCTTTGACTGGGCTGGCACTATCGTCGATTTCGGCTCTTTTGCACCGACTAGTATTTTTGTGGAAGCGTTCAAACAAGGCTTTGATTTCGATATCGACCTAGAAGAAGCGCGCGAACCAATGGGGCTTGGTAAATGGGATCACATCCAAGCCGTGGGACGCATCCCTGCGGTTGATAAGCGTTGGAATGAGAAGTTTGGTCGCTCAATGACCAGCGAAGACATCGACGCTATCTACGCAGCATTTATGCCTTTGCAAAAAGCAAAAGTGGCGGACCATGCAGACCCAATCCTTAATGCGATTGAAGTTGTGAACAGCCTGAAAGACAAAGGCATCAAGATCGGTTCTTGTTCTGGTTACCCTCGCGAAGTGATGGACGTATTGATTCCTGTGGCAGCAGATTACGGCTACAAACCGGATTACGTAGTAGCAACGGATGACCTGCCTCAAGGTGGTCGCCCAGCACCATTTATGGCACTGAAGAACGTGATTGAGCTGAATGTTACCGACGTTAATGCGTGTATCAAAGTGGATGACGCCGCACCGGGCATTGATGAAGGTCACAACGCCGGTATGTGGACCGTTGGCTTGCTGCTTTCTGGTAACGAAGCCGGTCTAACGTTTGAAGAATACCAAGCTGCGGACGAAGCAACACTTAATGCCGCTCGTGAAAAAGCGCGTGCAAAATTGCTCAAGAGCTCGCCTCACTATCTCATCGATACTATTGCTGACTTCCCAGAAGTGGTTGCAGATATCGAACGTCGCCTAGCGGCAGGTGAGCGTCCTTAGTCGACAATCACTATTCTCACGCATAAAAAAACCTCTCAGCATCGAGAGGTTTTTTGTATCGCGTTTTAGTATCTAACCAAATAAAATTAGTTGATTGCAGTGCTCGCTCGGCGTTTTAGCTTAAAGCCCATGTCCGTTGCGTGCTCTACAGGCTCGCCTTTAATGGCTTGCAGTAACTTGTCTGCGGCTTTCGTCCCCATACGTTCGTAATCGAATTCCGCACAGGTCAAACTTGGGTAGGCGTGCTCACCCATGGAAGAGCCTTCCAAACAGATAATCGCAATGTCGGTCGGGACTTTCAGCACTCGGCGGTGACACTCAAACAACGCGCCAATCGCAATCTCTTCATGGCTACATACCAGAGCATTCAAACTTGAATCGCGCAGCAATAGCTTCGCCAACCCTTCCGCACCTAATTGTGAAGATGGTGCTTCGTGCGTGGTTAAGAAATGGTCCGGCGCAAGGTAGTTCTCAATCATCGCGCTTTGCCAGCCGTGTAGCTTACGTTGCAAAGTGGAGTGATCGCCACGCGCACCAATGAAGCCCACGTTCTTGAAGCCTTGCTCAATCACGTGTTTGGTACAGGCTTTACCCACCTCAAAATGGTCAACACCGATATTGAGATAACTGGCTTTCGAACTTAGCTCAGCAATTTCCAATACTGGCGTATTCGAGGCTTCCAAAAGCTGATTAGTACGTTGGCTGTGTTCATTACCAAATAACACCACTCCGGCTGGGCGGCTCTCAAGAAATGTCGAAAGCAGTTTCTCTTCTTGTTCTACCGAGTAGTCGCTGTAACCAAGCAGCAACTGGTAACCCGCTTTGTTCAACGCTTGTTGAAAGCTCGGTAAGAAAAGCGCGCACGCTTTTTCAAACAAGGAAGGAATGATAAGAGCGATGGAGTAGCTTTCAGCAGACGCCAAAGCCCCTGCCGCTTTATTCGGGATATAGCCGAGCTCATCAACCACTTGTTGAATCTTTTCTCTCAGCTTGTCAGATACTAGCTCAGGCGTTCGTAATGCTCTCGACACCGTCATGGTGCCTACGCCGGCTTTTTTAGCGACGTCCGCCAAGGTGACATTGCCAGTACTTCTTCGTTTGCGAGGTTCGCTCATTGTTCTTATTTAGTGTTCTCTATTTTCTGCCGCGACATCTTACCACAGCGTTTTAGTGGTTTTGATATTAGCGCATTAGAAGTCGATCACAAGCATATGAAACTCGGATGACTGATAAAAATGGTAGCGCTATCACAATTTATGATAGCGCTATCAGATAGCGCTACCATTTGTGATCATTCTCAGGTTTTTCTGACAAATTGATCGATAAAGTACCCATCAACAAAACAACAAACCGGAAAGATCCAATGCTACGTGAACTGATTACCTCTGATGTGATTCGCATCCATTCTGATGCTACTGACTGGAAAGATGCGGTGAGCAAATCTTGTGAAGCACTGATTGAAAATGGCGCGATTGAGCCAAGCTACGTGGACGCTATTTACCGCTCACATGAAGAGCTCGGTCCTTACTACGTGGTAGGTCCTGGTATGGCAATGCCACACGCTCGCCCTGAAGATGGCGTTAACCGTTTGTCTCTTGCCATCACAGTGATTCAAAACGGCGTGAACTTCGATTCTGAAGGTAACGACCCAGTGAAAATGCTGGTTACGCTAGCCGCGACAGACAGTAACTCGCACGTGGATGCGATTTCTAAACTGGCTGAGTTGTTTATGAATGAAGAGCATGTAGAAGCCATCTGCACCGCTCAAAACACACAAGATGTTCTCGCGATCATCGAAAAATACTAACTCCTGATGTGCCCTTCAAAATGGGCATACACCCCTATAAAAAGAAAAGGTCTGAATTATGAAAATTATGGTTGTTTGCGGTCACGGTCTTGGTACTAGCCTAATGATGGAAATGAGCATCAAAGGCATCGTGAAAGAATTGAATGTAAACGCAGAAGTGGATCATATCGATCTAGGTTCTGCAAAAGGTACGGATTGTGACATCTTCATCGGTACTAACGATATCGTTGAACAGTTGAACGCACTTGGCGTTGAACCTCGCATCGTTGCGCTTGATAACATGGTCGACAAAGTGGCAATGAAAGAGCGTCTATCTGTGGCACTTCAAGAGCTTGGCGCTCTATAAGGTGGCGTTATGGAATTTTTCAGTTTCTTAATGAACGATGTCCTATCAGAGCCAGCGGTTCTGGTAGGTCTTATCGCCCTCATCGGCTTAATTGCCCAGAAAAAACCGGTCACCGAGTGTATTAAAGGCACGGTAAAAACCATTCTTGGTTTCATCGTGCTTGGTGCGGGTGCAGGTCTGGTTGTGACTTCCCTGGGCGACTTTGCGACGATTTTCCAACACGCGTTCGGCATCACAGGCGTGGTTCCAAACAACGAAGCTATCGTCTCTATCGCGCAAGAAGCGTTTGGTAAAGAAATGGCGATGATCATGTTCTTCGGTATGTTAGTGAACATATTGATCGCTCGCTTCACACCATGGAAATTCATCTTCCTAACAGGTCACCACACGCTATTTATGTCGATGATGGTAGCGGCGATCCTTGCTTCTAGCGGCATGAAAGGTGTTCCACTGATCGCGCTTGGCTCTCTGGTTGTGGGCTCTGTGATGGTGTTCTTCCCTGCGATTGCTCACAAGTACATGAAGCAAGTAACAGGTTCTGACGACGTTGCGATTGGTCACTTCTCTACCCTTTCTTACGTACTAGCGGGCTTTATTGGCAGCAAGTTCGGTAACAAAGAACACTCTACTGAAGAGATGAACGTACCTAAGAGCTTGTTGTTCCTACGTGATACGCCAGTGGCAATCTCGTTCACCATGGGCATCATCTTTATGGTGACGTGTATCTTCGCTGGCGGTGACTTTGTACGCGAAGTTAGCGGTGGTAAGCACTGGTTCATGTTCGCACTGATGCAATCCATCACATTTGCCGGTGGTGTGTACGTCATCCTTCAAGGTGTACGTATGGTTATCGCAGAAATCGTTCCAGCATTTAAAGGCATCTCAGACAAACTAGTACCAAACGCAAAACCTGCGCTTGATTGTCCGGTTGTATTCCCATACGCACCAAACGCAGTATTGGTTGGCTTCCTATCAAGCTTTGCGGCGGGTCTTTTGGGTATGTTCCTACTTTACGTGATGGGTCTTACTGTGATTATCCCAGGTGTCGTTCCACACTTCTTCGTGGGTGCAGCAGCAGGTGTATTTGGTAACGCTACAGGTGGTCGTCGCGGTGCAATCTTGGGTGCTTTTGCACAAGGTCTACTGATTACCTTCCTACCAGTATTCCTAATGCCGGTACTGGGTGACCTAGGCTTTGCTAACACGACCTTTAGTGACGCAGACTTCGGCGCTGTTGGTATCTTACTGGGTCTGATTGTTCGCTAAGTGGTTAGCTTGAATATGATTAGCTGAGAACTGGGTTGATTGAAGCGGGAATAGGCTCATCGGCATCAATCTTCAAGAATCTCTAGTCATAGCAAACGACGAACTTTAGAAGAAAGCAATCGTAGAAAGAAAACAAACGCCCCTCACGTGAGGGGCGTTTTTCTTTTTGGCACTATCTTAAGGAGGTTTGGCTTATTGAAGCGTACTTCCGTTAGATAGCAGCTTTCTTGTCGGCTCTTGCTCGGTGTATTCAACCGCATCATGTTCCGCGAGTTTATCGACTTCCGCCTGTTCACCCACCACAACCAACACGTGTTGTTTCACTAGAGCGTCGACCACTTCAATGTTGTGCTGACGAAGAAGCGCTCTCACTTCGCTCTCTTTCCCTTCATGATACTTAACAAAGTAACGTGCAGGTTGCTGCTCGGCTTGATCTTGGCGTTCATCCACGAGAGGAAATCCTTGATTGTTTGCCAAGCTGCTTGAGCTCAGTCCGATTGCCAATAGTGCGGTAGCGCCTACCGCAGACAAAGAAAGTAAGGTCAACTTCTTCATAGTCACTCCTTATTGAAAGGTCAGAGTCCAACTGTTGATGGTGCCTGTGTCTCTTCTGGCATTGTCCACCGCTTTAAGTTCCCATGTGCCTTGCGATTCAAAACCAGAGAAGTCCGCTTGGAAACTGGTTTTAATGTCGTTCGCACCACCACCCGCATTGTCGTGCAGTACTACTTGACCACCATCTGGTGACGTTAGCGTGACACGAAGATCGCCAATGTAGGTGTGAGTGATATCCAAGTCGATAGTCACTGAACCTGCATCGCCAGAGCGAGCCACATCTAATGGGCTTACGATACCTGCAGAGCTGTTGTCAGGAATTGCTACTGCATTCGAGTTGGTGTAGCTAGAAGGTGCAGAACCGCCACCTGATGAATCACCCGAGCCGTTATGCGTTGCAACAAGAGAAACACCAGAGTACGCGCTGTAGCCGTAAACTAATACTTCATATTGCCCTGCGCCAGATACGTTCAAGCTACAGCTTTCGCCATTACCGCCCGCCCATGAACGACAGTCGTAAGTGCTGGTGCTTGGTGTGCCGTTAAAGCGCACGTAAAGGTCAGCATCACCAGAACCACCACTCATGTTGAATGTCGCTTGCGTTGCATCCGCTGGGACGTCAAACACGAATACAGTGCTTGATTTGCTGCCACCAGAAAGCTGCGTTTTCGCCACGCCATTTTCTAGAACGTTGTCGTTGCCAGAGCCGCCGCCATCCGGACCATTACAGCCTGCGTCTAGGTATTGTTTCGCAGCCTCTGCATTCACAAGACCATGACCAGTACGGTTATCACGACCTGTTACGTCGATGTCCGTTGCTGTCTTGATCAGCGCGTTACGTACTTGCGCTGCGGTACAGGTTGGATGGTAGCTCCACACCAAACCCGCAACACCCGTTACGTGCGGCGTCGCCATCGAAGTACCGTTGTAGTACTCGTAGTCTTCACCCTTGGTGGTCGATACCGTGATGTCTTGACCAACATAGCCCAACAGCTCCTGACCGAAGGCACGATCAACTGTCACTGAAACAATACGCGCCGCGTTGTTTTGATCGACAAGGAAAGGATTCTGCAAACCCGGAAGCTCAGAGTTACTGTACACAATCGCCGCACTTGCACCTGCGTTGTAACACGCTTGAACTGCATCGATTTCTGGGTAGTTACCCGATGATTGGTTACCCACACGCTCAGTCAAACAGATCTTGCCAGACATATCACCACAGCTGAAGCTGCTACCGGATACGTCACAGCTTGCCAGTGTCGCCGTGATAGAGCCGGCTACTGGATCAGGACCGTAACTGCCGCCCGATTGGATCAAGCGGTTGTGAGGAACGATGCCACGATCGAACTGGCTAACACCGTTCAAGCGAATGTCTGAAAGCTTACCCTCGCCCACTGTCACCGTAGATAGAATCGCTACGCCCGGACCTGCGATTTCAACTTGGTCTGTCGCTTGAGAGAACGCCGCGTGATCACGCTTATCATCCACTGCCGCAACGGACATAACTGAGTCGTAAGACGCTGGGTAGCTGTGCGCAGTATTACCATCGTTACCCGCAGCGGCAATCAGCAGCACGCCTTGGTCGTAAATGGTTTGCAACGCGTTTTTCTCCGTCACACTCGACTGGCTACCACCAAGGCTCATGTTGACGACGTTCGCGCCGTTGTCAGCACAAGTTTGTACCGCTTTCACCAAGCTGGATGAGTAGCCCCAACCCGCTTCATTGAACACCTTAACGATGTGCAAATTCACGTTTTGGTTCGGCATAACGCCTTTGATGCCCTCTGTATTGGCAATCGCGGCAATCGTACCTGCTACGTGCGTACCGTGAGCGTTGTTGTTCCCCGGAACACTCCAAGAACCTGTACCGCTATCGTTTGTACCCGACACTCGGTTGCCACTCAGATCGTTGTGCGCCAAATCGTAACCCGAGTCGATGATACACACGGTGCGATTCCCTGCATTCGAGTCATCCAGAAGCTGAGCGTTAACCGCCTCGTAGCCCCATGGGATAGTCTCGCTTAACAGATAACGCGGAGGGTCAATTTCAACGTATTCCACATCGCTGCGGTTACGTAATTGCCCCAACTCCGAGTCTTCCATCTCCACGCTGTAGATCGCGCGGTTTCCTAGCTTTTCCACTTTACGCGCTTTAAGCTGATCTAAGACCGACTCTTGCGCGATGCGTGGCCCCCAGAATGAGTTCCCACCCAATGCTGAAGGACTGGACGTATCTTCTTTAAATTTGACGATGTATTTGGTCGGCAAGTTAGATTCGTCGAACCCCGTTAAAGGAGCCGCATGCGCTGACATCGAAAATGTCAGTGCTACTGCAACGGCAGACAATGAAAACAAGCCATTTAATTTAGTTGTTGTGTGATGCATTTGCTCTATTCCTTTTTGAGCTGATTTTTATTCACTTTATCCTCATGAAAAATCATAACCCTGACTTATGCATGAGCGATTCAGCTATAGGTTATCGCCTAAAAATGCCAAACAATTTGTTTCATGAATACACAACAATGAACAAAAGATCATCTAAACAACAGATTTAGTTAACATACAAAAACACCACCAAAACCTTATAAAGCAATTACTTATTAACACAAAAAGTGCATGTTAAATTAATGTTAGTGAGTAATTATTCTAGATTTTATAAAATCTTAGTATTTACCAAATCTATTGAAATACGATTGCGGTACCAAAATTGACAGAATGAATAATTAGATATTTGACTAAGTAGGGTATTTACTCAGAATGAGGGCGTTTAGTGAGATAAATTCTCACTTAAATCATGACGATAATCATCATAGAGAGTGAATCATGAATAAGACCATTACGTTACTTAGTGCATTATTACTACCACTGAGTTTGGCTCACGCCGACGAGCCATCACTGACTCCTGAAATGGTAAGTGCCTCGCAAGTCAGAAGTGCGCAAGCGAAACAAACCTACACTTATGTTCGCTGTTGGTACCGCACCAGTTATTCAGAAGACGAGCCTGCGACAGATTGGGAATGGGCAGAGAATCCCGACGGCAGTTACTTCACAATTGACGGCTATTGGTGGAGTGCTGTTTCTTTCAAAAACATGTTTTACACCGACACACCACAAAGCATCATCAAAGAGCGTTGTGAGCAGACCCTAGATCTAGCGAATGACAACGCTGACATCACCTTCTTTGCTGCCGATAACCGTTTCTCCTATAACCACACCATCTGGAACAACGATCCAGTCATGCAGCCCGATCAAATCAACAAGGTCGTGGCGCTGGGTGACAGTTTGTCGGATACCGGCAACATCTTTAACGCATCACAATGGCGATTCCCGAATCCAAATAGCTGGTTCCTAGGGCATTTCTCTAACGGTTTTGTATGGACAGAGTACATTGCTCAAGCCAAAAACCTACCGCTCTACAACTGGGCTGTAGGCGGCGCAGCGGGTGAAAACCAATACATCGCTCTGACGGGAGTGGGTGAGCAAGTTTCATCTTACTTGGCGTATGCGAAACTGGCCAAAAACTACAAGCCAGCCAATACCTTGTTTACGCTTGAGTTTGGTTTGAATGACTTTATGAACTACAACCGTAGCGTGCCAGAAGTGAAATCAGACTACGCAGAAGCATTGATCAAACTGACCGATGCGGGTGCGAAGAACTTGTTGTTGATGACGCTGCCAGACGCCACTCGTGCGCCACAGTTTACCTACTCAACTCAAGAGGAAATCGACAAGATCCGTGCGAAGATCGTCGAGATGAACGAGTTCATCAAAACACAAGCGGCGTATTACACAGCGCAAGGCTACAACATCACTCTGTATGATACCCATGCCCTGTTTGAAAGCTTAACAGCGAACCCAGAGCAACACGGCTTCGTTAATGCGAGCCAAGCTTGCCAAGACATCAACCGCTCGTCTTCTGCAGATTACTTGTACCACCATTCGTTGCGCTCAGAGTGTGCTTCTTCTGGCTCTGACAAGTTTGTGTTCTGGGATGTGACTCACCCAACTACGGCCACGCATCGCTACGTAGCAGAGAAGATGTTAGAAAGCAGCAACCAACTATCGAACCATCCGTTCTAATCCTAGAACCCGAGGGGCAGATAAGAAAAAGGCTGACGTAATGTCAGCCTTTATTGTTTTTGAATCCTGTTTATCTCGAAGCTTTGCCTCGTCTAGCGACCTTTATCGGTGCAGAATCGCCACCGCTTTAGTGGTCTTCTCTAAGTTCTCTTCCGCTTGATCTGGAATCTTACTCGCGATGGTCGCATACAAGCTGTCGATCATGGCAAGTTTGACCAAGCGCGCGATGCCGTTTTTACCCAATAGCGGTTCTGGCGATGCAGGCGCGTATAGCGGGTAATCGGAAAGCTGGGACAACTCAGCGTGGAAGTTGTTGGTGATAGAGATGATTGTCGCACCAGATTGCTTCGCAAGGCGGACAGCATCCATCAAATCAACGGTTTGACCTGAATGCGAAACCACCAGCACCACGTCTTTTTCACTCAGCACACTAGCCGACATCAACATTAAGTGACGGTCACGAGGCACTGATGCGCGAATACCAAAACGTAGGAGCTTGTGCTGGAAGTCCTCACAGATGATGTTCGAACCACCCGCTGCGTACAACTCAATGTTACGCGCGTGAATGATGGCCTCGGCGGCTGCGCTCACCATGTTGGCATCCACAAAGTTGAGGATTTCCGTCAAGGCATTGATGGAGTTTTGCAGCACCTTAGTGACGATCTGCTCGCAAGAATCATCCGGCTGAAGTTGCTCACTTGGCGCGTAAGAATCTGAGTGATGATGAGCGTTTAACGCATCTTTAAGCTGTTTAAAACCACTGAAGCCAAGCTTCTTTGACACCTTAACGATCAACGCCGTTGACACACCCAATCGCTCCGCCACTTCTTTAATTGAAGTCGACTTCTGCATGAAGTGAGGCTTGAGAAAGTTTTCCGCAATGGATTGTTCGGTACGCGTGAGTGAAGGCATACGCATACGAATATTGGGAATTACTTGATTGACATCCACGGACAATATCATTCCTTGTGAAACAGTCGGATCATTATACATAGCTACCGCTCTCTCGTCATGGTAACTGCACTTGCAGCTACGGTTATGCCTTTAATTGCCAATGTGTTGCCGTGACTGTGCTTTCGCTCTCAATCACAAAGCCCACACCTTGTGCGTTTTGGCCGAAGAAGCGTGATGTCGACACCGCCTCACCTTGGTTAATAAACACTTCCACACATGAATGGTCACGAAGAATTTGTAGATGACGAACCTCACCTTGCCACTGCTTTGATTCCCACTCACCCGTTTTCAGATTTCGGCGAATAGTTGCTAGCCCTTGTGGCGTCACGTGCAACGTCAAATCGGCGGCAACATCGATCGTCAGTTCTGCCGGAACATCTTCAATCAGCAGTTCAGAAGACAATCCATAAAAACGCAGCGATTGGTTGGTAAAGCTTTGTGGTTGCGAACGCAAAGATTCGAGTTCTGCACTTGGTTTTTGCAGTAAGCGTCCGTCTTGAAGAATCAGCTCTCGCGGGCAAGTCATTTGGTGAATCCAGCCAAACTCTATCGTTGGCTGGTAAGATTCGAACTCATCTGGTTTCCCCATCCACCCAAAGAGAATACGACGACCTTGTTCATCTTCAAATGTCTGTGGCGCATAAAAATCGAAACCATGATCCATCAAGACGCCTTCGCCATGTTCAAAGCCCGCTGTTGGGTAATCAAGCTGGCCAAGATGATAAGTCACATCAAAGGTTTCCACTTTACGACCGTCCACTTCTAACCAGTTTTTCGGACAAGTGATCAGCGCGTATTGGTCACCAATTGGGAAAAGATCTGGGCATTCCAACATAAAGTCATCACTTTGATGTTGATTGCGGCCATCACCAAATACTTCACCAACAAACTGCCATTGTTGTCTGTCTGATGAACGGTAAAGCAGCACTTTGCCTTTGTAATCGAGATCTTCTGCGCCCAGCACCATGTAGTACTCACCGTCGTGCAACCACACTTTTGGATCGCGCACATGGCCGCTGTAACCTTGAGGTAAGTCGAGCACAATGCCTTGCTTCTCTACTTGTTTGCCCGCCTGTAAGGTAGCTCGGCATTGGTAAGCGGTTCGGCCACCTTGTTCGAACTTCACGTTGCCGGTGTAAAACAGTTCCAGCGCACCATCCACCACCAAGCCTGAGCCAGAATAACAGCCGTGCGTTTCGTAGTTTTCTGTTGGTGCTAACGCCAAAGGTTGATGCTGCCAGTGAATAAGATCTTTACTGGTGGCGTGTCCCCATGCTTTCGCGCCATGTGCACACGCTTTTGGATTCCATTGATAAAACAGGTGATATTCGCCCGCAAAGTGCGCCAAGCCGTTTGGATCATTCAATAAACCAAATTGCGGTGCAAAGTGCCAAGTCGGACGGTAAGGGTCTTCTTGCGGATTTGCCATCTGATTTAAGGCAATCGCCAACACGTCGTTAATGTAGATTTGTTCTGCTGTCATGGTAAGCCTTATTAAAATCTAGAAACAGGAATCCCCCTGAAGTCAGGGGGATGAAAACACAAGGGATTACTTGTCTTGCAGCATCTTGTCTGAGTAACCAAATAGGTAAGTCAGAGTAAATGCCGTACCGATAGCAATTAAGTTCACCGCTAGGTAACCCAGCATTTGACCATTCAAGTAGAGCAGCGCTCCTGGAATTACCGTGATAGCCATGCCTGTTGCTTTCAAACCAAATACCGTTGCGAAGAAGCCGCCAACTGCACCGCCAATCAAGCCCATAATGAATGGTTTGAAGAAGCGAAGGTTCACACCGTATAGCGCTGGCTCAGTGATACCCAAGAACGCAGATAGTGTTGATGGCATTGCCAGAGCTTTGAGTTTCTTGTCTTTGGTTTTCACACCTACCGCAAGACAAGCAGCACCTTGTGCAGCGATTGCAGCGGTGATGATGGCGTTGAATTCGTTTGCGCCAGTGTTGGTCAGCAATTGAATCTCAAGCAGGTTGAAGATGTGGTGAACACCCGTCATCACAACGATTTGTTGCAGACCACCAATCAAGACACCGCTCAGACCCAGTGGCAGATCCAGCATGAACTGGGCGCCTTGCAGGATAATAAGCTCTAACCAGTGGAAGATAGGACCAATCACAAATAGAGAAGCCGTAATCATCACCAATAACGTTAGGAATGGTGTGACCACTAAGTCCAAAGCTTCTGGTACGAAGTTACGAATACGGCGCTCTAGTTTGGCTCCCAACATACCGGCGATAAAGGCAGGGATAACAGAACCTTGGTAACCAAGCACAGGAATAAAGCCAAAGAACATGATGGGATCAAGCTCACCAGACGCCACAGACCATGCATTTGGCAGCGCTGGCGACACCAGCATCATACCCAAAATCAGACCAATTAAAGGAGAGCCACCAAACACGCGTGCCGCCGACCACGCGATCAATGCTGGTAGGAAAATGAAGGCAGTATCCGTCAGAATCTGAGTATAAAGAATGAAGTTTTGCGGAATGGTTTCTGGCGTTAGACCAAACAAGCCTAAGATCTCTGGCTGCATGAACAAGCCACGCAAACCCATAAACAAACCTGTCGCAACAAGCGCTGGAATGATTGGCACGAAAACATCACCAAACGTACGGATTGCACGTTGGAAAGCCGTCCCTTGTTTTTCAACCGCTTTACGTTGTTCATCTTTCGAAGCTGTCTTCAGCTTTAAGTTCTCAAACGCTTCAAAGACTCGGTTCACCGTTCCGGTGCCGAAAATAATTTGGTATTGGCCGCTGTTAAAAAATGCGCCTTTTACCTTGTCGGTGCCTTCGATGCGTTTCTTATCAATTTTGTTTTCATCGGCAACCATTACGCGTAATCGAGTAGCACAGTGAGCGACAGAGACAATGTTTTCTTCTCCGCCTAACGAGCCCACCAACTCTTCTGCAATCATCGTGTAAGACATATTCAAACCTGTTTCGTGATTAATGGATTAACTGCCTATTAAGCTATCAATAAGTCATAGACTCTGCCTCTACCGAGATCACAAAAATAAACTTTCTGTGAATTTTTTATTTCTGTGAATTTTATTGTGAACTTTTATTTATTTTAAATACAATAACTTAAGTAACATTTGGTGAGTTTCAATTAAATTCACTGTTTACAGTTGTGATTTTATTTGTAAACTTTAAAGCAAATCTGAACGCTTGAGAGTTACGAATATGAAAATTGCTATCGGTTGTGATCATGTAGGGATCGAACATAAAGAATTGGTTATCAAACACTTAGAAAGTAAAGGTATTGAAGTGATTGATTTCGGCACGCATTCAGCAGAGCGTACTGACTACCCTCAATACGGTTTAGCCGTCGCGAAAGCGGTAACAAGTGGCGATGCAGACCAAGGTCTTTTGATTTGCGGTACAGGTGTTGGCATTTCGCTAGCAGCAAACAAAGTTCCGGGCATTCGCGCTGTCGTTTGTAGCGATCCATACACGGCACAGCTATCTAAACAGCACAACAACACCAACATCCTTGCGTTCGGCTCTCGTGTTATCGGTATTGAGCTAGCAAAAATGATCATCGATAGCTGGTTAGAAGCAGAGTTCGAAGGTGGTCGTCATCAGAACCGTGTAAACCAAATTGCAGAAATTGAGGAGCGATAAGATGGCTAAGTTTTGTCCTTCAATGATGTGTGTCGACTTCTCTAAGTTGGCAAGCGAGCTGAAAGAGCTAGAAAAAGCAAACGTCGATATGCTGCATATTGATGTGATGGACGGTCACTTTGTACCAAACTTCGCGCTTGGGCCAGAAGACATCAAAGCAATTCGTAACCTAACGGACATCGAATACGATGTGCACCTAATGTTGTCGGATCCAGACCAGTTCATCGACTTGTTTGCAGCACTAGGCCCTAAGCTGATGTACATCCACGCAGAAGCGCCACCGCACCTGCATCGTTCACTCGGTAACATCCAAGCGAAAGGCATTAAGTCTGGCTTAGCAATCAACCCAGGTACGCCATTGAGCGCAATTGAAGACGTACTGGATGTGACGGACGTGATTTTGGTGATGTCGGTAAACCCTGGTTTTGCAGGACAAGCCTTTATTCCAAATGCTTACAACCGCATCGAGCGTATTATCGAAATGATCGAAACGAAAGGCACCAACACTAAGATCGCCATTGACGGCGCGATCAGCCCAGAAGTGATTGAACGTCTGAGCGACAAAGTGGAGTACTTTATTCTTGGTACTGCGGGTCTGTTTGGTAAACCAAAGAGCTACGCAGACACCATGCAAGACCTACGCGCCCTTGGCGAAAAAGCGGTCGCTTAACCCCCCCAACTATCTTTTTTTAGTTTATCCCCGAGTGCTTTGCTTCTGGTGCGCTCGGGGATTTTTTGTCAAAACAGGCGTACATTCCATCTAGCGTATACACTTATTTCTACTCAATAAATTCAGAGTCGAGGTTGGTGTGAAGGGAATGAGAAAGCCGATGTTTGCCCGCAGCTTGCGTTGCTTAACCGCTGTGTTGTTATTGCTGATTTCCTTTGTCACCGTCGCGCAAACCCTACCCGAAACCGACTTTCTGAAAAGCGAAATCGCACGCTTGAACGCGGAGTCACCAAAAAACGACACGCTGATTGGTCAGTACGAAACTCTACTCAATCAAATTACAGGGTTCGACGCACAGAAAGCATCGCGTGACGATTACCGAAAAATCATTAGCCAGTTCCCCTTGCAGCGAGAACGTCTTCTCAAACAAATCGAAGAAGCCGAAAAGCTCGACATGTTCAAGGCCAAGCAGCTCAATAGTTATAGCGACCTATCCCAATCCATAGCGTCACTTCAGGCAGCGATGAGTGAATGGCGCACCACTTCACAAGCGAATGCTGAAAAGACCAAACAACTTAACGCAGCAAGAACCTCCCTTCCCGTATCTTTGGCTCAATTGAATCAACAAATCGAGCAAGCTTCATTGGTCAAAAGTGAAAACGGCGCAGAGATAGATCAATGGTTAGAGACCGCGAATCTCACCTACCTTAAGTTACAAAAAGAGGTGATGACCGCCGAGCTACAAAGTTTGGATGAGCGCACAGAGCTTGTGCGATTAGAACAGCAATTGTTGGCGAAGAAGCTTCAGTTAGCCTCTCCCATGCTGATTGAACTGCAAGACAAGCTCACCCGAGTTGAACAAGAATCGGTAAGAGGTTTGATTGCCGAAGCGCGAGAGCTAAGCGCGAAAGCCGATGAATCTGACGTGGAGAAACAGCGACTCATCGAGCAGCTTCGTCAGTACACGTTAGAGCTAGAACAAGTGTTGGTAGAAATCGACCAAGCACGCATTGCTGGACAAAAGTTTGAATCAGAGCGCCGAAGCTTGTCGGAAGAACAGCGCCTAATCAAAGAAAACCTATCATGGCTGCGAGACAGCACCGCATTTGGCGCTTCGATTCGCGCTCAGCTACAGCGTTTGCCAAACCAAATTCAAAACAAGACCATACCCGATGAGATTGCCAATGCTCACATCCGCAAATACGAAATCAGCCAGTTGCTGGATGATTTTGCGCTTGAAGATGCCGTTCGTGCAACGCAATCCAATGCCAAAGTTCCAGACCGTTTAGAAACCTTATCACACGAGTTAGTTGAACAGCTCTCACAAGATTATGAAAAACTCATTATCGCCTTAGGAAAACTGCAACTGACCATCAACCAGTACGCCATCGAAGTCGAAAATGCGCGAGCATTCTTACGTGAACAACAACTTTGGACACGCAGTAATGTGCCTTTCTGGCAGCATCTGACTGACTTCGATAAAGAGATTTGGTTTGGCACCAAAACCCCATTGAAAACCCTGCAAGATGAGGTCAATCCTGACCAACTCAAAATGGTGGGTGGTGCGTTTGTTTTCTACACACTGGTGTTGTTTTATCTGGGGCGTCGTGTGGTTCGTCGTACGACTCGACTTCGTCATGAATACAAAAAGGTGTTTGGCCACCCGCTCAAGGACCGCTTCCAAAACAGTATTTCACTGCTGTTTATGGCGATGTGTCGAGCCGTGATTTTGCCACTTTGGTATGCCATCACCGCAGCAGCGCTGTTCTGGCTGTGGCCGGCTCCCAACGCAACCGAATCCAAAATGCTGATCGTTGCCAGTGCTTCTGCCTTGTTTGTGATCGAATTGATTTACGCCATGAGCTCGAAAAAAGGCTTGTTGGAGTTGCACCTAAATTGGCCAGAACGCATTTGTGATTATGTTCATAAGCAGAGTAACCGCCTGCGTTTTCCATTTGCCCTCTTCCTTTTATTGATCTTCTTTGCAGAGTTGGTTGCCGGCGACCAAGAAGCAGAAATATCTCGCCTGTTCTTCCTAATGCTAATGGTCGGCATGACGATGGTGTATGGCGCTTTACTTAAGTCTGATCGCATCCCATCGACACTACCTGTTCCACTCAATCGCGGACTTGGATTGTTGCTGCTTAAGGTGATGATCCTCGGTTCCTTCATTGCCATCATCATTATGGCGTTGATGGGTTTGTACATTGCTGCATGGCTGTTGCTCATTTACCAGCAACTCACCCTGTTTGTCGTGCTTGGCGTCTTGTTTACGTATCAGCTTGGCGAACGCTGGCTCAAACTCGAACACCGTCAACTTAATTACCAACGCCTACTGGCGCGCCGTGAAGAGCTAATTGCTCAGCAACAAGAACAAGCAGACGAACCACCGGAAATAGCCGAACTCAGAGAAAACTTCCCGGAAGTGGAAGAGCAAGGCTTAGGGAGCGAGCAGATCAGCGAACAATCCATGACACTGTTGCGCGGTTTATCCTTGATTGGTTTGGTAATTGCGGTTCTGACTTTATGGTCGAGTGCGTTAGAGATGACCAGTTGGCTCGATAAAGTGGTGGTGTGGCAAGTCAGTGAAGTGGTCAGCGGCAGTTCGACCTTGGTTGACGTGACGCTACAATCTTTGATTTATGCGCTGATCACCTTGCTAGTTACCTTTGTTGGCGTGCGCAACCTACCGGGTATTCTGGAGCTGCTGATTCTGCGCCGTTTAGAGTTATCTCCTGGCACGGGCTACGCGGTGACCACTTTGCTTCGCTATCTGATTTTGATGACGGGTGTGCTGTCTGCTTTCGCCATTCTTGGCTTTCAGTGGTCGCGCCTACAATGGCTCGTGGCAGCATTTGGTGTTGGCTTAGGCTTCGGTCTACAAGAAATCTTCGCAAACTTTATCTCTGGTTTGATCTTGTTGTTTGAGCGCCCAATTCGTATTGGTGATATCGTCACCATCAATGACCTATCAGGCACAGTGAGCAAAATCCAAACTCGCGCAACCACCATCATCGATTGGGACAATAAAGAGATTGTGGTGCCGAACAAAACCTTCATTACCGAAAAGCTCATCAACTGGTCACTCACCGATTCAATCACTCGTATTGTGATTCCAATTGGCGTGGCGTACGGCTCTGATGTCGAAAAAGTCGAAGAGTTGTTGTATCAAGTAGCGGAAGATCACCCATTAGTGTTGAACGATCCGTCTCCGTCAGTCTTTTTCTTAGCGTTCGGAGCAAGCAGCTTGGATTTCGAGCTGCGTGTGCACATTAACTCCATCGATCACCGCTTATCGACCATTCACATCATCAACAAAAACATCGATAAGCTGTTCAAAGAGAACGACATCGAAATCGCCTTCCCACAAATGGATGTGCACGTTCGCGACTGGCCACAGGATGGTGAGAAAAGCTAAATCTGCCAATTGCACCGCACGGATAAACTCGGTAAGTTGAAAGAAAAATCAGAGGTCAATGTCGTGCTCGATCATCCATTAACTCAACGTGCTCTTGATGTGATTCGCTCGAAATCCGCAGGAGCGCCGCAATCACATCCTTTCGCAGTGACCATCAACTTTCATCCCGATCGAACCACTTCTAAGGGCGAGCCTTTGCTTATGGCAATAGCCCAAGATGGCACGCTCAAATCCCAATTTGAAACCGGTACAAGCAATGGCGGACTGACGGCTTACGAAGGTGGAGAGCGTTGGCGTTGGGAGCAACGTGTGTTTGATGGGGTTTACGACAATAGCCAACCAAATCAACGCCCAAAGTATGGCGCGTTAAACTTCTCAGGTTCAAACGTTGGCGCTTCACCCCGATTTGGTTCGAGCTACTTCTTATTGAAACCAGAGATCAGCAAGCGAGCGACATTCTGCTATCCAGATAGCTTCTTCGAGCCAGAGCACTTCGCCACCATTGAACGTGTTCAACCCTTGTTGGATGAGTTAAACGCACAAGCGCCTGACAGGTTGGACGCCTATATCGAAACTCAAATCCACGGCGATTTGCGCTTGGAGGAAGATATTCAAGCCTTGGTGCTCGACCCTTCATTTAAAGACACAGAGGTAGAAGATTACGCTCGTGAATTGCCAGTTGAAATTCGTTGGCACAGTGGTTTTTGTGTCTCAACAGAAGACATCAATCTTTATCCAGACTACCGAGGACAAGCCATTTTAGACATCGCCGATCAAGTTGCAGAAAAAGGCATGCTAACACCACGTATTATTGGTGAAGCGGTAAAAGCAAAAACGTTTGACGAGCAAGATTTGAAGAAAGTCTGGCACTACTTAGCGCGATTTGGGTTTGATTATCGGCAGACTGGCGATTAAAAGCCACCAGCCCATTTGTCGAAATCGTCGATCACGTTAAGCTCTTGTTGAGTGCGAGGGCGCGGATAATACGGCAGAGCAAGTAACTTCTCTGATGGCATTAACAGCCAATCTGGTGACATCTTCATGCGCACCAACTCTTGCTCATCATCGTGGCGAACAAACATGTAATAGCCATCTGCGTGGGTATTGGCGTAGCTGGCGATTTGCACAATCTCGCCGCTTGGCAGTTTGACTTTGCGTCCCAATGGATACAAACGATGCAGCGCAAAGCTCACATGCGCATCCTCTAGATAACCCTTTTTGAATCGAGAGATACCAATCGCAGTCGACGTTGTTCGATGAGACCATCCTGCCAACTTCAGCCCTTTGAGAGAATCTTTGAATGGCTGTCCTTTTGGCTCACCTTCATTGGAGATGAATTGCACCGTTAGCGCGTCACCTTGCTCATCTAGAATCTGCAAGAATTGCTCGCCCGTTTTATCTGCCAATAATTTCACGTTACTGCTCCGCCAAAAGGTTTGTGAATGGAATACTATAAAGCCACCATCGCAAAGTTCAAGCTCATCCTCACAATCCCTTTTCCCGATGAGTAATCGTCTCTACAACGAGAATGCACAGTGTCGGGTTCTACAAACAGCGTTTAGAGACAGACACAAGCAAAAATTGTTAGGGTGGGTTTATCTTTTTTATCGCGGGTTTACCATCACTTTTCGTCAATCTTGCTATGATGATTTGGTAACCCTTTAAGGAGCAAAGAATGAATCTAAAACGCTATGTTGTGTTGCCTATGATGGCAGCAGCGCTATTTGGCTGTGCTCAACACGAATCCGATGACACCGCAAAAGTCATGACCGTTAATGTAGGTTCAGAACTGGTGGACTGTGTGGGCGTCGGGCCAATGAAATGCATGGTGGTCGATGGTAGCTACTTCTATGACCAAATCGACGGTTTTGAATTTGAATCAGGTTCCGAGTACACCTTAAAAATCAAACGCACTCAGCGATTTACACCAGAGAATGCACCAGCCGATGCGAGCTTGTATCGATATGAGCTGATTGAAGTGCTAGAGAAGCGATAACCATAACGTTCACCACCCATAGAAAAGGAAGTTTTATGTTTGGAAATTGGAAACGAAACCGCCAAATTCGCGAGGTCGCAAAGGACATCACGCCAAAACTAGCACTCAAGTATGGTGAGAAAGCAGATTACTCGAAGGAAGAGATCGATTGGGCACTGAAAGAAAATGGCAAGACAGATGATGCCTTTACCCTGATCGCATACGGCATGTTGATTAGCCAAGCTGCTTACGTGCCGATGGGCCTAAGCCAAGAGCTAGGTGAACATGCTGACTTCCAATCAGAAGTCTCACTTGCTTTGTTTGACCAAGCGACAGATCTTGTGAGCGTCAGCGCTTTACTGACTTACGCGGAGATTCAAGACAGCCACAAACAACAGCCCGCTACTGATTCGGATGATTTCGATGCTGATGGAGGAGATGGCGGTGGGGATGGTGGCGGCGAATAGCATCACGCCAACATCTGTGACGATAAGCACCTGAGGCAATAAAAAGCGACGCTAAGTCATCTCAATATTAACCACAAAAAGGCTCATCACGAGCCTTTTAGCTTATCACCTTGGGCAACTTAAAAGCTTCGTTTTGCTTATACCAAGCCTTTCAATTTCGCTAAACCATAAGCCGCAATGGTGACGCAGTCTTTGATTTCGCCGTCTATCATCATTTGCTCGAACGCTTCAACTGAGAACGAGCGCGTGATCAAGTCTTCTTCTTCACTGTCTAGCTGATTGCCCACTTCGGCTAACTCACTCGCGAAATACACATGGCAAGTTTGGTTTAAGAACCCATAAGCGATGAACTGCGCACCAACGTACTCCATCTTATTGGCCTGCATGCCTGTCTCTTCTCGAAGCTCACCTTTTGCTAGCTCAAGATGATCCGCATCTGGATTTGATTCCCACGCCCCTTGCGGGATTTCCCAGCAACGTTGACCTACGGTGTAACGAAACTGCTGTACTAAGTGAATCACGCCGTTATCGATAGCCAGAATCGCTGCACAGTCTGGCTTGTCGACCACACCGTAGATGCCCTCTGCTCCACTAGGACGTTGGATTTTATCTTCACGTACCGTCATCCATTTGTTTTGATACACCACTTTGCTGTCGAGCTGCTTGATGTCTGCCATGAGAGTCCTTACTGCTTGATTCTTCGAAATTAGTTATTGGATTAGAAGCCATTCTAACGCTGTTTGCGTGTCAGTTTGTAGACGGTTTTCAAATTCAACGCGCTTATTGGTATTCAATATATCCAATCAAAACAATCATTCATCGCAATGATTAGGATGGCGCGAAATGGCAAGTTTTCAATTCGAGGAACTCATATAGTTAACCCATCGACGCAAGGCATGGCTTTGCAAACTTGTTCATTATTGATTGAGGGTTCTTATGAGCGCATCGGATAAAGTCTACGGTTTCAACACTCCACAACGTCTGTTTGTTGGTTATACCTTGGCGGTATTGGTAGACCTTACGGTACTGAACTTCTATGACGAATATTGGGATTTCGTAACCATTGATTCATTTACGATTTCTTTCGCCGCGGCATTATTGCTTCAGTTGCTCTTGAAGCTGTCTATCAAAGCGGAACACAAAATCGCAGAGTACTTTAAATCGAAACCGGGTACGGCACCTAAGATTTACCGTGGTATCTCGACTTACGTTATCTTGGTCGGTTCGAAGTTCGTGATGCTAGAAGCTATTAACATTCTGTTCGGTGACAAGGTTGACTTTAGTGGTCCTTGGAACGGTGTCGTCGCCTTCTTTGCGGTGGTGTTTACTATCCTGATTTCAGAAGTCATCGTCGGTAAGATTTACTTCAAACTTGGCGAGAAAGAACAACAAGCACAACGTGAATTGGCGGAAAACAACGCTAGCTAATAAGCAAGTTCGATGAATACAAAACAGCATCGATAGAAACAAAAAAGCGCTGAGAAATCAGCGCTTTTTTTTGATTATTCGTTCGCTTAAGCCACAAGGATGTTCTTAAGCTCGTTCAACGATTCCACCGTGTAGCTTGGTGCAATACGCTCATCCACACTCGCACCTGTGGTGTTCAACCAACACGTTTCAATGCCAAAGTTGTTACCGCCCAAGATATCAGAGTGCAGATTGTCGCCCACCATCAACACGCGCGTCTTACATGGGTTGCCCATTTGCGTCATCGCGTATTCAAAAATACCCAGATCCGGCTTAGCAATACCAACTTGCTCAGAAATCACCACGTGCTCGAAGTAATCGCTCATACCTGTACGTTCTAGGCGAATCGCTTGCAGTTCAGTAAAACCATTGGTGATGATGCCCATTTTGGCTTTACCTTGCAGCGCTTCCATCAACTCTTTCGCACCCGGCAACAAAGTACAGATATCTGCCATCGCTTCTAAGAATGCAGTGTTGAGATCCGCCGTTGTGGTATTGAGCTTTTCGGCCCACTCAGTAAAGCGTTTGTGCTTGAGCTCATCTGCCGTCACTTTACCATCTTGGTAATCTACCCAAAGTGGCTTGTTGACCGTTTGGTAGTGGGCAAAATCTTGCTCGGTGAAATCTACGCCTTTGCGAGAAAACATCAGCTGCAAACCTTTGAAGGCATCAAAGTGAAACAAGGTTTCGTCAGCGTCAAACAAGATCCAATCGTATTTCATTTTCTTCTTTCCAATATCCAGGTCGTTTTCTGCCGCATAGTCTAATTGTTTTCTTCTTGAAGATAATCTCTATAATTGGAAAATGATTGTATCGTTTTTCTCAACAATAAAATTAATAATAGATAACCCCCAATAACCTAGGAGCACGCCGTGAATGCCATTGCGTCACTGCCAGTATTTGTCGCTGTCGTAGAATGTGGCAGCTTTTCCCTTGCCGCCAAGCAGTTAAACCTGACTAAATCGGCGATAAGCAAACGCATTAATCAACTCGAAGATGACCTTGGCATTCGCTTGCTTAATCGCACTACGAGAAAACTCAGCCTAACCGAAGCTGGACGCCGATACTTCGAGTACGCTTCACAAGCAGTGAATCTTGCTCAACAAGGTGTCGATGCCGTTTCTGAATTGCAAGGCTCACCGCAAGGCAGGCTTAAAATCACTGCACCCATGTCTTTCGGTGTTTTGCACGTTGCGCCACTTATCAGCGAATTTCTTGCACGTTATCCGAAAATTGAGGTCGATTTGCAGCTAGAAGACGCCATGGTGGATTTGGTCGAACAAGGCTTTGACTTGGGGATTCGCATTGGCGAACTTGCGACTTCTAACCTTGTCGCTAAGCGCCTTGCTCCGTGTAAAAGCGTGCTGTGTGCCTCTCCAGAATACCTAGAAGAGTTTGGCGTACCAACCAAACCAAGCGATTTGGTGACACACAACTGTTTGCGTTATTCGTATTTCCGAGGCGGCGTCGAGTGGATGTTCATCAACAGCGGCAACGAATACAAGGTACTGCCGAAGGGCAACTTTGTGGTCAACAACAGCGAAGCAATTCGCCAATTGCTCTTAAGAGGGTCTGGCATCGCGCAATTACCGACTTTCATCGCCGCGAAAGACTTTGCAGCCGGTAACTTAAAACCGCTGATGGAAGAGTTCTCTCTCCCTGAGCATGCCATCTATGCGGTGTTTCCAGAGCGCAAACACATGCCATTGAAAGTACGTGTGTTCATCGACTTCATCAGCGAAAAGCTCGGCACTGATACACCGTATTGGGATCGCTATTGATCGATTTGAATACCCACTGACGAATACACATGTTTTGCTGAGATCAGTTATTAGCCTCAATCAGAAGATCTTTCTTCAACTTAAGCGCCATAATTTCCTTTCTCAGCACTTCTTTCGTTTCAGGATCTTCTGAGCTTTCGAATTCTTTCTGCTTCTTCTCGATAAGCTGCATCATTTGCACCGCTGGCGGCAGGCAGTTTGCGTCTTTAAGAATCTTCATACCCATTCGGTGCTCAGCGGGTGTTTTAAAGTAGTCTTCAAGGTCGAGCTTTTTGCCTCTGTAAGGGTTGTCTTTCAGCTCACCTGTTTTTTCAGCATTGCGAATCCAACCACCGATCGCGTTATCAATGTATGACGACATATTCACCTCTCGAGTAATGCGTTCTATTTGTAAACGGCTTTGAGACCTTCGATCGTGATTCGAATACCATCATCGAAGTACTTGTCATAGTCCACGGGCTTAGCTTGACTCATTAACCACGCAAAATGAGGCAGTTGCTCGGCGTCCAATTCAGGAAAAGATTGCGGTTCATTACGTGCAGCTTGTTCTTGATGCTCAACAATGTCCGTCACTCGCGTATACACACTCGCAAACGCCATAAAACCAACTTCTGCTTCAAATTTGGCCTCTCTGAAGATACCTAAGACATCGTTGACGATGATGCTTGAAGCGGGCGTAAAGCTTTGACTATGGCGAATAAACGCGACCGAACCTGGAATAGACATAAGTGCTTGTCTGAAGTTTTTTGCAAACGCGTAAAGGTATGCTTCCCAGTCTTTCTCTTGCGGCAAGGCGACTTTCTCTAGTACATAGTCACAACATAAATCGACCAAGGCTTCTTTAGAGCCAACATGTCGGTACAGTGCCGTCGCGCTGACCCCCAATTGTTTGCCAAGTGCATGCATGCTTACATTTTCTAGCCCTAGGTTTAAGGCACACTCAACCACTTCTTTTCTAGAAATTTGTGCAGGACGCCCTTTGCTGCTTTTTTCGTTCATCATTGTCTCAAAATAAATAGTTAACACCATTAAGTTAATATCGTTAAGTTAATACCATTAACTTAACCTGTCAATACTGCGATTTATTCAAAATGGCATATCGTCTTATTTGGTTAATCTAATGTTTCATTTTTAACAGGTGCGCAACCATCATAGGAGCGCTAACTTAAGTAGCACGTCAACCACACCGGAGTGTGAAGCTATGAAAGTACTGATTCAATACACCCAAGCGGGTAAATATCGTGACCAAGCGTGGGAATCACTGACGCTAAAAGCAAAAGGCGAGATGCAAGCTGTGACGCCTTCTTATGCCGCGCAGCTTATCGAGCAAAACAAAGCGACGCTGGTAATGACGGAAGACGAGCAAGTGATCTTCCATTCTTAAGTAACAGGCATCGATAAAAAATGAGCTCAAATTGGAGCTCATTTTTGTTTGATTGGTAGGAGGACTATAACGATCAATCTTGAATGATCTTGTTTCCGCAGTTTTCGCAGATTAGATGACGAGAGAACTCATCCATAGATGCAAGGAAAGCACCAAAGACTGTGCTTTTTAGAAAACCAGAAATGAACTCCTTCTTACTGCGATTCTTATCTCCCTCAAAAGCACTTTTCTTTCTAACCAACACCACAACATGATGCGTTTCCACACCACACGAAGGACACATAACAACTTCCGTCTTTTTAGACATAATAAGCTCCTTGAAATCGATTCTGTTTTCTAAAAATTGTCTCGCTAAAGCCTCGCACTGACCTTTCCCCTCAGCGCTCGCGCATACTCAGTTAACAGTCGAGCATTGTCGGCGGTTTCAACGTCCCCACAGGCTTGACCTTGATAGGTAATATTTGGGCTGGAATACACAGGTAGGAGGTTCTCTGAGTAGCTCATGATGGTTCCAGAATCACCACACAAAGCAGCATGAGCATAACGCTTAAGCTGTGATTGGTTATCCTCCGTCGTCATGGAGTTGAGTGTTCTACTCTGAAGCTGAGATGACAGTGTTTTTAAATCATGTTGTGCCCACGCTAAATGCCCTAGCTCATGCTCCAAGGCGAATGGAGCAGCTCGTACATCAGAAACCACAAAGTTAGGAAACAGATCGACCCACGTTTCGGCGATTTTGTACTCAAAATCAAAGTAACTGTTGTCTTCACTTAGGACTAGCACAACATAGAAGTTTGGCTCTTGGTACGCGCGTTCCAACAAATTGCGGTGTTGCAGATTAAGTTCATAATGTGAGGACAACATGTCCGCTGGCTTCGCGTTGCGAGCATCGAAGAATTCATAACCAGCACTCTTACGAACCATGGGGATACATGAGTTTGAGAGGATAAGATTTGAAAAGGCTAGGTCTTCCTCGATTCGTGCTTCCAATGCTTCTATATCGAAATCGCTGAGAATGGAGTAGTCAAATACGAATTGAACCCAAGTCTCGACTTTTTCTTCTTGGGGACATTGCGGAAGCACGAGCTTTTGGGCATCAAAAGAGATGCGAGCACTCGCGAACACCGCCACCACAATTAAGCAAATACTTACAACTTTCAGCTTCATACATTCTTCTTACAAATTTCGCAGGCAACAAACATAAGCACATGAAATTTATAAATTAATGAAACCAATATGTAAACAAGCGCTTATTGATTATGAGAATAAGCGCCGTGAGTATGTGTGATTACTCATCCTCGTTTAAGCGACGAATCAATTTGGCAGGCGTACCTCCATATAGACAATCTGGTGGAACATCGCTGTTTACCACTGAGTTAGCAGCAATGACTGAGCGAGCACCAATGGTTACCCCTTGGTTGATCACCGAGTTGCCACCAATCCAAACACTATCTTCAATAGTGATTGGTTTACAAAACGTTTCCCACTTAAGTCGGCTACGGTAATCCAACGAATGTGATGCTGTGTAAAGTTGCACACTAGGGCCGATAAGTACGTGGCTACCAATGGTGATTTTGGCTCCGTCAAGCATGACGACATTCATATTGATGAAGGTCTCTTCACCGATTTCAATCGTCTTACCAAACTCACAATGGAACGGTGCTCGGACCATACTCATCCCAACTTTACCAAACAGATCCTTTTGCAAAGCATCACGTTGAGATTCGTCGGTATTGTTATTGAAGGCCTTCAACGCATGAGTTGCGTGAGTGCGGATCGCTTCGATCTCTTCGTCTGTACCGTTAAACACTTGGCCAGACATCATTTTTTCTAATTCGGTCACTGGATCATTCCTACAACTTTTGACCAAGATAGATTAGCGTAAAAGAGGAATAAAAAAAGAGAAAAGCACGTGCTTTTCTCTTTCCTATTTTGTCGATGTGTCACGTCGGAGTTATACGATTTCCCAGCTGTGAGTCATCTCAACGCCTTCGCCCAACATTAGACATACTGAGCAGTATTTTTCTAATGAGTCCGCCGCCACTTTAGCTACGATTTCTGGGTCTAGTGCTTCACCAGAGACTTCAAAGTGAATGTTCACCTGAGTAAAGATACGTGGCGCGGTTTCACGACGTTCAGTGGTGAGTTTCGCGTTGACAGAAGCCACTTTCTGGCCCGCTGATTTTAGACCATCAACAACGTCCACAGAGCTACAACCACCAGCAGCCATCAACACCATTTCCATTGGGCTTGGTGCCGTTGCACCGCCATTGCCATCCATCACGACTGAGTGACCAGATTGAGACTGACCGAGGAATTTAAAGTCTTCGACCCATTTTACTTCTGCTTGCATGGTTTCCCTCATTATTGCTTTTGCCTCATCGGAAACCTTCTACCAATGAGCGCTTGTTTCGTGCCGTTACTGTAGCCCTGTTGTGAGAAAGGGCAAAGAATTTTTCGTAATCACTGCAATTTTTTCGCTCTTACTTCTGTCTTCTTACGTAACATTCATTGAGAAAAATGACGTTTGAGGAAGTTATGAAGAAAGTATCTAAGCTATTGGTGGGATTCTCATTCACACTCCCTGTACTGTTCATCTTGCTAAGTAAAACAGGTACCGCCGATACCATGGATAAGATGAACGCATCTGGTAAAACCGACATCGCAACAC
Source organism: Vibrio sp. B172a (assembly GCF_030248355.1). Taxonomy (NCBI): domain Bacteria; kingdom Pseudomonadati; phylum Pseudomonadota; class Gammaproteobacteria; order Vibrionales; family Vibrionaceae; genus Vibrio; species Vibrio sp. B172a. The sequence goes on along the minus strand of NZ_JAHGAC010000002.1, from coordinate 73,614 downwards.
TTGCAGGTGGCTGCTTCTGGTGTACCGAATCCGATTTAGAACAATTGCCTGGCGTGTTAGATGTTGTCTCTGGTTACTCAGGCGGTGATTTAGAAAACCCGACTTATCGACAAGTCTCTTCTGGCAAATCTGGCCATATTGAAGTGATTGAGGTGAAGTACGATCCTGCTGTCGTAAACTACGAACAAGTGCTGGACTACTTCTTCCGCCATATCGACCCGACTGACGACAAAGGCTCATTCGTCGACCGTGGTCCCCAATACCGCCCGGCGATCTTCTATCATAATGCGGAGCAAAAGCAGATTGCTGAGCAGTTTATGATGGAAATCGACAAGGCGATGATCTATCCAAAACCGTTGAAAACAGAACTGATCGAGTTTGAAAAGTTTTACCCTGCGGAGTCGTACCATCAGGATTACTACAAGAAGAGTAGCCTGAAGTACAAATACTACCGCTACGCATCAGGTCGCGATAAGTATCTCGACGAAGTGTTTGGTGAAGACCGTAAAGAGAACCCAAAAACACTGCGTGAACTTATCAACGAAAAAGAGTTGGTGACGAAAGTGAAGGTATACGAAAAGCCTTCAGACAAAGAAATCAAAGCTAAATTGACTGAGCTTCAATACTACGTGACACAAGAAGAAGGTACGGAGCGTCCTTTTAACAACAAGTATTGGGATAACAAAGAAGCGGGCATTTACGTTGATATCGTCACTGGTGAGCCTTTGTTCTCATCAACAGATAAGTACAAATCGGGTACAGGTTGGCCAAGCTTTACGAGACCAATTAACCCAGGCTACATCGTAGAGAAAACCGACTTTAAACTGGTTTATCCGCGCACAGAGATCCGCAGTAAGTTTGGTGATTCGCATATTGGCCATGTATTTAAAGATGGTCCTAAGCCAACGGGATTACGCTACTGCATGAACTCAGCCGCAATGGAGTTTGTACCAGTGAACAAGATGGCGAGTTTAGGCTACGGCGATTACCTGTACCTATTTGATAAGTAGCTAAACCACTGTTTAAACCAAATTAGGAGTGAACATTCAGCGCGATGAAAGGTTTTAAATCCAACCTTCCCATGAAAGTCTGTCCGGTCTGTCAGCGCCCATTTTCTTGGAGAAAGAAGTGGGCGCGAAATTGGGAGGAAATCGTTTATTGTTCTGAGCGTTGCCGAAGAAATAAATCAACGAAAACGTAGGTCACTCCGAACCTCTCTGGAGATCGTTATTTCCTTTGTATTAACGTTTGTACGCGTTCTCTTACCAAGGCAATAACGTCCCATCATAAGCCCAAAATGCCCCGCTATCTTGCGGGGTCGCTTTTTCTATCAAGCCTAATAAGTCCTTGGCGACTCGCTCTGGTGTAAACAGCTTTCCCTCTGGGACATTGGTTTGAAAAGGTGCCGACAAAGCGGTATCTGTGGTGCCAGGGTGAAGTGAAAGCACCGTGCCATGTTTGACCATTCTTTGCCATTCGATCGACATGGTTTTAAGGAACATGTTTAATGCGGCTTTCGATGCTCGATAGCTGTACCAACCACCTAACTGATTATCGCTAATGCTGCCAACTTTGGCCGAAATGGTCGCAAACTTAGGTGCAGTACTGCGTTTTAGTTTGGGCGTGAAGTATTTCGCCAACAATAAACTTGGCAAAGTATTAACCGTGATGGTTTGCTGAAAAAAGTCAGCGTCGAGCGAATTAAGATTCTTCTCAGGGCCTTTCTCTTGGGTGTGCAACATACCAACGCAGTTCACTAACCAATCGACGTGTTCAATCTGCTCACTGAACGCTTTTACCTGCTCGTCTTGCGATACATCCACTTGATGCCAAACGACATTTGGATGTTGCCAATCTGGTTGCTGCTTACGATAAGTGGCATGCACGTGCGCTTGAGGGAACCGAGCTGCGGCTTCTTGAACCATCGCCAAACCAATTCCACCATTGCCACCGACGATGAGTATTTCCATCACAAGTTCTCCACGTTTTCTATGTAGTGCTCTGCGGTATCAAGTATCGCTTGGCGCTGCTGTTCTTCCATGTTGTCCCAAGAGCGGAAAATCATCCCGATTCGTGGGTTGGTTGCGAGACGCTTGTCGTGCTTGTTCATAAAGCGCCAATACAAGCTGTTAAAAGGACACGCCCCTTCTCCACTGCGCGATTTATTGTCGTAATGGCAACCCTTGCAGTAATCGCTCATTTTGTTGATGTAAGAGCCACTCGCCGCGTAAGGTTTGGTGCCAACAATGCCGCCATCCGCAAACAATGCCATGCCACGAGTGTTTGGCATTTCTACCCACTCAATTGCATCCACATAGATACCGAGATACCACTCATCCACTTGATCTGGGTCGATCTCGGTTAGCAAACAAAAGTTACCTGTGACCATCAAACGTTGAATGTGGTGTGCATAGGCGTAATCGAGGGACTGACCAATTGCATTACGCATACAGGCCATTTTAGTTTCACCATTCCAGAAGAAATCTGGCAGCTTTCTGTCTGCGCCCAACTCATTCTTTTTCGGGTAATGAGGCATATTCGCCCAGTAGACGCCTCGGATGTACTCTCGCCATCCTAAGATTTGGCGAATAAACCCTTCGACTTGAGAGATGTCGATGTCCGCGTTGGAGTGAAATGCCTTGAGTGAAGCATCAATGACTTCTCTCGGGTGCAGCAATTTGCTGTTGAGCGAGAATGAAATTCGGCTGTGATACAGGCTCCACTTAGCATAGTGCTGACCTGTCATAGCATCTTGAAAACGTCCGAATAACGGCAGACAGACTTGGCAGAAATGCGCGAGTAAAGAGAGGCTTTGCGCGCGATTAATCGGCCACAACAACTCCCCTTCAAGATTTCCGATGGTTTTGATGTCATGTCGTGCCAACCGCTCAGTAATATCGCGCACATCGGTACTGAACATCAAAGGTTGTGGCAGTTGTTCAATGTCTTTGGCTTTGAGCTTGTTACGGTTGTTGGCGTCGTAATTCCATTTTCCACCGACGGGTTTTCCGTCTTGCATCAAGATGTCGAAGCGCTTGCGCATGCGGCGATAAAAGTGCTCCATCATGATGTGTTTGCCTTGAGGAAACTGCGATTCTATTTCTTCAAACGGCAACAAAAAGTGTTCCGAATCGACACAACGTGCCACGACCCCATCAAGCTTTAGTTTGGCTAACTGTTCTAGTAAACGGTATTCATCGGGGCGTTGATATTCAAACTTACTTGCACCAACTTCGCTTACGTAGTGTTGCAAGACTTGCTCAAGATCGTCGAAGGATTGTGTGTCATCCAGTGTGAGGTGCAGAACTTGATGACCTTCGCTCTGACGCTCTTTCGCAAACTGTTCCATTGCAGAAAAGAACGCACACACTTTCTGAATATGGTGCGTGACGTAAGTATTCTCTTGTTTGAGCTCCGCAATCAGGTAAAGCACTTGCTTATCCGGTTGCTGAAACCAAGAGTGCTCACTGTTGAGTTGATCGCCCAAGATCAATCGTACGGTTTCAAATTGCATTACGGTTTCTCCGATGACGAAGCTTTATCACTGCTGCCCATCACAATCGGCCAATCGACCATGTCTACACTATCCAAATGCGCGCCAGCACAACGACCTTGCCACCTATCGATGAACTCCATGTGCGGATCGTACATTTCGGTTTGCTTTTCGAGGTTGAATTGTCGTGAACCACGCGGATCAGCACCAACGCCTGCTAAGTATTGCCAGTTTCCCCAGTTCGATGCCACATCGTAATCAACCAGTTGTGACTCAAAGTACGCCGCGCCATAACGCCAATCGAGGCCAAGCTCATGCACTAAACAACTGGCGACTAACTGTCTGCCACGATTCGACATATAACCGGTTTCATTAAGCTGGTGCATACACGCGTTCACGATAGGAAATGGCGTTTCACCTTTCTTCCATTGTTGAAAACGGTGCGCATAAAAGCTGGTGAGTGGTGCTTGATTTTGGATGCCACCGAATCGGAACAGCTGCCGTTTGTATCGACGGGCATACCAATAAAAGTATTCACGCCAAAGCAGTTCGAAGTAAATCCAATAGGTTGAATCATTTGCGCCATTCGCGGCTTCATAACGTTTCAACATGGCATAAATGGTTTTCGGAGAAAGACACCCATGAGCTAACCAAGGAGAGAACTTGGTGGAGTAATCCATACCATCTAAACCGTTGCGCGTTTGTTTGTATTCACTTGCTAGTTTTGAAGCAAAATACTGACGACAATGTTCAAGCCCTGCTCGCTCACCACCAGTAAACAGGCTTGGCTGGACATCACGGGTCAAACTCAACGTCGGCAGTGCGAGTCCATCTGGCAGTGGAGGCAACGTTGTTACAGCTTCTACAGGTTCAGTTAGAGCAAGTTTCTCAACCTTTTTTCGGAACTTGGTGAAGGTATCAGGAAGCGCTTCAAGCTCAAAAGGTAAATCTTCAACAGAAAACAAGCTACGTACTTCTCTCTGAATAACCACTAAATGGGGCGCTTCTGCTTGAATCTTATCGACCACATCTTGCTCGTCTGATCCAGCAACAGCATCCACATAAAGGTGCGTCACGCCAAGTTTGTCAGCAGCGTGCTTGATCGCTTGGTATAGATGTAAGTCAACAACCTGCAAACGCTGATTAAGTGCATTCAAAGACAAATTCAGGCAATGCAGCGACTCATCCAAAAACTGCTGTTTGGCAAACCCGAACTCCGGCTCTTGTGCGTATTGCTTTAGATAGGAGGACACTTTTGGATAGCAGTATATGCAGATAAGCATATCAACTTCTGCAGAAGCTCTTCGTAGGAGCGGATTGTCGTGCAATCTTAAATCGTTGGTAAACCAGTACAGTCCGATTGTTTTGTTCAAAAGAAGCTCCTTTTGGCTCTTTTCTATTGCGCACATGCCAGTTTTTACGCATCTTCGTTGGTCACGGTCAGCGCGCCATCGACATTGCTCAAAACTCCATCAAACAAACCTCTTTAGTAAACAGAATGTTACGGATAATTTTATCAAATTTAATAATCAAACCTTACATTCATGAAACTGTTTGATTATTTGCTCATTTTTTTTAAGAAAACCAAGCAAAAATGACAAAAATTAAAGCGATATTGTTTTATATCCGTTACCCTTAGCCTAATTCCATTTTGCTTGTAACACCGCAGAAATGACCGACGAATTTAAGAAATCAACCGCCAATCTAAAAAAAGCGGTGCCACTAATGATAAAGAACCACGTAGCGGCGACACCTGCCAACTACGCGCTGTGGTACACCTACGTAGACAAGACGATCCCAGAACTAAACCAAGAGTTAGATATGGTTCTGGAGAATTATGACGTCTGTCCCCCCGCTATGCATAAGCAGCTCTACAACAACTACGTGGCGAGCAAAGCTGAAACCAGCTTAGAAGAGCTCAAAACGAACGTCGAAGTGCTGTTGGGTGAAGTCTCTAGCTCAATGAGTGACACCATTACGGATACTTCATCCTTCTCAGACATGGTAGACAAGAGCTTCAACAAACTAGAAAAAGTTGAAGACAACAGCCTGAGCATCGAAGAAGTGATGAATGTTGTGCGTCAGCTTGTTGTTGAATCCCGCGAGATCCGCCACTCCACCAAATTCCTAAATAGCCAACTCACCACGGCCAGTGAAGAAATTTCCCGTCTTAAAAACCAGCTTGCGGAAGTACAAAAAGACGCGCTGTTTGATGGTCTGTCAAACCTATACAACCGCCGTGCTTTCGATAACGACCTGAAAATGCTGATCGACAGTAACCAAGCAATGACCTTGGTGATGTTGGATATTGATCACTTCAAAGCGTTTAACGATAACTACGGCCATTTGTTTGGCGATACGGTGATTAAAGCCATTGCGCGCCGTCTGCAACAAAGCTGCCGTGATGGTATCAGCGCCTATCGTTTTGGTGGTGAAGAGTTCGCCGTGATTATCCCGAATAAGTCGCTACGTATTGCGCGCCAATACGCAGACACTTTGCGTCGAATGATTGAGAAACTTCGTGTCCGTGACAAACGCTCTGGCACTCAAGTGCAAAGCATTACCGCATCGTTTGGTGTGGCGGAGTTCGAAGTGGGTGATACGCCAGAAAGCTTAGTGAACAAAGCGGATAAACAGCTCTACGAAGCAAAACAACTGGGTCGCAACCGTGTGATGCCGCTGTAACGCAAGTAAAGCAAACTAGCGAAAGCAATTCACACAGGCTAAAAATATAAACAAAACCCCAAGCGCTTGCTTGGGGTTTTGTCTTTCTTGGGCTGGCTTGTTATTTGTTTCTTAAATCATTAATCAATGCTGTAGCAGTAGCTTAGGAAGTAATCATCGCCGTTCTTCGCGGTGTATTCTTTGTCTTCACTGCATGCCATTGGTTTACCTTTCTTATCGCCTTTGATTAGGCTGATCCAGTGGCGCATCGCAGTTGGTGCATTGCCGGTTAGTTCTGGGCTAAAGGTGGTGCGTGTCTCCAATTGGATATCGTCGATGTCCATCAACTCCACACAACCTGTGCCTTTGTGACAACCAAACATCACTTCTGCGTGGCTACCTGATTCGTCTTTAAACAGAATCGATTTAGGGTCTTCTTTCTCACCTGTGTACGCTACAAAATGCTTTGGGCTTTTCAGACCGCTGTGGGTACCGTCTTTGAAGTAAGCCATAACATGGCGATAGTCGATCACGTAGCTTGATACATCTTGGTGAGAACCGTTCTCCAGTGGGAACATACGGTCTAGTAGTTGCTTCGCCTTAACTTGTTTCTCGCTCTGCTGCTCAGCACTTACCGCCTCGACGGCAAATACGGCTTCAGCGATAAATGGGCGTTCTTGTTGTTGGATGTCTTTTTTATCGAAATTCAGCATATTCATCGTCGTTTCCTCGCACTTAAACACTCTTCCTAGAGTAAAAACTTAAAACTTCCGTTTAAGTTTCAGGCAAATCTGTGAAGTGGATGGTTAATTTCCTTGCCTGCTCATTATGTAGACTAGCGAAATTTTGACTACAATTTCACAACAAAAATTTTACAATGTGAATTTTACAAAATGTCTGTGTCAAAAAGTCTTATCCGCCAATCACATTTCTTAGGGACGAAAATTCGTAACCTAAGGAAGAATAACCATTTAACGATGGAAGATTTGTCTGCGCGTTGCGTTAGGATCAATCCTGAATACGCGCCGTCGGTTTCTTATCTGTCGATGATCGAACGTGGAAAACGCGTACCGAGCATCGATATGTTGGAAGTGATCGCCGAAGTTTTCCAAAAAGAACCCGCTTGGTTTTTGGACGACGAGCCAGAGCTAGAAGCCATCACGCCCAATAAAGGTAACCGTGGTGGCATTAACGGGATGGCGCTCGAACCTAGCTTCCTGTTCTCTAACGATATCCTGCAAATTGCGATACCAGAAATGCTCTCCCAGACTGGTATCACAGGGCGTCAGTTTGCCCATCTCTTGATTCGAGCACACCAAGAGAACCACCAAAACCACTTCCCAGATCTAGAACGGGCAGCGGAAGAAGTGGGCTTAAAGCGACTTAATCTGTCAGTGGAAGATCTGATCGACATTGCAAAAAGTATGGGGTTAGATATTCGCTGGGTAGACCGAGCACCGCAAGATGTGATTGATGAGCTTGGCGTAAGTGCCAAGCAGTTGATCACGTCGTTCATGGAAGCTCCAGGGACGATTTACCTCAACAAACGCATGCGTGATTACCCAACACGTTTGAAGTACGACTTAGCCGTGTACATCGGCCATCGGGTGCTGCACAGTAGTGACGGTATGAGTAACGTGCTGTCTATTGGGCATCAGAACAACTGGGAGCAAAGTGGTTCCCAGGTTTCGAACTCTGAGCTCAATTCACAAGACATTTTGCAAGCATGGCGCGATTTTGAGTCGAGCTTCTTTGCTGGCGCCTTGCTTTGCCCAAAAGTGCCATTTCGTCAGTTGCTTGACCGCTCTGGCTATGAAATCGATGTTCATAAAAAAGCCGGCGTCTCCCCTTCGGTCGCAATGCGTCGCATGACCGTGGTGTCGCCATACCCACACTGGCATTACTTCGATGCTTATGGTCCTGGCAAACTCAAAGCCGTGTATCGCGGTAATGGTATCCCGCTTCCTTGGGGTAACATGCGCAAGGTAAACGACCCTTGTCAGCATTGGGCGGTATTCCGTCGCTTATCCCAACCATTGGATACCAGCTCTGCGCAGATTTCGATTCTTAATGTCGGCAATGAGCCACGCATCTACTGCTGTGAATCGGTCAACGTCTTCGACCCTGCCGGTAACAATCGTGTTCTGTGTGCAGGTATAGACCTCAACCCTGCGATTTCAGCCCAAGGTGGCGATGCTATTGCGATTGCAGAAGAGTTGAAATCTCTATGTGTATCGTCAGGCGGTAGTACTGTGATTCCTCAGCACATTAAGAAAGATCTCACCACCATAGCTAAGATACTCAACATCAACTGGATTGAACGTGGGATTCAAACTCAAGCTCGATTGATTTGTTCGAGAGGTGCGGTGTGTCCAAGACAGCCAAGCTGCTACAACAAATGTGGCGATTCAGGGGAAGCGGGCGATGAGGTGCAAATTCTTGACCTCTAGAAAGAAAAAACGCCAATCACAATAAAGGTGATTGGCGGTATATATCTGTGAACAATGTGTATTCACTAACAACGTCAGTTGGCTAGGTGACCCTCGGCTTAATAAGGGTCACTCTGTATAAAGCACGATGCGTGCCAACTTTTAAAACTCCGTTTTTTCTTCGATCTTGATGCATATTGGTGCTTTATTGAGCACACATTTTGCAAATCGCAGTTGCAAAATGCAAATCAATGCAAAATATGCTACTGCACACATTGCTACTAATCCCTTTATCAGCAAATCAGCGTTTAAATAAGAAAGACTGTCAAAATGAAAAAGCCCCGTAGGTATACGAGGCTCTAACTGTCTGTATTCTAACGTTGCATTTCGCTTATAGACGTTGCTTTGCAAGCCTACTTCGTTTTAAACGCTACCCGCCATAGTGTTTTTGTTGATACATACGCTCGTCTGCGATTTTCATCATTTGCTGCGGTGAGGTCATTTCTGGATCAAACATGGCGTAGCCCATACTGGTTCGTAAATAGATCAGCTCTTCGTCATAGATAACTGGCGTTGAGCACAATGCAAATCTCAGTTTCTTCAACAAGGCTTGAATGTTCTCTTCCGTCTTTGGATTGTGTACAACCACCAAGAACTCATCACCGCCCATCCGCGCCACGATGTCAGATCGACGTAGACTGCTTTTGATCCTATCCGCACACGCAACCAGCACTTTATCGCCCGCATCATGGCCATAGGTATCGTTAATGTGTTTGAAATGGTCGAGATCGATGTTGATCAAAGCGAAGCTGTAACGCTTTTTGTAGCGCTTCGCAATTTCGAACTGTTGCTTGTATGACTGCATAAAGTAGCGTCGGTTTGGCAATTGCGTTAGCTCATCGTGCAACGCTCGGCTATCGGCGACGATGTATAAGCGGTAAATCACAATCAACGCAATACTCATCGCTAACACGATGGGATAACCGACTAAGCGAGCCAGTTGTAAAATATACCAAGGCACTTGCTGCTCTAACCGGTCATCCGAGTAAACGGCGAGGCTCCATCCTCCGTATGGGAAGTGAACCTGCTCTTTTGCGTATATTTGCCCGCTTTTGCTTGGCTTGCCGAAAAACACATCACCGAATTCACCTCCGCTATCGTACCCGCTGATAGTCATGTGATAGCGGTAAGAGAAATCAACCACACCGGTTTCTCGGAGCAAGCTGTCAAAATCAATAACAGCGCTGATCACCCCCCAATAATCATCATTAAAAGGCGGATCTCGAAATACGGGCACACGCACAATCAACCCTAACCCGCCTTGCACCAGCTTAACTGGCCCCGCTATGAATATCTCTTCAATGTCTTTGGCCTTTTGTACTTGGACCCACTGTTCAGGAACGGTGCGATAATCAAGCCCTAAAACGCTCTCATTGCCTTGAAGAGGAAAGAGATAACGAACGATGTCGTTTTCCGCGATGCCAATAACGGAAATGCGCTTACTCTTGTTCAGGATACGGTTAACCGCGATATTCAGCTTGCGCTCTTCTTCATTGGGTAGCAAAGTGATGAGAGTAGCAAGTGTGCTCGCGTTGTAGATGTCAGCCATGAGTTCCGCTTCCAAATTGGAACGGAGAATGGAAAGTTGTTCTTTGGCCTCAACTTGAACTCGCTCTTGATGGAGGTTTTGCTGGTTTCGGTGCAACAGCTCGATAACCCCAACAGACAAGGCAAAAAAAGTGAGGAAGAACAATGCAAAATAACACTGTTTTCTGGGTGAATAACGCATTTGTTCCCCACTAGCTCGTAGCGATTCGCCACGAAGCTTAATATTTATTGTTAAAATACTTATTTAATTTAAGAATAACCAATACTTATCGGAAAGGTAATAAATATCGAACCTTTTTATAAATGAGACAGGTAAAGTGAGATGCAAGTACAAGGTGATTTATTTAAAAGCTCATTTTGGCAAGAAGTAGCACAGGGAAAGATCTACTATGACCCTAACTTTCTGAGTCAATTAGACGCCGATCGCTACTTTTCGCAACTCCGCTCTACCTTACCTTGGCAACAAGAAAGCATCATGATGTTTGGTCGTTCTGTCTTGCAACCTCGCTTGCAAGCTTGGCATGGCGATGTGGATTACACCTATTCAGGATTAACCATGGCACCACATCCTTGGACACCTGAACTGACAGAACTTAAGTCGCGCAGTGAAGCCATCGCTGAAGTGCAGTTCAACTCAGTATTAGCCAACTTATATCGCAATGGACAAGACTCCATGGGATGGCACCAAGATAACGAGCCGGAACTAGGGAGAAATCCTGTTATCGCATCGATTAACCTCGGTGAAACCCGTCGATTTTTGCTGCGAAATTTACATTGTAAAACCCAAATAGAATATGAACTTAGCCATGGTTCATTACTTATTATGGCGGGTGAGCTTCAGCACCACTGGAAGCATGCAGTGCCAAAAACAGCCAAACCAAAAGGCGAACGTATTAATCTGACTTTCCGTCATATCGTGACCAACTATTGACTGAGTTATTACATAGCAAATAAGCATTGATGGTAGGTTTGAATTCTAGCTTTCTAACGGAATGTGTTTATGCGTATCAAACCTCTCAGCTTAGCCGTGTTGCTTTCATGCTCACTGGCTTTCCAAGTGCAAGCCGCGCAAGAGTCTCCTGTTTTGACCTATTCACAATCCGCTCAGTTAATTAAAGATACCTATGAATCGCGGCTCTACACACTGCCTGCGTTTCGTGAAGGGCACTTTGGCCTTCGAATGTATCGCCAAACCTTAGATGACAAATACCTTCCAGCCGTTTGGACAGACATGGCACAGGTCGCCAGTCGCCTGAACCATTTTGCCAGCGATGTCACCACTCAAGAACAGATCTTCCTCTATTCAGAAGAGCGCCTCGCGAATTACCACGACCAAGAAGATGAGAGAGGTCAGCGCCGCTATACCGTGACCAAGCACCAACCAGAATATTTTTATTTAGGCGTGGATTTGCTAGGGGCAATGGCGAGAGCAGATGAATATGGCTTAAAACACAAGCAAGATAAGACCTTGAGAAGTGTCTTACGCCGCTATGATTTCGCTCGATACGCCACTGATCCTGAGATGATTGAAGCATGGGCTGCGCAGTTAGCGAATCAGGTGTATTGGTTGCGACAGCTTGGAGAGCAAGATGTGGTGGCGCAGTTTACCAAAGCCTTCCGTAGCACGTATCCTGATAGCCAAGACAAGAAGCTGTCACCTCAGCAATACAGCAACAAAATTTATGGCATGACGCACATCATCTTTGGCGATTCTCAATACTACCAAAAGCAGGTGAATGAAGCGGATCATCAATGGATTTATGACTACTTTCGCGACAACATCGACACCATCATCCTGCGTTCAAAAGAAGACGTGATAGCGGAGGTTGGGATTACTTTCTTGTTGGCCGGTTTGGATGACGATCCGGTGGTTGATAAAACACGTCAGGCCATTCAAGGCGCAATCAATACCGAACAAGGCATGATTCCCTCAGTAGAAGGCGATTACGATCTAAAATACGGAGAACACCGCAACGTACTAGCGATTATGCTGCTCGATTGGCAAGGTGTGCATCAAGCACCAACCGTGAAAAACCAGCCTTACGCCTTCGAATCCCTGCCTTATGGTCTCATGCCAAAGAAGACCGAACAGTCGCGATAAACGAACAACAGCAATAAATAAAAAGCAGAGTGGTTAACTCTGCTTTTTTGTTACCTGCTCGTAGCGTACTAAGCGAAAGTCCTGAAACCCTTGCATGACGCTTAAGATCATCGGATTCTCAAAAAACTGCTCACTAGTCCCTGCATAAAACGTGACGCTGTGGCTATAACAACACTTCTCTAAAAAGCAGTCTTCCATAAACTGATTCAAACTGTGGTCTCGGATCGGAAAGTAAACCGTCAAACCTTTACTGATTTCAGCAATATGGGAAAGCAATGCCGTTCGGATGGCTTTAGTGAGGAACACCACACTCACCAGATAAATCGCGTTCTGCTTTTGTTCATAAAGAATGTGCCCCACCAGCATCTTTTTGTAGTAGAAACAAAATACCTTTGGTTGCGTGAGGTGCAGAGCGTCTAATGTATCCGTCACCGCACTGCCGTTTTGTCGATGATGTGACTCACAAATCAACTGTTTGTCATCTTCGTCCAGCTTTTCAAAAGCGACATGGCTACGATGAGTAATCTCATAATCGTACACAGTGCTTAAGTTCTGAAAGTTAACCGGGTGTTGCAATGCCTTCTTGACGCTTTTTAGCTCTTGCTCATCGTAATGATAAGGCTGCTGAAAGAAGTGAGCGATACCTAGGCGGCGTAACAATGTCGGTTCTATTCGCCCCCTTTCCCACTGACTGAGTGTGGCTTGATTCAAACTTGAAAACACACGATGAGCGGAAGAAAGTAACTCGGCCAAGGCATCTTGCGAATATTTAGATTTTTTCCTGAAATGTTTTAGTGCATCTGCAAAATGAGCGCGTTCAAACTGCATGCTCTCTCCTAGCCAACTTATTGTAATTTAGAATTTTATTTATCTTTATAAATTAGAATAGACAACAAATTGTCTTTTGGTAGAACCTTCTTTAGAAACCACCATACCTTTATTAGAAAGTGTTGGCTGTAACGCCTTCGGGGTAATTCTCGTGCAGAGGCGCAAGTTCACTTTCAAACCCGACACGACTGCCCCTTGGGATCACCACAAGTCCACCTTCGGTAATAAAGAATTGCTCACTGTCTTTTTCCGGTTTTTCACCAATCACCGTGCCCGGAGCAATATGAACATCTTCTTCGATGATTGCACGGGTAATTCGGCTATTCGCCCCAACTTGGCAGCGCCCCATGAGCACCGCTTCATGCAGGATACTGTTTCTGCCCAAGTCACAGTCAACACCAATCACTGAGCGGATAGAACAAGCCCCTTCAATGTTACATCCTGACGCGATGTAACTGTCTTTAATGCGCACTTTAATGCCATCAATTTCATTGCGTTGACAAGGTCTATCTGACTGCGCTTTTTCACTTAATAGCAGCTCTGATTGAGATTTTTTCAAACGGTGGTTTTCCGTCAACAACATCATTTGTGCACGCCAATAGTCGTCAACGTTATTCAGTCCATGCCAGTACATAGGCGTTTGCTCTGAATAAAGAACTCCGAGATCAAACAACTCAACCTTCACACGACGAGCCATTAGACCAACAATATCCTTAGTCAGATCATGCTGACCATCGAGCTTTTTCGCGTTGGTAAACAATCCCTTTACTAACACTGGACGTTGGAAGAGATAGTTCTCTGTCAGCACCATGGCAAAGCCCGGCTTGTTTGGTATTTCTGCAGGATGTTCTGGTTGATGTTGAATACTCACAACTTGACGTTGAGCATCCAGTTCTACGACATGATATTTCGAGGCTTGCTCGATTGGCACCTGTACGACAACCAAAGTCAGTTCTGCTTTTTGGATTTGGTGGTATTGAAGTAACGAGGCAATGTAGTTGCGATGAATTTGCTCACCACCAACCAACAATACATGCTCATCGGTCGGATGATTGATCGAATCAAGATTCTGCAACAGTACATCGGTCCAATTTTGTTCCAATGCAGGCAAGAGCCTTGTTTGAGGATAAGTAGTTTGAGGATAAGTCGGCTCAAGCACTTCGATGCGTGCTTGATAGTTTTGCCACGCCTGCTCGATGTGAGTGTTCAACGCAGCACAATGAAAGCGGGTCAAAACCAGATTTCGTTTAACGCCTGCCTGAATCAGATTACTTAAAGCAAAATCAATCAAACGATGAGATCCCGCAAACTGCGTGACCGATTTACAACATGTTTCTGTGAGAGGCCCTAGCCCTGTCCGCTCTCTATCGGCAAGCACCACCGATACGACTTTTGACGTCACGCTCTTCCTCCTTGTCATATTAACAAATTAGAAAGTAAGCCCAAACCGTACGGCAATACTATTCGATATAAGGAGCAAATGACTCAGAAATGAATAATACAGAGCGATGTACTCTTAAATATTTAACCAACCTCTCATTCGGTAGCCTAATAAAATAAAACCCACCAAATTGGCGGGTTTCATTAAAGTATTTTATGTGCTGGCATTCCTTTATAGCGAGATAAAGATACCCGCCAAACATGCACTCATTAGGTTAGCTAGCGTGCCTGCTGCTACCGCTTTCAGACCCATGTTCGCTACGTCTTTACGACGCTCTGGAGCCATCACACCGATAGAACCAAGTTGAATGGCAATAGAACCGATGTTTGCGAAACCACACAGCGCAAACGTGATGATCACTTGTGTGTGTTCAGTCAGCGTTGCTTTATGTTGTACGAAGTCGATGAATGCCACGAATTCGTTCATTACGATTTTCTGACCGATGTAAGAACCAGCCGCTAGAACTTCGTGACTAGGCACACCAATCAACCAAGCAAGAGGAGCAAATAGGTAGCCAAAGATTGCCTGTAGCGTGATACCCGCAAAGCCGAACATTTCGCCTAGGTTTTCCAGACCCGTGTTCACCATCGCAATCACACTCACAAACGCGATCAGCATTGTACCTACCGCAACCGCGACTTTCATACCGCCCATCGCACCGCTTGCTAGCGCGTCGATCACGTTGCTTTCTTCTGATTTGTCTAGCTCGATGTTGTTGTAATCGCTTGGTGTTTGACGCTCTGGCACAATGATTTTTGCCATCAGCAAGCTACCTGGTGCTGCCATGAAGCTTGCTGCGATTAGGTATTTCAGCTCTACACCTAGACCTGCGTAACCGCCTAGAACACTACCCGCTACTGATGCCATACCACCCGCCATTACCGCGAACAGTTCTGAACGAGTCATGTTTTGCAAGAAAGGACGGATAAGAAGTGGCGATTCGCCTTGAGATAGGAAGATGTTACCTGTTGCAACAAGAGATTCTGCTTTGCTGGTACCCAAGAATTTTTGGATTGCACCACCGATAAATTGAATCACTTTTTGCATGATGCCCAAGTAGTAAAGGGCAGAGATAAGAGCGCTGAAGAAGATAATGATAGGAAGAACGCGAACCGCGAAGATGAAGCCAGTAGAAGCAAGGTCACCAAAGAGGAATTTGATGCCTTCATCGGCAAAACTTAATAACCCTGCAACACCACTACTCAAACTCGCCAGTGCCGCTTGCCCCCAAGGGAAATAAAGCACTAAAGCTGCAAAACCCATTTGAAGCAACAATGCTCGAGACACGGTTTTCCAATTGATTGAAGAACGGCTCTCTGACAGCAGGAACGCACAACCTAGTAGTGCAACAATACCAAATAGACTAAATAGAACACTCATGAATCGGACCTACTGAACGTTGAAAAAGAAAGGAGCGCCAAAAGCATTGGCAGAAGAAAGAGACAACGTATCGAGTGACCATGCACTCGCAGATCCAGATTGGAGGAAGAACGGATAGTTCGACATCTTATTTTTACCTTATACAAGCAATTGAACGTAGCTGGTCCGGTCCGTGGGGTCATTCACTGCTAGAGAGTTCGTAACTCATCTCGCTCCATGTGACGGCTTGTATGGGTAAGGGTCCTGAACAACGAACCCTAATTCCCGCTTAAACGGGTCGCAAGTATAGCCATCAAAACGAGAGTTTCATCACATTTATTTACGCAAACGTTCAAGCGTTCATAATTTGAGCAAAGATGCCTTTTTATGGTCATACTTGTAGGGAAAATAGGGGTATTAGGAGGGAAAGATAGGATGAAATGGCTAAAAATGAACAATAAATGTTCAGTTGAACACCAAAGACCAAAAATGAGCAATTTTGCTCTCGCCAATCTATGGATTTTGGATATACAATTTGGAACGCTTCATTCCGAAGCCTCTGTGTATTCAGAGCATCATGATGCCGAGATGGTGAAATTGGTAGACACGCTAGCATGAGGTGCTAGTGCCTTTGGTGTGAGGGTTCGAGTCCCTCTCTCGGCACCATTCCTTTCTTTACAAAGAAATTTAGAGTGTAATGCAAAGTTCTAAGCAGGCAAAACAATCCGCGGACGCTAATCAATTACTTAGCGAACTTGCGGTGCACGCTTTATTACACCTGCACTTCAAAATCCATGCGTCATCGCGAATTATCCCCTTAAAAGAACGTAACGACTTGCTCCAGAAGTGGTTAAAACCGAAACTAAAAAGCAATCGCTACAAACTGATTAAAAAGCCATTAAAGTCTCTGACTCAACAGGCAAAAGGGGAAAATGGCAATTTAGAAGCCTTACTCGAACGTTGTGTAGGTGCCGATAAACCAGGAAACCCACAGCCTCACCTCGACAGTTACCTACTGTTGATCAATGAAGTTGAGAAAAAACTGGGTACGACTGTACTACTTTCTCGTCCGGAAGATGTGGATCTTTCCCACGACCAACATGGTTGCTTGTTGTGTGTGTTGTCAGAGAACTTAAACCAACACTTCGACGACAATAACGCCTTAATCGCACCAATTTCGATGCTTTTCCGCGGGCCAATGAGCCAACGTTCGTTGTTCCTAGGTAGTATTTATGCGAATAACACCTTCAATTACGAAGTGTTGTATCAAGACGAGCAATTTGTGCGAATCACGCTAGAGCTAGCGTAATCGCAAACGGCAAAGATGAAAAAGGCTGCGAACACCGCAGCCTTTTGCTTTTCTAGAAACCCATCTTATTCAATATTATGAAAACGTGCAGTGAAGTGACGAAGCACTGGCGGCTCGTAATCAAAGGTTAACCCCTTCAACTCATGCGCTCGGTCCTTCAACTCAATGAT
Source organism: Vibrio sp. B172a (assembly GCF_030248355.1). Taxonomy (NCBI): domain Bacteria; kingdom Pseudomonadati; phylum Pseudomonadota; class Gammaproteobacteria; order Vibrionales; family Vibrionaceae; genus Vibrio; species Vibrio sp. B172a. The sequence goes on along the minus strand of NZ_JAHGAC010000002.1, from coordinate 56,212 downwards.
TGCATCGGCGATGTAGTCCATATGGTCGTTGGTGTACACACGACGCGGAATGGTCAAACGCATCAACTCTAGCTCAGAAGCTTTCTGTTCACCTGTTTCCGGATCTCGACCAAGTAACAGCGAACCAATCTCTACCGCTCGAATTCCCGCCTCTAAGTACAAAGCATTACACAACACTTGTGCAGGGAATTGCTCTGGTGGGATATGAGGCAAAATCTTAGCCGCATCAACAAAGACGGCATGACCACCCGTTGGGTATTGGATTGGAATGCCTCCTTCGCGCAGACGCTCACCCAAGTACTGAACTTGGCTAATGCGGTAGTGAAGGTAATCTTCATCAGCGCCTTCATACAGACCACGAGCCAAAGCTTCCATATCACGGCCAGCCATACCACCGTAAGTGACAAAACCTTCCATCGGAACGCATCGTGTTTGTACCGCTTGGAACAACTCTTGGTGATCGCGAATACAGCACATACCACCAATGTTCACCATTGGGTCTTTCTTTGCAGACATGGTGAGCATATCGCCGTACTGGTACATCTCACGGATGATTTCCAGAATCGACTTGTTCTCGTAACCCGCTTCACGCTGCTTGATAAAGTAAGCGTTTTCGCAGTAGCGAGCTGAATCGATCACCACAGGGATGTCGTACTTGGTTGCGATTTCGTACACGCTGCGCATGTTTTCCATCGACACAGGCTGACCACCAGAACTGTTACACGTGACCGTGGTGATGATCGCACAGATGTTATGAGAACCATGTTCTTCAATCGTTGCCACCAGCTTATTGAGGTCAAAGTTCCCCTTCCAGTCGTATGGCGTGGTGGTGTCAAACGCTTCTTCCGTCACTACGTTTATCGCTTTACCGCCATTGAGTTCAATGTGGCCCGCTGTAGTATCGAAATGGTAGTTAGAGATGAACACTGGAGTCTCACCTCCACGAACCTGACGCATACGCTCAATCAAGGCTGGGAACAAGATTTGCTCGGCACCACGGCCTTGGTGCGCTGGCACAGTAAGCTTGTAGCCAAAGAAATGCTCTACTGCATCACACAAGTTGTAGTAGTTGCGACTCCCCGCGTAGGACTCATCACCCATCATGATGCCTGCCCACTGATTGTCACTCATAGCACCAGTGCCAGAGTCGGTCAGCAAGTCGATGTAAACATCATCACTGCGAAGAAGAAATGGGTTAAAACCTGCTTGTTTAAGGGCAATCTCTCTGTCAGCCAATGTTGTCATTTTGATTGGCTCAACCATTTTAATGCGGAACGGTTCTGGGATACGTTTCATTATTAATTTCCTTATACGCATTGCTTTGCGCGAATAAGCGCAATCTGCTTCAATTTCTTGATTTTTATTAGAAAAATAGAAAGGTTCAATGCGGGCGCATTGAGGAAATTAACGAAGAGAGATTTTACTGAGAAGGGACAAACCGTAATCGAGGTTATACCAGAACGACAGCACTAAACGGCTATCAAGAATATCCTTAATTCTCGTCATTCTCGTCCTCCTGATCTAAATAAAGTAAAGGTCAGTGACACTGCGCCGCTGACCTTTTCACTATAGAGCAAGATTTAAACAATTTTCAGTGAACCCGCCCTCACTTTTCATACCAATAAACTATAAAATTCCAAGTTTTTAAGGACTTATTAGCAACCCGTTGCAGGTAGAAACCTCAATATAATTAGGGCTACTTATTGCAAATCACCCTGCGGCACGGCGCTTGACTCTACGTTTGATATTCTGCTCTTTCACCATGTAATCAAACAACGGCGCAAACAAGTTAGCGAACAAAATGGCAAGCATAATGCCCTCAGGGTAAGCAGGGTTGAGCACTCGGATAAATATCGTCATCACACCAATTAAAATCCCGTAAGCCCACTTGCCACCATTGGTGAAGGCAGCCGATACGGGGTCTGTCGCCATAAAGAAAGTACCAAACGCGACACCACCAATCACAAAGTGCCAATAGAAAGGCATAGAGAACATAGGATTCGTATTCGAACCGATAGCATTAAGCAATAACGACGTCACGGCTAAGCCAACAAAGACACCCGCAACAATCCGCCACGACGCGATCTTCATAAAGATCAGCACTAGGCCTGTAAGCGCGATCAGCAGGGTCGAGACTTCTCCCATTGAACCCGGCAAATTACCGACGAAAGCGTCCATCCAAGAGATAGGCTGGCCTGTCATGTTGTTGGTCAAAGCGCTCTGACCCCCTTCGTACCATTGGCTCAGCGGTGTAGCGCCAGAGTAACCATCTGCCGCAACCCAAACAGCGCCGCCAGACATGTTTGCGGGATAAGCAAAGTACAAGAACGCGCGACCAGCCAATGCGGGGTTTAAGAAGTTACGCCCCGTACCACCGAAGATCTCTTTCGCTACCACGATACCGAAAGTAATACCTAACGCGGCTTGCCACAACGGAATGGTGGGCGGGAGAATTAACGCAAACAGAATGGAGCTAACAAAGAAACCTTCATTCACCTCATGCTTGCGGACGATAGCAAACAGCACTTCCCAAAAGCCGCCAACTACAAACACAGTCGCGTAGACAGGCAAAAAGTAGGTTGCACCGACCAGCATTTTACTCGCCCAACTCGCTTGGCTCGCCGCCTCTACTGAACCCCAAACCCAACTCAGCCCCCAAGAGGCATCAATGGCTTGTTGTGCGGCAGCTTGCTCAAGGCCGTACAGCAAAGCATCACTGGATTGCTGACCGATGTTATACATACCCCAAAACATCGCAGGGAATACGGCCAACCACACCATAATCATGATGCGCTTCAAATCGATGCTGTCTCGAACATGGGTAACGCCGTGGTTCACTTTACCCGGCGTATAAAAAAGGGTTTCAACAGCTTCGAAGAGTGGGTAGAACTTGTGGTATTGGCCTCCCGGTTCAAACTTTGGTGAGACCTTTTCAAAATAATGCTTCAGACTCATAACGTCTCCTCCTCTAAAGAGTGTTACGAGCCGCTATCAAAAGCGATCGTTTTTAGCCTGTTTAACTCCCCCATTACGTATTTATCTGTTGGCACAGAAGACCTTACTATTATGTAAACCGTGAAAGGCGTGCTTATACTCAATCAATAACAAAACAATGGAGTGGATTATGAAGTTAAGGATGATGTGGACCGCGATGATGTCGTTGGCCGCTTTTTCATTTGCAGGTAACGCATTGGCCGTAGACAAGCAAATGTCTCCTGGTTTGAAGAAGAAAATGCAAGCGATCTGCGGTTCGAAAGGCGGTGTCCCTGGAGGCTGGCAAGTGGCGAAAGTGACACCGGATGCCGAACGCTCGCTCAGCATGATTCTGCATCAAATGAATGCGACAGATAAGCTAAAGCAAATCAATGATGTCAGAACTCAAATCGTCGGCGGTACACACTATGCGATGGAGTTCGAGCTTAAAGATGGAGAAGTCTGGAACGCGATTGTCCTGCACAGTGCTCGCGGCGATTACATGATAGAAAGGCATGCCAAGAAAGGCGAGCTCTGCCCTAAAGATGGCAGCTCCTAATTCCCAGATTCAAATACAATAAAGGCGACAATGATGTCGCCTTTGTTTTATACCGTTTTCGCCTCTATCTTCTCATTCACTTTATCGCAAATGTATTCCCCAATCGGCATTGCAGATGTCGCTGCGGGTGAGGGTGCGTTGCAAACGTGTAGGCTTCTTGCGCTCTCGGCAAACAAAAAGTCATGAACCAAGGTGCCATCGGATAACACTGCTTGCGCACGAATACCCGCAGGATATGGTTTGAGATCGTCGACCTTGATGCTAGGGCAATATTTGTTGACCAACTTGAGGTAGCCCGGCTTCCACCACGAGTTCTTAAACTCATCCAGTCCGGTTTTTAGATGCTTTTGTGTCACCTTCCAGAAACCGGAGAAGCTCAGCATTTGCATGGTATCTTGCAGGCTAAAGTTAACCTTGTCGTACCCTTCTCGCTTCCAGCCTTGCACCGCGTTTGGACCGACGGTCACACTGCCGTCAATCATGCGAGTCAGGTGGACACCCAAGAAAGGCAAGTCAGGGTCTGGAATTGGATAAATAAGATGATTCACCACCTGGTCGTGTTTGCTATCTAAGCGGTAGTATTCACCACGATAAGGAATGATTTGGAAATCGGTCGGAATAGACATCATCTTAGTCATGCGATCCGCCATCAAGCCGCTGCAAGTGACCAAGAATTTGGCATTGAGCTGCATCGTTTGACCGTCTGAAATGCAGGTCAGTTGGACTTCTTCATCCTTCTCTTCGGCAGCCACAACTTTGGTCCTAAGGCTGATTTGCCCTCCGAGCTTTTTGAACTCTTCCGCCATCTGCTCAGTGACCAAACGATAATCGACAATACTGGTGGTTTTGACATAAATCGCGCCCAAGCCCGTGATGTTTGGCTCAGCGAGTTTAAGCTGAACTTCATCGAGTAGCTTTACGTCAATGCCGTTGACATGGCAGCGCTCATAGAGGGCATTCATGCGTTCGACTTCTTGCTCATTGGTCGCAACCAATAACTTGCCACAGTTCTCCACCGGAATACCGTGCTCAGCACAGAACGAAATAGTTCGCTCTACCCCGCGCTTACAAAAATCGGCTTTTAAGCTGCCCGGAGCATAGTACACCCCGGCATGAATCACGCCGCTATTGTGTCCGGTTTGGTGCTTGGCAAAACCGGACTCTTTCTCAACCAATAAAATGGATTTGTTTGGGTGACGTTGCTGCAGTTGCCATGCCGTCGACACACCAACGATACCGCCACCGACAATGATGTAGTCATAGACTGATTTCATACGACCTCTTATAAAACCGATAGTTGAGATTGTTGCAATTTGAACTTGCGACCACTGTAAATGAATACCGCGACAAATACCGCGCAGCTTGCCACACGAAGCAACATTGGGATGTCGTGCCAAACCAGCAATGTACCCACCACTACCAACAAGAGACGCGTCAGAATGTTTAGAGGACCTTCCAAGTAACCTTCAATCGCACCAATCAATGCATAGGTTCCGATGATGGCGAAGAAGCCCACGGTAATTACCGACGTTACATCCCAACTTACTAAGCCTGTGTAAGCAATCAGCAGCGGTACAAGATACAAACCTTTAGCGATTTTCCATGCCATCAAACCGGTACGCATTGGCGGTGTTTTCGCGATGGTTGCCGCAGCAAAGGCGGTCAAACACACTGGAGGCGTAACGTTGCTGTCTTGCGATAACCAGAAGATGATGAGGTGAGCAGCCAGCAATGCCAAGCCTACCGCTTCCATACCCAAACTTTGCTCTAATAGAGTTTCCATAAAGTCCGCAGGCACTAGCGCCACCATTTCTTTTGCGGTTTCCAACGCCATTGGTGCGTTAAGCAGTTCCAGCTTTTCTGGCGCCGCCAACATAAAAATGGCTTTTGCTTGTTCAGGCAGTTGACCCGACACCATCAATTCAAGCAATTGGTTTTCCGCAATTAACTTGTAAAGCGCAGGGGCAGACAGAGTACCCAATACAATATACGCCGCTGTCACAGGTAAACCCATACCTAAAACAAGAGAAGCGAGCGCAATCAGAACGATCATGATGAACAAGTCGCCATTCGCCCAACCGTCGATCATCAGTGAGAACGTGTTGCCGATACCCGTTGTGCTGATCACATTGATCACCAGACCAATACCCACCAGCAATACGGCAGTTGTCGCCATGTTTTTCGCGCCTTGCGAAAGTGCTTCGATGATCGCTTTTGGTCCCATCTTGTGATCTTTCGAGAACCAAGACGCCACCACCACTGAGATGATCGACAAGCCCGCGGCGTAAGTCGGTGTAAAACCTTGAACCAACAAAGTAACCAATACCGCCAGCGGGATAAGGTTGTGCCAACCGCTGATCAGCACTTTCAGTAGAGATTCATCGCTGGTCGTGATTTTTTGAACGCCGCTGCGTTTAGCTTCAATACGCACAAAGAACGCCACAGACAAGAAATAGATAAGAGCAGGAATGAAAGAAACTGCGATGATATCGACATAAGGAATTTGCGTGTAAGACGCCATGATGAAAGCACCCGCCCCCATCACTGGTGGCATCAACTGACCACCTGTCGACGCTGCAGCTTCAACCCCCGCCGCAAAGCGCGAAGGAAAACCTGCTTTTTGCATTAAAGGAATACTGATAACACCGGTGGAAACCGTATTTGCCACACTAGAGCCCGATACTGAGCCCATCAAACCGGAGCCAATCACCGCAATAAAACCCGGACCGCCGATGATTTTTCCAGCCGCAGCACGAGCCACATTGATGATGTAATCACCAACACCAGAGCGCACAAGAAACGCACCAAACAGAATGAACATGAATACGAAAGTCCAGCTGATGCGCGAGATAGAACCAAACATGCCCTCGGAAGAATAGAAGCTACGGTAGAGCAAGGTTTCCATGCTCAAACCCGGGAAGTGGAAAATACCTGTCGCCCACTTACCCCAAAGCACAACGTAGCTTAAACACACCACAATCAGCACTGGAATAAACCAACCCATGGTGCGTCGAATCAGCTCAATAACAATCAGGATTGCCATGATGGCGAAGACCCAATCGCTGGTCACAAACTTCACACCGCGTTCATATAGCGCATCTTCGGCATAGGGAATGTAGAGCAAACACGCGACCGCGCCCATGGCAATCAACACATCGATGCCGAGTGCAATCTTACTCTGCTTGAGAGAGATATGAGCCGGATACCAAAGCGCACAAATCACCGCAAAGCCAGCAAAGTGGGTCGCGGAAATCCATAACTCTGGTAACGTCGATAAGGTATTAAACCAAATGTGCAAAGCAGACAACACCACGCCAAACACTGTAATTGTGGTGGTTACCCACGGAAAATCAGTGCGTGTGGGCAGCTCAAACTTCTGCAATTCCTTTTCTATTGAGTCGCTCATCTCATACTCCAAGCTCTGGCGGCTTTTTCCATCTTAGAAATCGGTAGGGATAAAATGCCCCGAGCCGAAACTCGGGGCGAAGTAGGCGTTATTTCGCCATTAGGTCTGATGGGATTTCGATGCCCATTTCTTTGTAGTAACGCGCCGCGCCTGGGTGAAGAGGCACTGGCAAGCCAGCAATCGCTTTCTCAATCGCCATTGCTTTTGTTGCTTTGTGGATGCCTTGTAGGAAAGGCAGGTTCTCATAGATCGCTTTGGTTAGCTGGTAAACGTCTTCTTCCGAGATATCTTCACGAACTGCCAAGAAGTTTGGCTGTGCAATGGTAGTGATCGGCTTATCTAGACCTGGATACGTGTTCGCAGGAATTTCGTACTTCGTCCATAGGTTGTAGTTACCGTTCGCCTCTTTGATTTGCTCGTCAGTAAACGAAAGAATCGAAATGTCTTTACCCAACGCAGCAAAAGCTTGAGTAACCGCACCAACAGGTACACCTGCAGGCGTGTTCATGCCGTCAATGGTACCGTTTTGAAGTGCGCTCGCGCTGCCGCCGTAGCCCATGTAAGCAAGATTGAATTTATCAGGGTCTACCTTCAGACCTTTCATGATTTGGCGACCCGAGTTCTCAGTACCAGAGTTCTTCTTACCGATAGAGAACTTCTTGCCATCTAGGTTGTTCAGGTCAGTCACTGTGCCAGTTTTTGCTAAGTCAGAGCGAACAATAAAGTGCTCAACGTTTTGCCACAGCATAGAGACTGAACGTAGTTGTTCTTGACGACCGCTCTTCTCATAAGGACCTTCACCAGACCAAGCCCACGCACCATAAAGACCTTGTAGAATCGCGAACTGTGCTTCGTTTTCGTTCAGCAGTTTGACGTTTTCACCAGAGCCCGCAGAGCTGATAGCAGAAAGGGAGAAGTGGTGCTTTGGTGCCAATTTCACTTTGCTTAACGTCGCCAGTGCTACGCCCACAGGGTAGTAAGTACCACCTGTCGATGCCGTTGCAAGAATGTAGCTACGATCTTCTGCCGCAGCATTAGCAGCAATACCAAAAGAAGTCACAGCGACAGCCAAAGCTTTTACCAGCTTGTTCATTTTCATTATTACTCTCCGTGTAGTCGTTTCACGATTGGGGATTTACATCATGGTAAATCTTTATTAACAACAAATTCCCAAGAGCAATTGAAATGCCAACTTTTAAGTCATTGTATTTATTGACCTAAGCACAGAAAGACATCAAAAATGAGCAAAATTATGCTGATTTGGTAGCAAAGCGATGAGCAAGATCTTGCTTATTCAAGAGGAGAAGGTTGCACGCCTAGATCGCAAAAGGTTAATGAAATGTGACCAACACGAAACAAATGCCTAATTCGCTAATAAGCAATATTTTGCCGATGCAATTTTGGATTGAACTGCAACTAATAAGCGTCTTAACAATAAGAAGAAAAAGCGCATCATTCTAAACTGCTCACTTTATCAGCGGAGGTGTATAGCCTAAACGACTACAAATAGCACAAAAATACAGCAAAACAAGCCATGTTACAGAAATGAAAAGTCATTTATTCTGATTTTGAGTTTAAAAACCAGTTCGATCCACCAGTTCAGAAACAAACATTGACCGTATCAACTTATTTTCTACTTCGGGGTTGTGCCAATAGCCTCATGTTCGTTAGGGTAACTACACACCAAGGCAAACGTATTCCTTGGTGCTTTTTTGTCACTAAGGATCACTCATGTCAGCAACTGCGCAATCACAATTCGCTTTAAAACGCCCATCTGGCGTTGCTGCTGCGATCCTCCTGCTCTCTCTGGAACTGATTCAGAGCTGACAGGCTATATCTAAACTTTCTGTCAGCTTGAGAAGAAGCTGACGGGAACACCACATACTCCTCCCATTCCTTTCAGTTTCTTCCAAGCGAAACATAAGAGGAATAACAATGTTAAGCGCACGCAATATCGCCGCTTTGGGCTTCATGACTTTCGCCATGTACTTAGGCGCGGGTAACCTGATCTTCCCTCCATTTTTGGGTTACCAAGCAGGTGAAAACTTTCTGAGCGGGATGTCTGGCTTCCTCTTAACGGGCGTAGGTCTGCCTGCAATGGCACTGGTGATGGTCGCTATCGTAAACGGTTCAGACAAATTAACCGCCGCCCTACCTAAACCTTTGGCGACCAGTTTTTGGGTAATGGTATTTATCGTGATTGGTCCTGCGTTCGTGATCCCACGTGCGATTACCGTCGCTTACCAATTTAGCTTTGCACCAATGTTTGGTGATGCCGCTTTGGTACCTTTCACAATTGCTTTCTGTGTTATCACCATTTTGTTTGCGCTATACCCGGGCAAGTTAGTCGACAACCTAGGCAAGATCTTAACCCCGGCATTGATGGCTATTTTAATGATCATGTCTGTAACCGCTCTGGTTTATCCAGCCGGCGAGCTTACTACTGCAACGGGACCATATGTATCTGGCGCATTTGCTGAAGGCTTAACCCAAGGCTACATGACCATGGACGCGCTAGGTTCTATCGGTTTTGGTTGGATCATCTTCCGAGCGATTCGCAGCATGGGTGTGGATTGTCCGAAAGCCACCACAAAATACACGCTAATCGCAGCTTTGATGTACGCAGTTGCCATGGCATTTGTCTACATCTCATTGGCTTACATTGGTTCGACAAGCTCATACTTGGGTTCTGAGTTCAGTAATGGCGGCGACATTTTAACGGCATTCACCTTCAGCCACTTCGGCGCATTTGGCTCACTATTACTAGGTGCCGTGATGGTATTAGCGTGTTTGACTACTGCTATCGGCGTAACCACAGCAGGCAGTGAGTTTTACGACAACACTTTCAGCAAAGTGAACTACAAAGGCTGCGTTATCACGACCATGGTATTGGCAGGTTTGATCGCTAACGTAGGTCTAGAGCAGCTATTGGCTATCACATTACCTGCGGTTGTAGCGCTTCACCCAGTAGCGATTGCGTTGATGATCATGGCACCAGTGCGCAACAAGATGTCGCAAATCATGGTGGTCGCGACGGCGTTCACTGCTCTAACGTTTGGTTGTGTTGATGCGCTGCACATCCTAGGTTACATGCCAGAAGCCGCAAACCAATGGTTAGACAGCAACATGCCGCTGTACCACTACTTTGCAAGCTGGATTGTTCCAACCATTGCGATGGTGATTGTGGGTGTAGTCTTTACCCGCAAGGCAAACCAACAACAAGCCGAGTTGGTAAACCAAGCCTAGATTGGCAAGTACCTTAACAAATAAGTACCTCAACAAAAAACGGCTTCCTCAGAAGCCGTTTTTTCTATGTGTAATCAGAGCGATTCAAACCAAACTTCTGCATCTTTTGGTTGAGGGTTCGGCGCGGTAAATCTAACTCGACCATCACATCCGTGATTCGCCCTTGGTGTCGAAATAAGGAATCATGCAACACCTTACGTTCAAAGTTGTGGAGCTGAATCGCCAACGGAACGCCTGCTTGTGTCTCTTCGGTTGTAGAAGAGGGTCGACTGGAGAGAACTTCCATTACGGAGACGGTCTCATCCAGAGCAAAACGCATCGCGACATTCCTTAGCTCACGCACGTTCCCGGGCCAAGCGTAAGCAAGAATGGCTTTTCTATCAGCTTCACTCAGTGGGCGGCTTTCAGGGTTACTTTTCAAAGCAAAGTGTTCGAACAAGATCAACGCATCTTCTTCTCGTTCGCGTAGCGGTGGCAAATAGATCTGCGCAACATTGAGGCGATAGTACAAATCCTGACGAAACTCATCATGATCATTGAGATCTTCTTTCGCGGCGGCGATCACTCTCAAATCAACTGAGATCTGTTGATTGCCTCCAACGCGCTCAACTGTATGTTCCTGTAATGAACGTAACACTTTCACCTGCATGGACAGCGGCATACTCTCGATTTCATCAAAGAATAAAGTGCCTTTATCCGCGTATTCCAACTTACCAATGCGCTTTTTACCCGCTCCGGTAAATGCCCCTGCTTCATGCCCAAACAGCTCACTTTCAAAGAGGTTCTCAGGAATAGCTCCACAGTTGATTGGCACAAAATGATGGGTTCTACGTTGGCTTTCATTGTGCAAACTGGTCGCTACCAGCTCTTTACCACAACCAGTTTCGCCGTAAATGATCACGTTAGTATCAATGCGCGCTAACTTGGCTACTTGTTCTCTAAGCTGTTGCATCACTCGGCTTCGCCCAATCAACACCTCTTCTAAGCCGCTAACACTAGATAGGTACTCTTGGCGATCTTGAGTAGACGTTTGTGCGCGATAGCTTTCTACCGCTTCGGTCACTCGTTGGGATAAGCGCTCCGGTTGGAAAGGTTTCTCGATAAAATCGAACGCACCGTTTTGTAATGCGCCTACCGCCATATCAACGTCACCATGCCCGGTGATCAAGATAACTGGTGTTGGAATATGATTGGCAATCAGGCTTTCTAGTATCGACAAACCATCGGTGTCTGGCAGGCGAACATCACTGACAATCGCATCAAATTCTTGGCTAAGAATGGCCGCTCTGCCCTCTTCGCCTAAACTGAATGCGGTCACATCAAACCCAGCCAGTTGCAGCCATTGGCTGGTAGCCTGACGAACAATGTCATCGTCTTCGATAAGTGCAATTTTAGGGATGTCGTCAAAAGCCATGAGTTACTGCCTGCTTTATGGGGGGGAAAGAAATCGCTCTTTATTAACGGTAGCAAAAACCACTGAGGAGAAAAGGAGCTAGATCTCACTTCTTGCTTACAAGTCTTTAACATCCAACCAGTTAGGCGCACTCTTTAATGACTGTTGGTGAGAACGCACTAGCTGAATGGAGTCGGTATGCAGCGCAAAAGGAATGGCAAAACATGGCTTGTGGTCGCAATTGCGGCAGTGCTGATGTTGTCTTGCTATAGCGCCAGCAGAGAGGTGGCTCGTCAGTGGTTGAGCGTACAAACTCAAACCGAAGCTCAACAAAAACTGCTCGACTATATTGGTGAAGTTCGCCGTGCACTCAAACGCTTCTATCACCTGCCTTACCTCGTCACCAATAACCCAGAAACCATCGCTTTTGTGAAAGGGAATCTGACTTATTACGAACCGTTGCAAACCCAACTGACTCAGCTAGATAAAGCCGCCAATACGGAAGGTTGGCTAATCCTGTCAAACTCTGGCGAAGTATTGGTCTCAAGTTTGCTCGAAGAGCGCTTTAGCCTGTCTGACCGAAAAGCCATTGTGGAACAAATTCACAATCAAGGCGGCGGGGTTTCCTTGGTGAACAAAACCAAAGGTTCGAGTCCGTTGTATTACCTTGCAGCCCCTATCTACGACGGTCTGGATATCGCAGGCATTGTGGTGGTGCAGATCAACTTGAGTTTATTGACCGAACAGACCATTACTAGCCAAGACATCATTACGTTGCAGAATCGTCAACAACGCTTTTTCCTATCAAGCAGCTCGCTTTATAACGCAGACTGGTTTAACGAACCGAGCAACACCGTTCAGTTAGAAACGCAGCGCTTATACGACAACACCAATATCAGTGTGTGGACGCTCAACCAGCAACGCTATTTTGCGCACACCGTTAAATTGGATGATTTGAATTGGTACGTCAGCTACCTCACCCCTTCTAAGCCAATTCAACAAACCATCAACGTGATTGGTTGGAGCGTAGCAGCGCTGCTCTTATTGGTTGTATTGCTCGTCATCATTGGCTTACAACGACGACAAAAGCACATCAATCAACAGCGAATTCAAGCCCTGTTGGAAGAGTCCCAACGCCGCTTGAAACAGATGATCAATAAGACCCACGTTGGTTTGCTATTGATTGATGAACAAGGCCAACTATTCGATCTCAACCCAATGGCGAAGCGTTTGTTCTGTTTGCCAGAAAGCGTCAATCGACACGCTTTTGCTTGGGAGCTATTCGACGCAGGCAATCCCAATTCCACCACACTCAAGTTGCTTAAGGATTTACCTAAACATAAAGAGCTCGCAGAGATCAGCACGGTCGAAACCATTGCCAGACGCAGCGATGGAAGCGTCTTTCCTGTCCTCTTCTCGCTGACCAGTTTCCCTTGGCATGGTGAGCAGTATTTCCTTGCAACAATCATCGACATCAGCAAGCGGAAAAAAGCCGAGCAGTCACTGCAACAGGTCAACCAAGAACTGGCGCAGCGAGTAGAAGAGCGCACTCAAGCGCTAAAAGAAGCGCAAAGCCAGTTAATTGAATCGAGCAAAATGGCCGCCTTGGGTCGCATGTCGAGCGCGATCACTCATGAGCTCAATCAGCCACTGACAGGCTTGCGTACCCTGCTTACAACAAACGAACTGTTAGCAGAACGTGGCGAAACCGAAATGATGAAAGCCAACAATGTTTTGGTGCAGAAGCTGATTGATCGCATGGCAAGCATGACTAGCCAGTTAAAGACGTTCGCCTACAACAAGCCAGAAAGCCTACAAGCGATTTCTCTTACCTCCGCACTCGAAGAGACCTTACGCGTTTATCAATCCCAATTAGACAAGGTGGACGTGCGTGTTCGGGTTCCTCATGATTTACCCGACATCATGGGTGAAGAACAACGACTGCTTCAGGTGCTCGGTAATCTTGTCTCGAATGCGCTAGACGCGATGCACCATACCACCAACCCGCAGCTCAGCTTGATCGTCAACCCAACCGGTAATCAGGTCGAACTGATCGTCAGTGACAATGGCTGCGGCGTGTCGGATGAGATACTTGAATCCATGTTCGAACCCTTCCAAACCTCAAAGAAAATTGGTGAAGGCTTAGGGCTGGGTTTAGCGATTACGGCTAACAATATGCGTGATATGAACGGACAAATTAGCGTGCATAAGAATGAACAACATGGGCTGACTTTCACTCTATTGTTCAAATCAGCCTAAGTTGATATTGATTACAAAATCATCATTAGAACTAGGCATCCCCGCTGTTTGAGAAAAACACGATCTCGATACAAGAATCCCTCCTTGACCTACACTATTCTCAAGCAAATAAAACGAATAACTTCCGAACGATAAAGAGTGAGAAACATGATTAAGTTTCCTGAACATTTTCTTTGGGGCGGTGCTATTGCTGCAAACCAAGTAGAAGGGTCGTACAACCTTGGGGGTAAAGGGTTATCGACATCAGACATGCTGCCAAACGGTATTTTGAGTCCGCATCAAACTCGTGAAGAGCGTACGCCGGGTATCAAAGACGTAGCGATCGACTTCTACAATCGCTACCCAGAAGACATTGCGCTATTTAAAGAGATGGGCTTTAACTGTCTGCGCCTATCTTTGGCTTGGAGCCGCATCTTCCCGAACGGTGACGAGCTAGAACCGAACGAAGAAGGTTTGGCGTTCTACGATAAAATCTTTGACGAACTTGCCGAGCATAACATCCAACCTTTCGTGACCTTATCTCACTACGAAATGCCTTACGCACTGGTCGAGAACTACGGTGGTTGGGGCGATCGTCGCGTCATCGAATTCTTCGAACGTTATGCTCGAACTGTGCTGGAGCGCTACAAAGACAAAGTAAAACTGTGGCTAACCTTCAACGAAATCAACATGTCTCTGCACGCACCATTTACTGGTGTCGGCTTGCAGGAAGACGCCAATGAACAAGAGATTTACCAAGCGATTCACCACCAACTAGTCGCAAACGCAAAAGCGGTAAAACTTTGTCAGCAAATCGTACCAAACGGCAAGATTGGTAACATGTTGCTTGGCGCAATCAACTATCCATACACCTGTAATCCTGATGACGTGCTGGCTGCAATGCATGAAAACAACAAGTGGTTGTTCTTCGGTGATGTACAAACACGTGGTCAGTACCCAGGCTACATGAAGCGTTACTTCCGTGAAAATGGCATTGAAATTCAGATGGAAGCAGGCGACTTAGAAGAAATTGCGTCTGCGAGTGTCGATTTCATCTCATTCAGCTACTACGCAAGTGGCTGTGCAAGTGCGGATCCGAAACAGAAAGAAGTAGGTAACATCGTCGATAGCGTACCAAACCCATACCTTGAAAAGAGCCAATGGGGCTGGCTGATCGATCCAAAAGGTCTTCGCGTTCTGCTGAACTTCCTTCACGATCGCTACCAAAAGCCACTGTTCGTAGTAGAAAATGGCTTAGGCGCGCGTGATGAAATCGACGAAAACGGTGAGATTCAAGATGATTACCGCATCGCTTACTTGAACGACCATCTTGTACAAGCACATGAAGCAATTTTGGATGGCGTTGAGCTGATGGGCTTCACCAGTTGGGGACCAATCGATTTGGTCGCGAACTCAACCGCTGAAATGAGCAAACGTTACGGTTACATCTACGTTGATCGCCACAACGATGGTCAAGGTACGTTAGAACGTAAACGTAAGAAGAGCTTCTTCTGGTATCAAGATGTGATTCGCACTGCGGGCGGCTCGCTGAAAAACTAAGCTTATTATCTAGATACAAGCCTAGACACAAAGTGCATGTGTATTTAGATAGAAAAAACAAAGCCCTGCAAACGCAGGGCTTTTCTTATTCCCGATATTCAGTCGTATGACCTATTGGTTAAACACCAATTTCACCACCGTCTTCACGGCGAATAACCACCGTCGCGGCACGTGGACGCAGTGTCATCCCCGCAGGTGTTTCTTCTGCTGCATTGTCGCTGTAAGGCCAGTTGCCTGGGTGCTGAATGTTCACGAACAGAGACTTGTAATCTGGGCTAATGGTAAAGCCCGTCACTTCACAGCCGTTAGGGCCAACAAAGAAACGTTTCAACTCAGCTTGGTTTTCTGCACCGATCACTTCTTGTGTGCCGTTTTCATCCGTCAGCTTAGAAGGTACAACCGCAAGCATTTGGTCATTGGTGTAAGACGTCACTTCATCTGCACCGTTGTCCGTTTGAATCCACAGAATGCCGCGAGGGTCAAACGCTAAGCCGTCTGGGCTCGCAAACTGGTTAAGCTCGGTCAAGCTCGAACGGTTAGTGTCCGCATCACCGTTTGCTGGAGAACCAAACACAAAGATATCCCACGTGAAGTCCGTTGCTGCTTCGCCTTCATCCCAACGGATTACGTGACCAAACTTGTTGTTCAAACGTGGGTTTGCAGGGTTAGTTTCCTCTGTACGCTTAGTGTTATTCGTTAGCGTCAGGTAAACCGAGCCTGTGAATGGGTCAACGGTACACCACTCAGGGCGATCCATTGGCGTCGCACCAACAAGGTCAGCTGCACCCGCCGTATTCAAGATGATTTCTGCTAGAGAATTGAAGCTGTCGGCAAGTGTGCCACCAGAAACTGTCGTGCTGTCTAGCGTCAATGGTAACCAAGTACCAGAGCTGTCCTCGTTGAAGCGCGCCACATACAGTGTGCCTTCATCCATGTACTTGTCACCCATCGCCAAGCGATTATCAGGGTTAGCATCCGCAGGATCCCACGCTGCCGCAGATTCAAATTTGTATAGGTACTCAAAGCGAGAGTCGTGACCAGAGTAGAATACCACTGGTTTGCCTTCTTCAAGCTTGCCGAATGTACAGCCTTCATGGCGGAAACGACCTAGTGCAGTACGCTTCTTCGCACGTGAGTTTTGCGTGTAAGGGTCGATTTCAACAATGTAACCATGGCCGTTCGCCTCGTTACGGTAATCATCCAATGCGCTTGCGCCTGTTGGTTCTACATTAAATCGCGTGAATTCGTCCAAACGCTCTTCCGCATTACCCGCCAACGTTTCCCATAGGTAACGAGTGCTCGTGTCATCAACACCAATACGATCTTGTTCTTCAGTACGAACGCCAGCGTTAACAAAGTAACCCGGCCAGTTCTCTTCACAAGTTAGGTAAGTACCCCAAGGCGTAAAACCATTACCACAGTTGTTCAGTGTACCGCGCGCTTGGCTGCCATCTTGTGAGAAGCGAGTTACGGTCAATTCTGTATTCGCGACAGGCCCAGAAAGGTCCATGACTGTCGCGCCAGTGTAACGGCGGTTTAGTGGATCGGTATCGACTAACTTCCACATGTTGTCTTCAAGTTGAACGCGAACCACAGACACACCATGTGCGTTAATTTCTTTACGAACTTCGTCGACGATAGTACGCACACCGCCCACAGCTGTCGGACCGCTTGGGTGCAGAGCTGCGGTATCAATGTACTCGTGGTTGATACACAACAAGCCGTCAGTGTCGCTGTCGTTTAGCGAGAAAAAGTGCATGCCGTCGTGGTGCATACCCAATGCATTAAGCTGGTCGGTACTTGTGTTGCTGCCGTCGTCTTTCCAAGCGTTACCTTGTGCGTTTAAAGGCGTACCCCATGGCACCAATACTTGTGCTACGTAACCTTGCGGAATCGATACTGCGTCCGTCAGTGAGCCCGGAATCGAATCAAAGTTGAGGACTGCGCTTGAAACGCCAGAGCCGCCACCAGCAGAAGTGCCTGAACTAGAAGAGTTGCACCCAGATAGACCAAATGCGCCAAAAGCGGTCATTGCACTGATACCTAGGCCACCTTTCAGGATACTGCGTCGAGATAGGCTCGCTTCCAGTACTTCTTCAAAAGGCTTGTTATTACTCTGGTTGTAACGCGTCGCGTCGAAGGTTTCCTTACTCATGGTGTTGCTTTCCCAGTGTTAGGTTGAATTATAGGTTTGTAAATCATTGAGCGAGGGGAAGTTTGGAAGAGAAAAGTGACAGAACTAGTCTATCTTTATGAACTTTGTGTTTAGAAAATGTTATAAAGCACCCATCTATTCTATGTACTCCCGATTTTACTTGGGCTAAGCCAGATTTGGGGGTATAAGGTGTACTCAAATCATCCACGAGAGATAATCATGAAACTAGATAAAATCGATAACAAAAATCGTCGTCTGCGTAAGAAGCTATTCCTAGGTGAATTCGCGATCCTAGGCTTTGAAATCAGCTGTGAAACAGACATCAACGACTTCGACCGTTACGATGCATTCGTTGATGAGTTTATCGACTACATTGATGGCCTAAACCTATGCTTTGGTGGCGGCGGTCTAGAGCTGTTTGAAGGCTTCCTATGTTCAACAGAGCGTTACGAAAGCGCAACTGAAGAACAAAAAGCACAGGTTCTAGCTTGGCTACAAGCTCGCCCAGAAGTAAGCAGCGCAAAAGCTGGCGAATTGGTTGACGCAAACTACCTGTAATTACGGAGTCACTCTGTAATAAACAGAGTTGAGCAAGTAATGAGAAAGCTGGTCTTCGGACTGGCTTTTTTGCATTTACGGCTATGGTTTTGTGCTGAAATGTTGAATCTAGAAAGAGCGGAACGTTTGGCTGTTTTTGGAAGCTTTGTTTAGGAAAGCAGGAAGCTTAGAGTCTTGGAAAGTATGGATGTGCTAGATAATTTTAGAGCTGGCATTTTATGGAAGGTTATCCGTCCATTGCCAGCTCAGTGCCATTGAGTATGGTTTACTATGCTTTTTTAGCAGTCTCAGTCTTTGTGTCTTTCCAGTATTGGATACGAACACGATGTAGCTGAGCTCTTCTCATCTTTTTCATAGCAATCTCCCTCATCTATATAGGTAACGCTCATCTTGAGCTTATTGTCTAAGGTTGTATTCCCCTTCAATCTATCGAGGAACGAATCAATTAACCGTGACTAATTTCACAACATAATGATAAAAGTAGAAGCGTTGCAGTCATTTTTTGACCAGTAAAACTGCTTTTATCTTGTTGATACGGTCAACTTACTCATCACTTATGACAGAAATATGGCAATCAAGTTCCCTATTTAACCTGTCATCGAATCTTAATAACGATTCTTAGATAACCTAGCAAATAATATACCAGTTGCACATAAATTCCAGTTTAGTACACAACAAAAGTACGCACATTCTCAAACTAAGGTTGGATTCGCTGCTGGTAATGCTGTCGGTAATCTCTCGGGGTCAGTCCCTTGTAGGTTTTAAAGTGGCGATTAAACAAAGCTTGATTGCGATAACCTACGCGTTCAAACACAATTCCTATTGGTAACTCCGTCGATTGCAACAAATCCGCGGCATGGTTGATTCTTAGCTTCATCAGACGTTGGCTAAACGGCTCTTTAAAGTGTTTTTGAAACAATCGTGTGACCGCACTTTCACTCAACGATAAGTATTTGGCTAAATCGGCTAATGTCACCTTGTTGGCAAAATGCTGCTCAAGATACGCGTTCACACTTGCGACGCGCTCTCTTTCTTGTTGCTCGTGTTCACTCATCGAAAGGTATGAATGGGTCATCAAAGTTTTCGCCGCTTCATCATGGGCAACCAAAGATAAGATATGAATGAATCTCGACAATTGCTCCATCGCGGGCACTTTCATCAACTCTTGCAGAAGATCCACGACTTGCTGTGCCGTTCGCTCAGAGAACACCACTCCTTTATTTGCGGCTTTCAACAGCGGGTCCAGTTTGCGTAACTCGGTACAATAGAACATTAGGTTCGCGATCCACTCACGCTTAAACCAAATCACATGAGTCTCACAGTTGCTTTCTACCGACGTGGAGTGAATAGAGTGAGGCACACCCGGCGCAATTAACAGCATCTGGTTGTGAGTCACCTCTAGCTCGTGATGCCCAATGTGCAAAGTCCCCGTAAAGTGACGGTGGATGACCAACTCAAAAACGTCATCGTGAAAATGGAAATCGTATTCTTTCGCTGGTTCATCAATACGACGGTAGCGCCAAGAAAAACCAGGCCTTTGCGGTACTTTTTCGATGTGCGCCATTTGATACCCCACAAGATAGTATTGTTTCACGCGCAAATAATATCAGTATTACCGACATATTCTTCATCACGCCTCAATAGTATTGATATTGAGCGGCATACTACCAACTAAGCCTCATCACGCTCCTTATTCTTCTCTTGTAAAGACAAGCTAACTAAGGAGCTTTTATGAGTAACTTTAAAACCAAGCTGCGCCAGATCATGCAAAAAACTCGTAATGAGTGGGCTGCGTTTGCGATAAAGGAAATGGGAATTTCATCCAATACCATCGCCAAATCTTATGGCTACAAGTCGAGTTGTGATCTTGAGCAAACTCTTAAACAAGACGAAAAAGACGCCGATTCGTACATTCGCTCGTCACCTTGTGCGAGATCTCTCACAAGCGATGTAAGCAAAACGACCATTTTTGACTAAGAACAAATCGAACAACAAACCTAACTAACTGAAAATTAATAATTATCCTTTTTTTAGCAATATTCGCTGCCAAAGTTTTTTTACCTAGCTGATTGAGAGTAATCAGCAAAACAACAATACTAAGTGTGTCGACAGGATGTTGGCGGGAACAGGAAAAAAGCCTAAAGGATTGGGTATCTTCAGGATGAAGATTTGATAGCTTAGGATGAGTTGTCAGCAAGGATGTAGTTAAGCTCTAGGATAGAGTTCGCCCGTCAGGATGATAGGCAAGAATGGACACCGCTAGGAAGGCGATGAACAAGGAACTCGGTTAAAGGACTTAGCCACAATCAAGGATAGATGCAGGGAGCACCTATTAGTAGCCGGATTGCTGCGAAAAAGAATAAGCCCCGTCTGGGAAACCAGGCGGGGTTTTATTTTGCCTGTCATTTACCATCCTCCTCTGCGTTATTCCACGCATCATGCTATTATTTCTACACTTTCTCTCGAAACGCTTTCTTTAATAAACGCTGAGCAAACAACGTCCTATGCTTAATCCAGTTTGGTTACACACATTCAAAACTCTTGTCGAAGTCGGCCACTTTACTCAGACAGCAGAAAAGCTCTATATGACCCAGCCTGGTGTCAGTCAGCACATCAAAAAGCTAGAGCAAGCTTGTCAGCACCCATTGATTAAGCGCGAGAACAAAAGCTTTGAGCTGACAGAGCAAGGCCGAATGGTGTATGCCTACGCGTTAGAGTTGGAAGAGAAAGAGAAAAACTTACTGGAAGATCTGAGCTTCGATGATCCCTTTGCAGGTCATTGCAAGCTGGCTTGTTCCGGAGCACTTGCCTTGATGCTGTTTGATCCACTGCTTGAAAAACAAACCCAGCATCGCGGCTTGTCGATTCATTTGGAAGCGGCACCGAATCAATCGATTCTCAACGGGGTTGCTGATGGCCGTATTGATATGGGCATCGTGACTTACTCTCCCAACAAGAGTGTTTTCCAAAGTGAACAAATTGGCAGAGAGGCGCTGTGTCTGATCTTACCAAAGTCCTATCATGGAAAAACGTTAACACCTGAACTACTTCGAAGTTGCGGCGTGATTGGTCACCCAGATGCTGAACATTATATGACGTTGTTTTTCGACCAATGTGCAGAACCTTTACTCAAAGAGATCAAGGTCAGTGACATGCCATTATCGGGCTACGTTAACCAACTCAGTCAGATTCTATTGCCAGTCAGCAAAGGACTGGGGTTTACCGTTTTGCCCTACAGTGCAGTGGAAAGCTTTCCACTAAGAGAAGAGTTGTATGTGGCTGAGTTAAAACAACCGGTATACGAAGATTTGTTTTTGGTGAGAAAACGCAGCCGCACACTGCCGCTGCGATACCAGACCATCAAAGAAGTATTATTGGATGTGATTGGTGGGGCTCATCAATGATGTTAGCCACTCTTCGCTGGTGATGCGTTTATCTTGGCAATCCACCCAATAGGGTTTGCCAGATAACCAGCTCTTTGATGCGACCTCTTTTATAAACACATTCACAGAATCAACGTCATCTTTGGCGTAATCCCATTTATTGCGCATGTGTTCTGCCGCTTCTTGATTGGTGTACGCCTTGCCGTTGCGGATAAAGGTGCAAGAGGATTGCTCAACTCGCTTTATCAACGTCGAGATATCTTGCTCTACCCCTGCTAGTGCAAAGGTAGGCAGAATGCTTAATACAAGTAACAGCGTCCACTTTGCTTTCATCGCATCTTTATCCCTGACCACGTAACTAATACCAAGTAACTACTAATAAGTGACTTAACTATTCTGGTGTTTGGCTGTTTAGTTCAGCCATTATTGCCACCATGCCTTAGCAGGCTGAGGCTCCGCAATAGCCAAGCGTTGACCAATCTCAGGGCTCACTAACGTTACACCGCGCTCTTCACTGATGTCTAACGCGCGTTGCATCGGTTCATTCCAATCATGCATCGACAGATCAAACGTACTGTTGTGAATTGGCATCATCACTTTGCCCTGCACATCGATGTGTGCTTGAACACTTTGCTCTGGGAACATGTGAATGTCTGACCAAAGTTCATTGTATGCGCCGGTTTCGATCATAGTGAAATCAAACGGACCGTACTTTTCACCAATCTCTTTAAAGCCATTGAAGTAACCAGAGTCACCACTGAAGAACACTTTGTGTTGCTGTGCATTAATAACCCAACTGCCCCACAGTGTCGTATCGCGGTCTGTCAAACCTCGACCAGAGAAATGCTGAGTCGGAGTCAGTGTATATTCAATGCTGTCGACAGAATGTGACTCCCACCAATCTAGCTCGATCACTTTCTCCTTAGGTACGCCCCAGTTGACTAACAACTGACCGACTTTTAACGGCACCAAGAAAGTGCCCACTTTGTCGCCTAGCACTTTAATAGAAGCTTTATCTAGGTGATCGTAATGGTCATGGCTGATCACCACCACATCGATACTTGGTAAATCTTCTAGCGTGATTGGTGTCTGGTGAAAACGTTTTGGCCCTGCCCATTGCACAGGAGATGCGCGATCACTGAATACAGGATCAGTCATCACCAGTTTGCCATCGAGCTTCATTAATACACTTGAATGACCTAAACGGTAGATAACATCATCTTGCTCTTCTAACAGTTGATTTGCAGTCATTGCATGAACCGGAATTTCAATCGTTGGCGTTGGATTGAGGCGCTCAGTCGTAAAGTAGGCTTTCATGATGCCGAACATGTCACCCAAGCTGCTTTTGTATTCCAACTCTGTGTTTGCAAATTTGTCCGGGTATGTTGGCGCTTTTTCAGTATCAACATTAGAACAAGAAATCATTGATGTACCCATCGCGAACGCTCCTACTGTGGCTAGCAAAGTTTTTTTCATAAAAAGTTAACCCGAACAAAAGTAAACTACACGGTGCAGTTTACATTCTAATTATCAAAAGTAAACTACTTAGTGTAAAATAGATCCAGAAATGATCTTCTTAACTCGGCAAGTTTATGAATGTAAAAAGAAAAGGTCGCAGTGAGACCAAAAGAGAAGCCATCCTGTGCGCAGCAAAGCAAGCGTTCCAAGAGTTTGGGGTGCAAAACACCAGCATGGATAAGCTCTCTGCTATCGCGCAAGTCTCTAAGCGCACGGTCTACAACCACTTCCCTTCTAAAGAAGCGATCGTGACAGAGTTACTAACGGAACTATGGCGTTCTTCAATGATGGATAGCGACATTGAACGTTTACCAACACTCCCTCTCAAAGATCAACTGGTCGAATTGTTGTACAGCGAAATTATCGTGGTAACCGCCCCTGACTATATTGAACTAGCGAAAGTGGCTTTCGGACATTTCTTGTTTAAGCCGGAAGATCTCAAAGAACAAGCGGAACACATGTCGAAGCAAGAAACGGCTTTGTACCGTTGGCTCACTCAGCAATCAGAAAAAAACACATTGAAGGTTGATGATGTGGACGTGGCAAGCATTCAATTGCACAACTTAATTAAAGGCAGCGCATTCTGGCCACAATTGATGGGGATGCGAGCTTCGCTAACCTTGGAGGAATCTAGGGTTTTAGCCACCCAAACGGCTGAACTCTTCCTAAGTCATTACTTAGTTCAATAACAAAAAGCGGCTGAATGGCCGCTTTTTTGTGATTTATACCATAGTAAATTGATGAAATTTTGACTCATTTTTCTTTTTCATTCCCTTGACAGTCGCATGCAGCAAGGCGTGAGAGTTCGATAAATTATTTTTGTCGTATCGACGATATTTTTTCGTTTTCATCTACTGAGAAAACGCCCTAAGGTTCGCACCTCTGACGACGTGGTTGTCCAACCACAATTCTAAGTCGCTGAAGAGAGTGGATTCTGTCACATCAATTACACCCACTCACTATACTCTATACTTACATTTTTAATTTGGTACTGACTTACTAAGGAATTGCCATGCGTATTGCTATTCTTTCTCGTAATGAGAATCTATATTCAACCATGCGCCTAAAGCAGGCGGGTGAAGAGCGCGGACATCAAGTTGATGTTATCGATACTCTGCACTGTTATATGGATATTACGAGTAACAACCCTAAGATCCGTTACATGGGTGAAGAATTGCCAAAGTACGACGCGGTTATTCCACGCATCGGTGCATCTATCACTTTCTACGGTACAGCGGTTGTACGTCAGTTTGAAATGATGGGCACATTCTGTGTGAACGAGTCAGTAGCAATCAGCCGTTCTCGTGACAAGCTACGCTCTATGCAGCTGCTATCACGCAAAGGCATTGGTCTACCTCGCACAGGTTTCGCTCACCACCCTGACAACATTCAGGACGTGATCAAAAACGTTGGCGGCGCACCATTGGTTATCAAGCTACTTGAAGGTACTCAAGGTATCGGTGTTGTTCTTGCTGAGACAACGAAAGCAGCAGAAAGCGTAATCGAAGCATTCATGGGCCTAAAAGCAAACATCATGGTGCAAGAGTTCATTGAAGAAGCAAACGGCGCAGACATCCGTTGTTTCGTAGTGGGTAACAAAGTTATCGCAGCAATGAAACGCCAAGCAAAAGAAGGCGAGTTCCGCTCTAACCTTCACCGTGGTGGTTCTGCTCAGCTTGTTAAACTAAGCAAAGAAGAGCGTGCAACAGCAATCAACGCAGCGAAAGTGATGGGTCTAAACCTATGTGGTGTTGATATTCTTCAATCGAAGAACGGCCCAGTGGTAATGGAAGTGAACTCTTCTCCAGGCCTTGAAGGTATCGAATCAGCAACTGAGAAAGACGTTGCAGGCATGATCTTCGACTTCATCGAGAAGAACGCAAAACCAAACGCTAACCGTACTCGCGGTAAAGGCTGATAATTGTTTGAGTGAGAGCCTGATAAAGGGCTCTCTTTTGACTCATCGCTAGGATGACACTATGAATCAGAAAATGATCATTGGGAACGCCGAAGCAATTTGCTTACCTGAGTTAGGGATTACTCACCTTGAAGCGCGTATTGATACAGGCGCACAGACTTCTTCTCTGCACGTAGATAACCTAGAGTGCACTGAACAAGACGGTCAGTCATACGTAGAGTTCGATCTACACCCAGATGTTTACCACTTAGAGCAAGTCGTTCGCTGTAAAGCTCCACTGAAGGCGAACCGCAAAGTGAAATCATCAAACGGTACTTTCGAACACCGCTGCGTGATCACAACGATGCTACGCATGGGCGACCAAGAGTGGCCAATCGACATCACGCTAACTAACCGTGAAAAGATGACTTACATGATGTTGTTAGGTCGTCAGGGTATGGCAGACAAAGTTCTGGTAGACCCGAGCCAATCTCATTTATTGGCTCCATAATCCCCGTAGCTTCAGATGAGCGAACTCCGTGGTCGCTCATCTGACTCTTCTCTGATTTTCTAGCTGCCCTTCTCCTGTCTATCGTTCTTCCTTTTCAGAACAGAACGCATTAATCCTTTCAGCTTTATCTTCGTTACTCGCCAATGCGTAATGGGTCTAACCGGTGCGGTATTGATGATGTGTTGATACGCGTCTTCATCAAACTCAACCTCTCCCCCATGTGCCGCCAATAAACAGCTTGGTTTCATCTCAAAAACGCGTTTTAACGAACTGCGATATTGGTTGGGATGAAAGATAGGAAATGGCGCGATCAAATGGCTTTTCACCTGCACCATTAAATCCGCTACGTACAACACACTCTGTTCGGTGTGATAAACCGATAAATCCCTGTCGGTATGCCCCGGTGTTTCCAATATCTTCCAATCAGCAAAACCGGGAATCACCTCTCCATCCACCAGCTCAATATCTGGCTTTAGTTTTCGCGAATACCATAAGTTGCGCTTGGGTTTGCGCATTCGGTTCGCCATCCAACGTGCCAAAATCAAATCCGTAAGATGCATTAGCCAACCATCAAAACCGCCATACCAATGTGTATCTCGTTTGGCTGCCAATAGTTTGCAGCCCGTCAAATCTCTTAGTTTGTGCGCCGCACCAGCATGGTCTGGGTGCATGTGAGTAACGACAACCAGTTTTAGGTCTGTGAATGGGCGATTGAGCTGGTGCTCGATAAAATCTTTGAGGTGAGGAATATCCGCTCGACTTGCGCCATCAAGCAGCATCAATTTGTCTGAATACTCGGCGAGATACATGGTTTGGATGTACCCCTGAATTCTGTGCAACTGCAAAACATGTCCTTGTTTTGTTGAGTCTTTGTTCTTATTTTTTGTCGACCAATTCCTTACTGGTCAGACCAACTATAACAGCAGAATGGACAGTCTGTTAAATAAATGTTTACACCAACCATCAACAACAGTTGTTAATCGAAAGCACAAATTTTAATCATTAGACTCTGGTTGGGTTTTATCCGTTAATGCGCGCACACGGAGTTCGTGTCAGGGTATGAGGTTAGCGCCTCATGATTTGCTTTTTTGTATTTTCTCCTCTATTTCCAATGAGGGCTTAAATACATTTTTGTGAGAATCGAGTTGGAAAAAGCAACTAAATTAGACCGCATCCGCGCGGACTACAACGTTCACTACTGGAGCCAAGGCTTCTACGGAATTGATGACCAAGGCGAGGTATACGTATCTCCTCGTAGTGACCGTGCACACCAAATCCCTTTCAGTGCGATTGTAAATGAACTAGAAGCTAAGCAGTTGAATCTGCCTGTGTTAGTGCGCTTCCCACAAATCGTACACCAACGCGTGCATGGCATTTGCCAAGCTTTCAACCAAGCAATTGAAGAATACCAATATCCAAACAAATACCTGCTGGTGTACCCAATTAAAGTAAACCAACAGCGTGAAGTGGTTGATGAGATCTTAGCAAGCCAAGCACAGCTAGAAAATAAACAGCTGGGTCTTGAAGCAGGCAGTAAGCCAGAGCTATTGGCAGTACTTGCACTGGCTCAACAAGGCAGCTCCGTGATCGTGTGTAATGGCTACAAAGACCGTGAATACGTGCGTCTTGCACTGATCGGTGAAAAGCTAGGTCACAAAGTATTTATCGTACTAGAGAAGCTATCTGAGCTTGATCTAGTACTTGAAGAAGCAAAAAGCTTGGGCGTAACACCACGTCTTGGCTTGCGTATCCGCCTTGCATCTCAAGGTGCGGGTAAATGGCAAGCAAGCGGCGGTGAAAAATCGAAGTTCGGCCTATCTGCGTCTCAAGTATTGAGCGTAATTGAGCGTCTAAAACGCGAAGACAAGCTGGACACCATGCAGTTGGTTCACTTCCACCTTGGCTCACAGATGGCAAACATTCGTGACGTGCGTAATGGTGTAAACGAATCAGCACGTTTCTACTGTGAATTACGTGCCATGGGTGCAAACATTGATTACTTCGATGTTGGCGGCGGTTTAGCAGTAGACTACGACGGCACACGTAGCCAATCTTCGAACTCGATGAACTATGGCCTTGCAGAATATGCGCGCAACATCGTGAATACTGTCGGTGATGTGTGTCAGCAGTACGAACAACCGATGCCAGTGATCATCTCTGAATCGGGTCGCTCATTGACTGCGCATCACGCTGTACTTATCTCTAACGTTATTGGAACTGAAACATACCAACCGGAAGAAGTGTTCGAGCCAGCTGCAGACGCTCCATTCTTGCTACAAAACATGTGGCGAAACTGGGAGAACCTGCAAGATGGTACGGATGCGCGTGCATTAATTGAAATTTACAACGATACCCAAAGCGATTTGGCTGAGGTGCACTCACAATTCGCTACAGGCGTACTGAACCTTGAACAACGTGCGTGGGCAGAGCAACTGTCGCTGCGCATTTACTTCGAGCTAAGTCGTCAAATGAGTACCAAGAACCGTTTCCACCGTCCTATTTTGGATGAGTTGAGCGAACGTCTTGCAGACAAGTTCTTCGTGAACTTCTCTCTTTTCCAATCCCTGCCAGATGCATGGGGTATTGATCAGGTATTCCCTGTTCTACCGCTTTCTGGTCTTGGTGATGTGGAAGAGCGTCGTGCGGTGATGTTGGACATCACTTGTGACTCCGATGGCGCGATTGATCACTATGTTGATGGCCAAGGCATTGAGAGCACACTACCAGTACCAGCATGGAGCAACGACAAACCGTACCTAATGGGCTTCTTCCTAGTAGGTGCATACCAAGAGATCCTTGGTGACATGCACAACCTATTTGGTGATACCCACAGTGCAGTAGTCAATGTTGATGAAGAAGGTCAATTTGAGATCAGCTACATCAACGAAGGTGATAGCGTAGAAGACATGATGCGCTACGTTCACATCGACGTAGATGCGATTCGTGACAATTACAAACAATTGGTTTCAGCACGTGTTGAAGCCAGTGAACAAGAACAAATCCTAGCTGAACTAGAACAAGGTTTAGCAGGCTACACCTATTTAGAGGACTTCTGATATGAATGATTTGTTTACTAAAACCGATTATTCGCTTTACTCCAACTCTATGTCGTTTCTACGTCGACCGTACATCAAAAATCCAGTATCGGCAGACGCAGACGTTGTAGTGCTAGGGGTTCCTCTGGACATGGCGACTTCTGGTCGTCCTGGTGCACGTATGGGTCCAGATGCGATCCGTCGTGCGTCAGTAAACCTTGCTTGGGAAGGCAAGAAGTTCCCTTGGGACTTCAACGTATTTGATAAATTGAAAGTGATCGACGCAGGTGACCTTGTGTTCGATTGTGGTGATGCTGAAGATTTCACTTACCGCCTAGAAGCGGCAACAAGTGAGATTCTAAAGAGCGGAAAGACAATGCTAGGCTTGGGTGGTGACCACTTCATCACGCTACCGATCCTACGTGCTTACGCAAAACACCATGGTCAAATGGCATTGATTCACTTCGATGCGCACACTGACACATACGCGAACGGCAGTTCTTACGACCACGGTACTATGTTCTACCATGCGCCAAAAGAAGGTCTTATTTCTGCGAAGAACTCAGTTCAAATTGGTATTCGTACTGAATATGACCAACAAGATCACGGCTTCAATGTGATCAACGCGATGCAAGCAAACGACATGTCGGTAGAAGAGATTCTGGCAGAGATTCGTCGCACGGTTGCGGATAAGCCTGTGTATGTCACTTTTGATATCGACTGTTTGGATCCGGCGTTTGCTCCAGGTACAGGTACGCCAGTTTGTGGTGGCCTGAACTCAGATAAAATTCTGAAGATCATTCGCGGTTTTGCTGGCATGAACATCGTAGGTATGGACGTGGTGGAAGTCTCTCCTCCTTACGACCACAGCGATGTAACGGCCTTGGCTGGCGCGACTATCGCACTTGAGTTGCTTTACGCCTACGCTTCAGGTCGTGAATAACGAAAGTTGTTCTCAATGAGCACAGAATTTCAAGGGGAGCTTCGGCTCCCTTTTTCGTTTTCAACACTCAATAAAAATAGATTAGATTTTCTAATCCAAATCATAGATTTTTATCTTGCTCAACTTCACACTTTTTGATTGCTAAGTCAGCACTCAAGCTCTAATATCTCGCGCCTAGATTCCCTAATTACTTTGTTTATTTGGCTCTCCTATATGGAGCGCTAAGGCTTTTTACGTCTTAAATTTCTGGAGAGATACGCAAATGTCCGCCTCGTTTCCATTAGCGAAACTTACCTTTTTAATCGCAATTCTGACTGCCGTAGGTCAAATGACTCAAACGATGTACGTGCCTTCTATCGGTCATATGGCGGGTGAGTTCTTGGTATCAGCGTCTTCACTTCAAGCTGTGATGGCATGTTACCTGATCCCTTATGGTCTATCGCAGTTCGTGTACGGTACGCTTTCTGATCGTCTTGGTCGTAAGCCGATCATCATTGCGGGTTTGATCATCTACATTCTTGGTACTTTGGTGGCGCTATTTGCTCATGAGTACGAATGGTTCCTAGCAGGTAGCTTTATTCAAGGTTTGGGTATCGGTTGTGGCGGTGCGATGTCTCGTACACTGACTCGTGACTGCTTTGAAGGTGCAGAGCTGCACCGCGCAAACAGCTTGATCAGCATGTGTGTGATTTTCTCACCATTGATCGCGCCAGTATTGGGCGGCTACCTAACAGAAGCTTTCGGTTGGCGTTCAAGTTACCTGTTCCTAGCACTATTTGGTATCGCGGTGGTCATCACCATGATGACAAGCATGATGGAAACCTTGCCGAAAGAGCGTCGCAAACATGAATCTGTGGCAAAGAGCTACAAGTTCGTACTTTCAGACAAACGCTTCCAAGGCTTCTTATTGGTGTTGGTTGCTACGTTCGCAGGCGTAGCAGTATTTGAAGCAGCAGCCGGTGTACTACTAGGTGGCGTACTTGGTTTACCAGCAACCACAGTAAGCTTGCTGTTTGTCTTGCCGATTCCGGGTTACTTAGTCGGTGCAGGTTTATCTAGCTACATCGCACAACGTCGCTCTGAGCGCCGTGCTCTAAACGTTGGTCTAGTCGCTATCTTAGTTGGCTCAGCAGTCGTATTGATTCCGGGTCTGTTTGGTCTAACAACGGCGTTGACTCTGATTGGCGGTGCAACCATTTACTTCTTGGGTGCGGGCATTTTGTTCCCAGCGGCAACAACAGGTGCACTTTCACCGTTCCCATACCACGCGGGCACTGGCGGTGCGATTTTGGGTGGCATGCAAAACCTAGGTGCGGGTATCGCGACGCTGTTGGCTTCGTTCTTCCCGGCACAAGACCAAATGCCGCTTGGTTGTTTGATGATGGCAATGTCGATCATAGCTATGTTTGGTTTGCGTTGGGTTAATCGCAAGCACGATCACTCAAACGAAATGCCATTGGCGATCTAGAATCTGACTCTCATCACCCAAAAGGGACATGCTGAAAAGTGTGTCCCTTTTTTTGTTGCACACATCTTCCCCTTTAGCTCTCATCCACCAGTAATTGCATTTAACATCCCATCCAATCTTTGCTACAAAGAACAGTTGCTTATACAGAAATTATTCGTTTGCCATTCGATATAAAGATATTCACTGGAAGAACACAAACGTACTTTTACTCGCAAGATAAATGAATGGCGAAAAAACACGAGAAAAGTACACAATAAGGATACACAGATGCGTTTCACTTTAACCACGTTGGCCGTATCGGTCGCGCTAGTCGCCGGATGCAGCAATCAAGGATTACCAACCATGAACCATTACTCCCAATCGCAACTCGTTGCTCAACAAACCCAAGCACCTGTTGCTAAAAAAGTCCCTCATGCAATGAATATTCATGGTGATACACGAATCGATAATTACTACTGGATGCGTGATGATGAGCGCCAAGATCCAGAAATCTTGCAACACCTTGAGCAAGAGAATCAGTACGCAGAAACCGTTTTAAAACACACCGAAGCACTGCAAGAACAGCTTTTTGAAGAGATCAAAGGGCGTATTGCAAAAGATGACAATTCAGTACCCGTTCGAAAAGGCAGTTACTACTACTCAAATGAAGTGACAGGCGACAACGAATACGAAGTACATCTGCGTGCAAAAGACTTTGCAGGTAAAGATAAGCAAGTCATCTTAGATGTTAACGAGCTGGCAAAAGAACATGAGTTTTTCAGTATTGGCGGCTTAACGATTAGCCCAAATGAAAACTTGTTGGCTTATGGCGAAGATACCCTGAGTCGCCGTATTTACACCATCAAGATCAAAGACCTCACGACGGGGGAATATCTAAAAGATGAAATTGAAGGTGCTTCAAGTGCGATTGCGTGGCAAAACGACAACCAAGCTTTCTACTACATCAAGAAAGACCCGCAAACACTTTTAGGTTATCAGGTTTACCGCCATGTATTGGGCACGCCTCAAACAAGCGATGAGCTAATATACGAAGAAACCGACAGCGCTTACTACACCTTCTTGAGTAAGAGTAAAGACGGTGAGCAAGTTTACATTTGGCACTCAAGCACAGAGACAAGCGGCGTGTCTGTGATTGATGCTAACAACCCGAACGCCAAAGCCGAAGCTTTCTACCCTAGAGAGACTGGTATTGAGTACAGCATCGCTAAATTAGGTGATTGGTACTACATCTACACCAACTATCAAGCCGTAAACTTCCGTTTGATGAAAGTGAAAGCTGAAGAGATGCATGACCGCTCTAAATGGGTCGATGTCATTCCTGCTAACGACAATTCTCAGCTAGTTGATTTCGACTTGTTTGGCGATCACCTTGTTTATGAGCAGCGTACGAACGGCTTGTCGACCGTGAAGGTTCGTCAATTATCAACAGGAAAAGAGTTTCCACTCGAGTTTAATGATACGGCTTTTGCTGCTTACCTCACGGGCAACCTTGAACTAGACAATTCAAAAGTTCGCATCTACTACAGCAGCCTGACGACACCGGGGACTTACTACGATTTCGACCTAAATACAGGTGAATCTGAAATCATGAAGCAAACTCCAGTACTCGGTGATTTTGATGCCGATAACTACCAGTCAGAGCGAATTATGGTGACTGCTCGTGATGGCAAGCAAGTACCAGTTTCATTGGTTTACCGTAAAGACCTCTTCAAGAAAGACGGCACTAACCCAATCTATCAGTACGGCTACGGCTCATACGGCTCCACTATCGAACCAACATTCCGTTCAACTCGCTTGAGCTTACTTGATCGTGGATTCGTGTACGCAATCGCGCATATTCGTGGTTCAGAAATGCTTGGTCGTCCTTGGTATGAAGATGGCAAAAAGCTGACTAAACAAAACACCTTCAATGACTTCATCGACGTAACCAAAGGGCTGGTTGAAGAAGGTTATGGCGCAAAAGATAAAGTATTTGCTGTTGGTGGCTCTGCGGGCGGCCTATTGATGGGCGCTATTATCAACCAAGCACCAGAGCTCTACCGTGGTATTGGCGCGCACGTTCCGTTTGTTGATGTCGTAACGACCATGTTGGATGAGTCGATTCCTCTCACGACCAATGAATACGATGAGTGGGGTAATCCAAACGACAAAACCTACTACGACTACATGCTGAGTTACTCACCGTACGACAACGTGAAAGCTCAGAATTACCCGAACATGCTAGTGACTACGGGTTTGCACGATTCACAAGTTCAATACTTTGAGCCAATGAAGTGGGTAGCCAAACTTCGTGAAATGAAGACTGATGATAATGTCTTGCTGTT
Source organism: Vibrio sp. B172a (assembly GCF_030248355.1). Lineage (NCBI taxonomy): Bacteria > Pseudomonadati > Pseudomonadota > Gammaproteobacteria > Vibrionales > Vibrionaceae > Vibrio > Vibrio sp. B172a. The sequence goes on along the minus strand of NZ_JAHGAC010000002.1, from coordinate 23,045 downwards.
CAAAACCGATATGGAAGCAGGTCATGGCGGCGCTTCTGGTCGATTCAAACGATTAAAAGAAGACGCGCTTGAGTACGCTTTCTTCCTAGATCTGTTGGAGACAAAATAAGCTTTAGCCGTCATTCATTATGAGTCACCGAAAACAATGCCCGCTTTTACGCGGGCATTTTTCAATCTAGATACTCGGTGACATGACTCAGATGAGCCAACAGAAAGAAAAACGCCTACTCACAGCGAGTAGGCGTTAACACAATAAATGTGTTTAGGCAGTAGAAACTGTCCTATTTATTAGAAGTAGTAACGAGCACCTAGAGTCCAGTAGTCGTTTTCTTCGTTGTTGTAGTCGTTACCTAGGTCAAACTGGTAAGCAGCAAACGTGTAGAAAGATGGCGTCACTGCGTACTCAGCTTGTAGAGCCGTTTCACTAGTGATTGTTTTGCTGTCTTTATCGTTTTCTACACCTTCGTAGTTAATACTGAATGTCCAATCGTTAACGCCGTAAGCCAATAGACCTTCAAGCTGAGTTGTTTCTTCTAACATATCGTAGAAGTAATCGTTCATACCGTAAACAACTGCTGCGTAGATGCCAGAGCCGTATTTACCGTAGTTAGCAGAGAACACGTGTGATTCAGCAGACTTTGTACCAAGAGTCGCATTCTTAACGTCACCACCGCTGTATACGTAGCCTAGACCAAACCCAGCTAGCTCTGTGCTAAGCGCGATTTGACCACGTTGCTCATAAGTTGTTGCATTAGAAGTTTGCTCACCTTGCCAGCCCAAGCCAACATTCAGACCAAAACCTTCACCAAACTCGAAACCTTTGCGGTAGCTAAGCATTTTATCTGCACGTGCAGTACCTAGGTTACCTTGGTTGTCATATAAGAAGTCGTTGGCAAACGCGATTGGTAAATCCGCAACGCCTGCTACGTCATAGTATGGAGCCCACTGTGTACCAGCAACAACACGGCCGTACTGTTCGTGAGTAGCACCAATGTAACCTAGACGTGTTTTGAATGAAGTATCGCCACCATTAAGGTAGTTCAGTGCCCATTCACCTTTAGCATCGATAGTTACGCCGTTACCGATGTCTTTTTTACCACCGATGTTAATACGAGGAGATACTTGGTGAACCTTTACTTCGTCTTCAAAATACTCACCCACGCCCACAGAAACGTGGCCGCCGATAGAAAGAGATGTGCCATCGCTGTTGTAAACTTCAGCTGCGAAAGCTTGAGAACCACATGCTAGTGCCGCCACTGCAACGGCTAGAGTTTTCATTTTCATTGTTAACATCCATATAGTTGTTTGTACTGGTTCGCCCCGACAGCAAAATAAAATGCATCAATCGCAACGAACAGATAACAAAGTAGTAATGAAACATAAATGAAACAAATACTTTCTTATGCAACTGGTGTTATTTGTGGTTAATTTTTGATCTTGATCCCATAAAAAAAGGGAACTTTTCAGTTCCCTTCATAATTTGTGTGGTGTTTTGCGTGTTACAACTGCCAGCGTGCGAGTGGCTTCTCAGTTTTGATACCTTTACTGCCCCATCGGTCAATAACATCAATTTGCAGTATGCGATCCCGTGAAACTAATGAAGTTAACGTTTTTGACGGGCGTTTATCAGTGATCAGCCACAGAGTTTCATCTTCCTCAAATTGAGCTTTTAAAGATAGTTTCTCTGCCTCTGACCATTCCAATTCTGGTTTGAATTGGCGATCGACCACAAACAGTTGGTTTCCCGATGCAAAATCTTCTAACGATTCGCCCAACAATACCACCGAATCGATCTCTTTTTCGAAAATTACTTCTTGTTGTTGATTGATCAGTTCCCGCACGTCCAGCATCAAGGCTTGCTGGTTCTTTTCAATCTGAGCTTGATGTTGAGGGTACACCTTTTGTAGGTCCTCACCAACAATCGCTGCCATTCGAATCAAGTTACTCGGATTCATCCATGCGTATTTCGACGTCTCACCATTATCCAACGTCAATGCCGCAACCCCTTGTGCTCTCGGTGAAATCGCTTGAGAGGCATCAATCTCTATCAAGCGCACATTTCCCTGACGCGCATACACAAAAGTAGGGTCTTGATGCCAAACAGCACCTAGCGTGATCGCTACCGTTGCATTCTTGCCTGCTGTGGTAACTTGTTCAGTTCCTTTACTTGCAAACCAATTCACCAAACGCTCAATCCCATAACGTTTAGGCGGCAAGTAAGTCGTCTCGATGTCCGTACCTTGCATCAACTGCTGAGCCAACATGTAGGTCACAGGAGTGCTCGTAACGATGTCTTTGGCAAAAGCAAACGGCGCTGCTGTACTCGCTATTGCCAAGCTCAATCCCATAATTATTTTTTTCGTGTTCATATTCGAATATCCAGATTTAAGCTTTGCGCACAATGCGATACATGGTTGCAGTTAAGAAGAAGGTTGCCGAAACAATGATGATCGACGCGCCAGATGGCACAGGGAGTTCCAACTCCATCGGCAAGACGGTGCCAACCAAGCACGCGATGGTCGCCAGCAGTGATGAGAGCAACACAAAGCTGCCCATTCTCTTAGTAAGAAGGCGGGCTGTTGCACCAGGAATCAGCAGCAATGCCCCAACTAATACGGCGCCAATGATCTTCACCGCAGCAATGGTCACAACCGTGATCATCATGACAAACAAGTAATCGTAGAAGCTGGTATTGAATCCACGCACACGTGCGATATCTGGACTGATACAAGTCAGTAATATGCGGTTAAATGTCGGGATCAAAAGCAATAAAATGATCAAGCAACTCACGGCCAGAATGGTAATGTCTCTGTCTGTTACCGTCAGAATTGAACCAAATAGAACATTCTCTAGCATGTGGATGTTGATCTTGCGTGCCACGTACATCAGCAAGGCTGCACCGACCGCCAGTGCCAGTGCTAGAAATACGCCGACTAATGTATCGTAAGGAACATTGGTTCGATTTCGCACGAAATGCAGCAGCAGTGCGAAGATCATGCAGAAGCTAAATAATCCAATGAATGGGTTTTCTGGTGGCTCACCAAGCAGTACACCAATCGCAATACCTGTTAGCGCAGCATGACCGACGGCCTCTGAAAAGAACGCTAAACGCTTCGCAATGACTAGCGTGCCTAAACCACCCAGCAAGGGACCAAGAATGAGCGCAGCCACTATCGCGTTGACCATAAACGCGTAAGCAAAACTGTCGCTAAGCCAACCCGCTTCCACACCATGCAGAGCAAGCTCTCTTAACCAATCCATTATGCCGCCTCCACTTTTGCTGTGTAGTGCTTAAATAGCGACTCGATACGTTCTGGACTCAATACTTCTGAGTGGTGCCCTGACGCCACGATTTGACGATTCACGACATGGACCTGAGCATCCAAACGACGTACAGCCGTCACATCATGATGCACAGCAAGCACGGTTTTACCTTCCCCAACAACTTCATGAATTAAACTTTCAAGGTAACGAACACCTTGCTCATCCATGCCCGTCGTTGGCTCATCCAAAACAAGCAGACTTGGATCGTCTAATAACGCTTGAGCGAATAAAACACGTTGCTGTTCCCCTCCCGATAACTGCCCCATTCGGCGATCACTACGTGAGGCCATACCAACGCGCTCTAGTTGAGCAAGCGCTTGTTGAGTTTGCTTGGTTTTACGTCGCCAAAACAGAGGCACTCTGGTTTGGTTAAGCAAAACGAAATCCATAACCGTGAGCGGCAGACTGGCTTCAAACATGGCTTTTTGTGGTACATAGCCAATTTTCGCTGCATGTTTGCTGTCTGGCCAATGGACAGAAATATCACCAGTAAATGGGGTTAAGCCCAAAACAGAGCGTAAAAGAGAGGTCTTCCCGCCACCGTTAGGCCCCATGATGACGTGACATTGACCAGCTTCAAATTGGGTTTGAATGTCTTGCAGAATCAGGTTGTCGCCATATTGAAGGCTTACCCTGTCGAGAGAGATAGAAGGCCCTAACATCAAGCTTTCTCCTGTTCGTGCTTGCTTGCAACGAACTTCATCGCTTCAATCAGAGTTGCGACGTTCTCACGCATTTCGACTTCCACCTTATTGGCTTCGTATTCGCCATGAGTCATGTGAGAAAAACGGTAAAGCTGAACACCAGTCGCTTCTTCGATCGTGTCAACAAAGCGGTTGGGCATGTTTAACTCGTAAAACAGCACATCAATACCAGATTGACGAATCTTCTCTATGGTTTCTTGTAACTGGCTTGCGCTTGGCTCTACACCATGAGCAGGTTCGATAACGGCTGCGACGTCAACGCCGAATTCCTGCAAGATGTAACCATAAGCATTATGTGTCGTAGCGACCTTCATACCTGCAGTATCAAGTTGCCCTAAAGACAACATGGCATCACGCTTCAAAAGGCGGAATGTTTTTGCGTAAGAGCGAGCATTCTTGCGGTAATACGCAGCATTGTCTGGGTCGAGTTTGCTTAGCTCACTCGCAATCGTGTAAACCTTTTGAATCGTGGTCGATAGGCCAACAAACGTATGCGGGTTCACTGCGCCTTTACCGACTGATTGCCCCATCGCAGGTAACAGTGGGACTTCTTTGTTCGCCTCTATCACCACGAGGTCGTCACGTTGTGAAGCTTGAATCACTTTAAGAGCAAAATCATCGTGGCCGATACCATTGACCACAATCACATCCATTTGCTTCAAACGCTTTAGATCATTAGGTTGAGGTAAATAGTTATGAGGGTTAAAACCTGCATCCACCAGCGGTAGAATTTCTGCTTTGTCACCGACCACCGCTTTTACATAGCTGTAGTAAGGTTGAAGAGTAATACCAATATTGAGCTTATCTGCTGCGAAGCTCGATGAAGCTACTGCCAGCAATGCACTAGCCGTTATAATTCGACGTAGAAAAGATCGTTTCATCATAGTTGTTATCGTTAAAATTGAGCTTAATGGGCGTGAGCATTTGAAGAAGTAGCAGGGACAAGAACAATTTGTTGCCAACCTTGCTTCTGGCGTTCGCTTGTTTTTGCAAGAGACAAATCAGACGCCTTTGTTGTGGATTGAATAAACCAAATGTCAGCGTGTTCATTACGACTATCGAGAAGCATGGAAGCCGCGCCTTTTTCATCTTGCCTTACACCGAGATAAATCCCTGCATCTAAGCGTTGCCATTGATGAGAGCCTTTTCGCTGCCAGCTTTGATCTTGTACAAATGGGGCAACCCAAAATTCTTCCAATTCGCTGATGGCAGGCCACTCGCCAGCATCTAGATGAAGATCTCGAATCTCTTCATGTGCCAACTTTAGCTCGGCAATCATCGCAAGTTCTTCTTGTTCAAGATCAGTGATGGGAACTTGATGAGCCAGCACTTCGGTATGTTCTGTCTCGGCTTGATGGTGAGGCAGAAAAATAGTGGAGACCGCAAGAATACCTGCGATGGTTAGAGCAACCCATTTACCTTCTCGACTGCCGTTATCCGGTCTGATCTTCTGGGTAATCATTTCTCTTTTAACTCAACGATATCCACTTCTACTGGGTTTTCATGCCCCGCATCGAAAACCAAATAAAAGTCGGTTTGAGGATGAGTGAATTCAGCAATGGAGCGTTTATCTGTCGTTACTTTGGCGATCAAGTTGTCGTCGTAATCGTACATTTCAACGTCGTAATCCACGGCGGTAGAACCATCTGAATAGCCCGCCTCGCAAATCACTTTATTTTGCTCTAGATGGCAACTCATCAATGGGAAATGCGCGAACGCTTGAGAAGAGATAAAACCAGCAACCAATACTGAGGTTTTGAGAATAGAAACGTTTTTCATGATGCATCCAAATTGGCTCAGCGAAGGGCTGAGCCAAATTTTGATTAGTTAAGTTGAGTTTCAAACGTTAGGTGAACGTTCATGCTTGCTTTGTCTGCAAGTGGATCGTTTTTCAGCTCACCCTTGTAGTTTGCTTTCATTAGGTAGCGACCCGCTACATCTGGCGTGAAGGTGATTTTTCCATCCTTGTCACTGACCACATCGATTTGCTCTTGGTGGTTACGATACAGAGTACCTTCACGCGTAATTTCCGCCGTAACACCTTGCTGAGGCTCGCCGTTAAAGAAGAATTGGAATGTCACTTCTTCACCTTCAATAATGTCTGAAGGGTGCGTAATCGGCTTCATTTCTAACAGCTTACCTTCAATCTCTAGCGCCTTTTCTGTTGGCATACCAACCGTTACATAGCTTTCTGCACGTGTGTAGCTAAGTTGGGTAACGACATCGCGTGCTTTTTCAGGAATCACACTTGCGCGATCTGCTTTGCTCGCTTTCGCCCACTTAACCGTATCGCGACGGCCAGCTTTGTACTGGGTGTAGTAGCTAGGTTGGTTATTGATAGCCACTTTGTGTGTGCCCTCTTCAACAAAGAAGAAGTCGAACATTGAACGACGCTTGCCGCGTACGACAAAATTCGGGCGCTCAGAACGACCATCTGGCATGATCACGAACGCTTGCTCGCTACCTGCTGGCTTATCGAATACAAACGTACCGTGAGACGCTGTCACATCGAACGTTAACCAATCACCGCCTTCTTTTGATACCGTAAAGTGAGAAGGGAGAACCCAACGAGGGTGCGCTTGTGCTGTTGTCGCGGCCGCTAGCCCCATTGCCATTACACTTGCTAATGCCACCGCTTTCATTTTGGTTTTCATTGTTATTCCTTCTCTATCACTTAACTTGGTAATTGACGGTAATCACGCCCGTCTCTTCCGTTGGTTTTATTTGGTAGCGCACTTCACTGTCCGCTAACTGCATTTTTTGACGTAGGTAATTACGGCCACCGTGTTCACGCACGACTTCTACATGTAGGGTGTAATTTCCCTGTTCGAGTCGTTGACCATCATCATTAGTGCCATCCCAAACGAATCGGTATTGGCCTGCCGGTCGAGTGGCTGAGGTTACGGCATCGACCAATTCGCGATCGTAACGACCCACTTTGCGCCACCAGCTGCGAAGATCTTTTAACCACTCATCTTTACCTACCCAAAGCTGAATGGTTTTGACTGGTTTACGCTTTTCATCTTCGATCCATACTGCGACATAGGGCCTTGCGTACATCGAGGTATCAATCTTTGGTAACTCAAACTCAAAGTCGACTTTGGCATTATCTGGAAAGGGAGCGGCCATAAGCGGCAAAGGAGATAAAGCCGCGATCAATGCGGCTTTACTAAACGGGTAACGGCGAAAAATACGGCCTATGTTTAACATTAGTTTTTTCTCTGAATAGGCTGTTATGGCACAGCGAAAAAATAAATAACGAGTGATAACGCAGTGCCAAAACTCATCCACTGCATTGATGTTCTAAAAGTCTTTTTCTTTGGAAGCAGCAAACACACACCGGTCAGCACAAAAAACACCATTAGCAGGGCTGTTATGTCGATAAACCATTTCCACGTATCGCCACTGTTACGACCTTTATGTAGGTCGTTTAGCAGCGCAACCATGCCGTAGTTAGTGGTTTCAACTTCAGCTTCACCCGTCGTCATATCGACGAAAACGGTGGCGTTGTAGCCTGGGCCTTTGAAATCTAAAGAGAGTTCACCAATCATCAATTCACCATCCTCAACCTCGGTATACACATCGAGTGCTGATGGTGTGCCTCGTAGGTCTGTTTCTTGTGTTAAGAAACTCAACAGGGCAGAACGATTGGGTTGGAAGCGTCCTTCATTCGCAAATAGTTGCTCGGAAGGAACGGTGAGTGTGTGTTGCTGAATGATGGGTTCACTGCGCTCAAACAGTTCTGGGCGGTTCAACGTAATACCAGTTAACGCAAAAAACAGCGTCACCAATAAAAGAGCCATAGAAATATAAATGTGCAGACGGCGTGCCCAAGTCTGGACGCCTTTGCTTTTGAGCAACATAGAAAACAATCATCACCAGTAAATGAGGGAGTAATTTAGGTGATAATCATTCGTATTGGCATTTAATTTACATTGTTTACGTTTGGTCAAAAAACATTGCTCCCGTCGATACTGACGGGAGTAAATTAAGAGGGGGCATTATCGAGCGAGAATGGGATAAGTAAAGAAAACCAAGTGACAGAAATTAAACACGAAGTGAGCAAGCACCGCACACCATAAACGGCCAGTAAAATGGAACACTAAACCGTACCCAACCCCTGCAAGCGAGGCAAATACCATTAATAGTGGGCCACCAGCAAAATGAGCCAAACCAAACAAAAGACTCGCTACTACCAAGCCGACTCGCCAGTCAAAACGACGGAATAGCGACTGCTGTATAAATCCACGAAATAGCGCTTCTTCTGCCACACAAGTCAGGACTAAGTTGTTTAAAGCAAATAACCACCACCAAGATGGCAAACTCAATTCAGGCTTTAAAGCTCCAAGCACTGACGCAATGGGCAGCAATAAGAGCAAAGGAATCATCACTAGCAATGCTGGTTTGAATCTTACCTTTGACTCACCACCTAGCAAAATCGGATAAGCGAGTAAGAGTGCAATGAAGGCAAGCGGTTTGTCTAAGTTAAGGTACATAGAGAATGGAGCACTTAACGGCCCCGCAGATACCTTGTCGAGCACTTGCAGATTATTGAATCCTGGGATCAGATGGACAAACAACAAGACACACCAAGCAATCACGATTCCCCACCCCAAATAGAAAATGGGTTTCGTTTTTGGCTGCGCTTTTAGCCTTGAAGCGAGACTTGGAAGTCGGTACGACACGCCAAGCACAAACAAAGAGCTGATCAAGGCGATAAGCTCAATACGGCCAAGAATAAAGCCACCAAACAAGGTGATTCCAAGCAATACGAGTGCGACTCCAGTATGGCGGAGAAAAGCCGCTGCTATCGCCAAAATTAACGGGCACCATAGCCAGATGTCAGAATCGAGAATCATTGTATTATCCTTATAAACAAAAGCTGACGTTCCAGTCTTATCGCTGGATAGCGGTAATATAACGTTATGATATTTAAAAAGAGATCGAACCAGACTCAATATTTACAAACAAAAAGACCCGAGATATAACCCGGGTCTTTCGATCGTTGATGCATGTTCTATTGTCACATGGACTTAGCTATTCTGGCTCGCTTTTGCTTTACGCAACTGAGATAGGTATTTCACCCAACTCTCAGCTTGAGTTGAGGGCTCAATCTCATTTGCGCGTTTTGCGTTGGCAAGAGCGTCTTCAATGCGTTTCAGCTTGTAATAGGCACGAGTCTTAACCAATGCCACATCCGCTTTGCGACCCGAGACTTTATCCAAGGCGATCAGAGCATCTTTGTAGTGCCCTTCTTGGACAAGCAACTGCGACAAGTTCCAATAGTATTGGCGATCCAGCTTCGCGGCTACGCGCCAACTCGCTATCGACTTATCCCATTCTTTCGCCATTTGCCAGTACGTAGCTTGCTGCGCTTTAAGCTTGCTGTCTGAGTTAACTTCATTTAACTCACCCAACACTTTTGCTGCACGCTCTGGAATACCGCGCTTACCATACAGCTGAGCAAGAAGTTTGAGGTCATCTTGGTTCAACTCTACGCCTTTCAGCTTCGCAAGAGCCAAAGCATCAAGAGCACGCTTATCATCATCCACACGTAGATACAGAGCAACAAGCTGACGCCACCATTCCACACGCTCTGGCTCAATCGCAATCAAACGTTTGATCGTGCCAATCGCAGGCTGCCACTTTTTCAGCTCTAGCTCGGCAGATAGCTTGATGGACAGTGGTGCCATTTCGTCTGGCTGACCATATTTCTCATAACGAGCCATTGCAGAGAGAACTTTATTCCACTGACTTAACTGGTAATGAGACTGTGCAATACGCAGCCAAATTTCATACGCCTTTTGGCTCTCAGGAACCGATTTACTCAAGTCGTAATAATGTGGCAAAGCTTTAGAGAACTGTTGTTCATTGAGCAACATATCAGCCAACATTTTGCGCGTTTGCCAAGCTTGTTCATCTTCCAGAAGACCACTGTTTACCGCAATCTCAAGCTGTTTAATTGCAGGCTTAACTTGCTCATTCTGCCAGTAGAAAATACCCAGCATTCGCGCCACAAACGCTTGATCGTAACCACGAGATAAATCGAGGCCTTCAAGAGTTGAAATGGCTTCTTGCAGCTTTTCTTCTTGCGCTAGGTTATGAGCGCGTTGAACACGAGTCGCCGTGTATTGACTCAGTTCATTCGCGACGGTGGTAAAAGCGCTTAGGCTTAATACCGCACCGATTAAGAATTGCTTCATCATTTGGCTAACTTGAACTCCACTTTAGCGGTTTGTCCGAACTGCTCAATTGAGACACCATCTTCAACTTTCGGTTGATATTTCCATTTCTTCAGCGCTCGAATCGCTTCTTTTTCGAAGATACGTTTTGGCTTAGCGTCAATCACTTCAATGTCTTTAGGGCGGCCTGTCGCGTCAATGGTAAAGCGCATCACTACGTAACCTTCCATTTTACGTTTCAGTGCTTTGCTTGGATAACGAGGATCAACGCGGTACAGAGGCAATGCTTGCTGGTTGCCCATGGTGCCTTTTAAGTTAGGTGCACTGATCGCAATGCCATCCAGAGCCGTGTTCAAACCCAATGCGCTGATTGGCGTCACTTGGCTCATCGGCTCTACTTGGGTTTCCGCTTGAGACAAATCCATCGGTTCTGGTGCTTTTGGTGGTTCTGGCTGTTCAGGAACAGAACGTTGACGACGTTGAACATCAGCATCATTCTCGACCATCACCATGTCAAAGCGCACCGCCTCTGACGGTTGAGGTGCGCGTTGATTGCCTTTGTCGACCATCCACGCCATAAAGCTAAACAAGCTCACCGCAATCAGAATTGACGCTGGTAGCGCGAGTAGTAGCCTGCCCATTAAGGTTTCTCCGCTGCCAATGCGATGTTCTTCACACCAGCACCTTTCGCCGCATCCATCACTTTCACAACCGTCCCGTTGTATGCGTGCTCATCGGCTTGAATGACAAGTGATGCTTCTGGTTGCTCAAGTAACAAGTGCTCAATGGTCGCTTCAACACGTTCGATATCCACCAAACGTTTATCGATGTACACATCGTTCGCCGCTGTTACCGCAATAAAAATGCCTGCGTCTTTTTGGCTAACCACGTTCGATGCTTGTGGGCGGTTAACTTCTACACCTGACTCACGTACAAATGAACTGGTCACAATGAAGAAGATCAGCATGATGAACACGATATCCAACATCGATGTTAGATCGATTTGCGCTTCATCTTGTTGATTATTTCTACGTCCGAGTCTCACTTCTGACTCCTTAAAGATTGTTCTAACTGGAGGGCTTTACGCTCACACACTTTGCTCAAACGTGCATGTACAAACATGCCAGCAAGTGCCGCAACCATACCTGCCATGGTTGGCAGTGTTGCAAGTGAAATGCCTGAAGCCATCAATTTTGGATTGCTGCTGCCTTGTGTGGCCATCACATCAAAAACCGTGATCATGCCAGTCACCGTACCTAGCAAACCTAACATCGGGCAAATTGCCACGAGTACTTTGATGGTTGATAGGTTTTGGCGCAGTTCAATGTGTGCTTTTGCAATCCATCCTTCGCGGATTTGATGCGCGTACCAAGAGTGGTGGTCAGGTCTTGCTAGCCACTGCTCACAAAGCTGTTTCTTCACCTTCGGAAACTCCATTGTCAGGTAAAATACACGCTCCATAACCAGTAACCAACACACGGCTACAACGGCTGCTAGCCACCATAGGATTTGGCCACCTTGCTGCATAAAGCTCATCAAGGTTGAGGCCCAATCCTCACTGATCAAACCCAATGTGTTGAGTAGGATCTGCTCCATTACGCTGCGTTCTCCGCTGTCGTGTTAGGGTTGTTTTTGCCTTTTGGCATATCGCGCTCGGCTTGTTCCGCAACAAGACCAATACCTTGCTTTTCAAGAATATTGCGAATGTTCTCTGCTTGAGAGCTCAAGACGTTATGAGCAAGAAGCAATGGCATTGCCGCAACGAGGCCAAGAACAGTTGTAACTAGCGCCATAGAGATACCACCAGCCATGACTTTTGGATCGCCATTACCAAACTGAGTGATCACTTGGAACGTTTCGATCATGCCTGTTACCGTACCCAATAGACCAAGCATCGGTGCTAGAGCAGCAAGCAGTTTCAGCATCGACAACCCCTTCTCAAGGTGAGTTTGCTCGTCAACTACCGCTTCTAATAAGCGAAGCTCTAATGCTTCAACGCTACGATGTTTGTCTTTTTGGTATACCGCAAGGATACGACCAAGCGGGTTGTCTTCTGGTTGAGTTGGGTTCTTTAACTGTTTGGCGATTTTTTGGCGAGCAATCATCAATGACACACCACGAACCAACGCGATGATCAAACCAACCGCTAATAATCCAAGAATGATTTGACCAACGACACCACCTGCATTCAGGCGATCCGTCATTGTCGGTGAATTTGCCAATTGCTCAAGCAAGATGCCGCGTGATGGGTCAATCACTAAAGAATCGATTTCACCCGAGTTCAGCGAGCTTGCTGTTGGTCCATTTTCTGGTTGGCGGAGGTAGCTCACTGCATCGCCGCGTTGACCGTTCCACTTAACGTAACCAGCGTCATCCAATAGCGCCATTGAGCCAAGGCGAACACCATTGACCGTTTGTTCACGACCTTCACCATCAAGCAGAGTGAATGACACTTTCGCCATCTCACCACTGGCTTTAACTTGTTCTTCCATACTGCGCCACATCGCTTGAAGCTGAGGCAGAGTAGGCAGTGATTTCGCCGCTACGATATCATCGATGTTTTGTTGGAAAGTGTTCGCGTCTACACCAGTGACCGAGTGCTTAAGCTCTGATTCTAGCTCTTTTGCGTTTTGACGAACAACACCAAATAGCTCACCCAAGCTACCTGTTTCTAAACGTAGTTTTTCTTCTAGTTGAGCCAGTTCAGCTTCGTTTTCACTAAAAGTGACACCAAGCGTGTCAGCTTCTGCTTGTAGCGCCGCACGTTCTGCTACAAGCTTATTCTTCATTGCCTGTAGCTCTTGTTGAGTCTTGTTAAAACCAGATTCACGAGCCACGTTATGAGATTGCTGTTGGCGATTTTCTTGTTGTGCTTTTTGCAGCAGAGTGTCACTTGCAAACGTCGTATGCGGTAAAAGCGCAGCAGTAGAAATCAATGCAACCGATAGCCATTTCTTCATCATTTATTTGCCCTCCGCTACGTTTAGAGACACTGGCAGAGTTAGCATGCTTGGTGCGATCTGTTTATTTGCCATGGCAAACGCTTTATCGAGTTCAGATTTTTGTTCTGAACCAACGGACTGCCATGCGTTCTGTTGTTGTGACCAGCTCCAGAAATGTTCACCAGATAGGCTACGTGCAACTAGTGACACGCGACCTAAGTAAAGAATATCAGCCTCAACTTGGTCGTTACCTTCCAAAGCAATCTTGCCTTGGTAGATACCAATCTTAGTGCCGTAGTCCATTTCGATTTGGTACGCTTCTAGAATACGACGGAACTTCTCAGCATCCGCGACATCTGCTCGAGTCATCATGGCATCAAGCTTAGCAATACGCTCCTCACGTTGCGCTTTGCGGATCGGCTTATCATTCGCGACGATAGTCTTTAGACCATCCAACATGTGATACATAAGCGGTACCACACCTTGACGAGTTTGAGCGATCTGCTCAATTTGCTCATTCAAGCTTGCCACTTCCTCGTTTTGACTATCAACAAGGTTTGAAAGGTGGTCGCGATAAATCTTCAAGTTGCTGACTTCTTCATTCAACTGTTCAATTTCAGCTTCTAGTGACAAAGACTTCTCAGCACTTGCATCGATACGCTTCTGGCTTACTGCAGACGCTTGGTTAGTTTTACTCTGCACTGCTTGAGCATCGTTAAGATTTTCCGCTTGAACGGGAATCAAAACCGATGAGATCAACAGAGCGATACTTGATTTCATTAGATTCATACGAGTTATATTTTCTGTTTTCCAAAAACGACTAAAGGGGAAGACTACTCTTCCCCTTTAAAAATCAGTTTGTTATCAGTACTTGAACTGAATTGTCGCCATGTAGTTTCGGCCCTCGCCTATCACTACACCGCTAGCTCCTTCTTGTTTACTGTTGGTGCTACCACCACCTGCTAGGTAGTCAGTATCAAACACGTTTTCAACATTGAAACGAGCCACAATATCTAAGTTCTCATCATACTTGTGTGTGTACGCAACGCCCATATCAATACGTGCATACCCATCTTTCTTAAATGTGTTCGCTGCGTCTCCGTAGCGCTCACCTTCATAAATCAGACCTAGGTTAACATCAGTGTTGCTCTGCACTTTGTAACGAGACCAAACACTTGCTGAAAACTCTGGAACGTCCGCTGGACGGTTACCTTTGTAATCGGCACTCTCAGTGATTTCTGCATCTAGGTACATTGCAGAAGCCGTTAGCGAAAGTTCCTCAGTCACAAAACCTTGCGCTAGGATTTCCGCACCGCGGTGCACTTGCTCACCATCTTGAGTCTTCTTGTACATCACATCACCGCCAGCATTAACGCCGTCTTCAACATCTAATGCGATGTTTTCTAGAGTGATATCAAACACAGCACCAGAAAGAAGCAGACGTTCATCGAACAGTTCCCACTTAGTACCCACTTCATAAGAGATACCGCGTTCTGCGTCTAGCTCTTCACCATCGTTGGTGTAATCAGTACTGTTTACCGTGCCTTGAGGCATAAAGCTCTCAGAGTACTGAACGTAAATAGAACCGTTGCTTGCAGGGTGGAAAATCACACCTAGTTTTGGTGATACTTGGCTTTCCGTTAGATCATCGCTGCGCTTTTCATCGTAACGAACACCTGCAAGCACCTGCCAGTAATCGTTAATCGTCATCATGTTTTGCGCGTAGATACCCCAAGTATCATATTCGCTAGTAGGCCATTTCTTAGAACTCGTTGGCTCTGGCTTCACTACCGTCTCACCTGCTGGAACATACTCGCCGTCATGGAAAGCCATAAAGCGGTCATAGCTGTAATCCAAGTAGTTTGCACCGACTAAGAAAGTGTTATCTGTACCAAACAGAGAAAAGTCAGTCGTCACATCTACATAAGCAGTATCAAAGACCCAGTGGTCAGAACGCTCGTTACCCTTGTGCTTGATCGTACCGTTTTCTTCGTACATATCGAACTTAGGGTAAGACTCTACGTCGAAACGTTTGAAGTCTTGACGGTTATAGCCCGCTTTCACGTTAACGCTGTCCGTCACCTGTGCATTAATGTCGATGCCGTAGTTTTCTACGTCATTGTCGATCTCTGACCATTGTGCATCCCAGATGTACTTATCACCGCGAACGGCTTTGCCATCGACAATGTAAGCACCTGAATCAACGCTACCGTCATCTTTCGTACGATCATAGTGCGCTGACACCATGATGTTTTCAGTGATATCGTATTCCACAACCAAACCACCCACTACACGGTCAGTTTGTGGTTCCGTACCATCACCGTATTTACGCCATGAGCCGTAGCTTTCTTTTGCAAGAATGGCACGAGCACGCAACGTTTGTTCTTCATTCAACGAACCACTGACATCAAGTACAGTTCGTGAATGGTCATCTGAACCGATATCTTGGCTCAGGCTCGCGTGAGTTTCTGTTGTTGGCTTCTTCGAAACCATGTTCACTAGACCACCTGGTTCTGACTTACCGTAAAGTAGACCTGATGGACCTTTAAGAACTTCAACACGCTCTAAAAGCTCAATTGGTTGACGGTAGTGTGACCAATGCTGACGACCATCACGTAGGAACCCGTCTGAACTGCTCAGTTCAAAACCACGTAGTGAGAAACGCTCACGGTTACGGCTTGTACCGCCCGCACTAACACTCGCGTCATTTTGTAGAACTTCACCTAACGTGCTTGCACGCTGCTCATCGATTACCGCTTCATCAATCACAGCAACTTGTCCTGGAGTTTCCAGTTGCGTCATTTCCATGCGCATTGCTGTTGTATTCGTATCCGCTTTGTAACCGAATTCACGACCTTCTACGACTAGGTGCTCATCCGTATTTTGAACTTCTGCCACTGCAGGTGCTGCTAACACCGCACCGATCACTAATGCCAATTGGCTCTTAGAAAACATACCCATTCACTCCGATTATTGGGTAGCACATAACTGCTATGTGGTTCCCTCTTAGTTATTTCGCGAGTGAATATAAGTGATAACTATTACTATTTGCATTAAATTTACATTCTTTGCATTCGTAAAGTTTTGTAAAGCGGTAAAGGGTCATACTCGCCGACAATCGAGATCTAGATCACACTAAATCAGCACTTTTGACATGGATTTTACTGTCTAAAAAGTAATGTTACTGCAAGCCCGCCCTCTGAACGATTGCTTGCAACGGCTTTCCCACCCATCATTCGCATGGATTCTTTTACAATGGCCAACCCCAGACCGTAACCACCCAACTTTTTGTCTCGAGAAGCGTCCAGTCTTGTGAACGGATCAAAAATATCTGTCAGTTTATCTTGTGGGATACCAGGGCCATTGTCGGCTATCGTCACAGCTAAGTAGCTGTGCTTGCCCGTTGTTTTGTTTGCTAGAGAAACATCTATCTGGGCTGACTGACCAGCATACTTAATGGCATTGCCAATCAAATTGTTCAAACAACGCACCACTAACGTATCGTCACATTGCGCTTTTGTTCTTGTCGCCTCAGAAACAAATGTAAGGTTTTGCTGTATCTGCAAATCAATTTTGCAGCGCTCGACTTGAGGCGCCAGTAGCACTTCTATATCGCTGCGTTTTAATTCCGTATCGTAGCGAGCATTCTCTAAACGGCTGAATTCCAAGATTTCACCAATAAGATGGTTCAGCTCATTGGCCTCTTCTTCCATACGCGTTACTAGGGTTTGTTCATTTTCCCCTACTCGCTTACGCAATAGGTGTAACACTAAGTTTTGGCGCGCTAATGGTGTACGTAACTCATGGGAAACATCACGAATCAAGCGACGCTGCTTTTCAGCAAGAGAATGAATCTCTTTTGTCATGTGGTCGAAGTCTTGCGCCAGCTCGTTAAACTCTCGAGTGTTCGACTTAAGCTCATCCACCACACTGACGTTGAAGTCACCATTCGAAAGTCTTTTACTTGCTTCTCTTAAGCGGTCCAATGGTTGCTGTAAGTTCCGTGCCATCAACAAAGAGAACAGCGCCAAAATGACCGCCGCAATCACGACCTTTAATACAGAGAAATAAAGGATGAAATCATGAGCGGGGTGCAAGCGATGGGGCAACTGAATCACTAGGCTGTTGTTTCCGACAAGAGGAATATTGAATATCGGACGACTTACTCGGCCTTCCAGTTGTTCGTCCAAACGTCGCTTAAATTTCAACTTGAATTCAAAGTGCGGATGCATCAAACGGTGGGTAAGAGGGCGCTGATTTTCGTCAAGTACAAACAAGTAAAAGTGCTGTGCATTCGCCCAATCGGCCAGCTCGTCCATGTCACCTTCTTCGATCAACACGTTAGCTTGATGCGCTAAGTCCAACATTTCAGTCTTTACACTATTAGGTACCTTTAGCATGGCTTTGACTAGGGCTTGTTCAGCAACCGCTTGAACGGCCAAGATGCTAATGACGATAGCCGTCATGTAGCTAAAAAGCTGAAATGCGAGGCTGTCTCTTCGTTTCACAAAGTAGGATGGACACACAAATCTCATTAGCCAGTCACAGCCTCTAAGTAGCTATAACCCTTACCACGAAACGTTTTGATGTGCTGTTTGGATAAACCCGCTTCTACCAATTTACGTCGAATATTACTGATGTGCATATCCAGATTTCGATCAAACGGACTCAGTTCCTTTTTAAGGACTTTTGTTTGTAATTCCGCTTTAGAGATCACGACACCTTGGTTTTTTACGAGGTAACTCAACAGCTCTGCTTCCGTTCCAGTTAAAGGTATACTGTCTAACTGATCACTAATGCTCTGTACCGTAGAACATATCGCCTGTCTCTGGCGCTCCAAACCAACTCGGCGAAGAATGGCTTTGATTCTCATCAGGAGTTCCGAGACGTTAAATGGCTTACCAATGTACTGATCCGCACCGGCTTGATAACCATCTAACATCGAGTTCTCATCATTTAAAGCTGTAAGCATCAAAATAGGGGTAGCAAAACGTTGGCAAATGCGACGAGCGACTTGCATACCGTTCAGGTTCGGTAGCATCACATCGAGAAGTACAAGGTCAACGGGTGTTTTTTCCATATACTGCAACGCGCTTTCTCCGCAATGAACAGAGGAGACAATATAGCCTTCTTCTTGCAATACAGTTTCCAGCAATTCACACAAAGGAACGTCGTCATCTACGATCAAAACTCGAGACATTGCACACCACCACTTAAATAAAAATGGTTCGCATTCTATTACTCATTTGCAGATTAAACAACCATAGTTTTTAAGGTTTTTGCCCAAAAAACAGGCATAAAAAAAGCCCACTTTTCAGCAGGCTCTCTCTTGCAATATTCAGTATATTTTACTCTTTTAAATCAGCACTTTAATCCGGTTACTTTTGCAACATCTTCGACTATTCCCCTCAGGTTGCTACTGATGGACTGAAGCGTTTTTAGTTCTTCTTCAGAAAATGGATGAGTAAGCACTGACTCCGCGCCTTTTTTGCCAACGATTGTAGGTAAACTGATCACGACGCCTTCGACGCCATATTGCCCCGACATCAT
This sequence comes from Vibrio sp. B172a, assembly GCF_030248355.1. NCBI lineage: Bacteria > Pseudomonadati > Pseudomonadota > Gammaproteobacteria > Vibrionales > Vibrionaceae > Vibrio > Vibrio sp. B172a. Next base: position 4,343 of record NZ_JAHGAC010000002.1, on the reverse strand, counting down.
GGTACCGACAGGGAGAACTGAGCGCTCATTAATTTTAATAGCCTGAATGATGCGGAACACACTTGCTGCGATACCATGAACCGTATTTTGCTTACGACGGAAAATCTCATACCCTGCCTGTTTCACCGCTTCAAGCAGTTCGTCAGCGTCAATACGCTCTATATTATTGGCATCACAGTAGAAATCCGCTGGTTGACCCGCGATAGAAATCAAACTCTTAGGCGTGAAACAGTTACTGCCGTGCTCTCCGAGAACATAACCAAAGATGTTCTTAGGATCTAAATCGACACGACTTGCCACAATACTCATCAAGCGAGCAGTATCAATCACACAACCACTACTGATCACTTTGTTGTTCTCAAAGCCAGTATTGGTAGCGATAAAGTGGGCCACAATGTCACACGGGTTAGAGACAACGATAAGCGTGGCATTTGGGGCAACTCGCTCAACTTTACGAGCGATCTCAACACCAATTTTGGCATTGATTTCAGCAATATCGATACGAGTCTGGCCTTGCTTGATCTGGGCACCAGCAGTAATGACGACAATATCCGCTCCTAAAAGATCAAGGTAATCGTCAGTAGGAATGATATGAGTGTTCTTTGAGAAGGTTAGTGCTGCGGTATGTCGAAAATCGAATACCTCACCTTCGGCACGTTCTAAGTTTTGATCTAGTAGAACCAATTCACTCACGCTGCCCATAGTCAGCAGGTAATTACAGACCCCGACACCGACGGCTCCAGCACCAATAACACCGATTTTCATTCTTCTCTCCCTGGTAATAAAACGAAGCTCTCACTTTGTCTCCACCTTAAAAATAGGGGGGCATGAGAGCACAAAAGTCCTGTTGCGTAATTTGACTCAGAACACCGGTCCAAACCAGTATTTCTCTGCTTGATGACGTTTGAATGATGAAAAATTCGTCTTTATATATGCATCAATAGGCGCTGTTTTAGATTCCCTCGTACATTTGCGCTCTATTCTCAGAAAGAAAAAAGAGTACAATTCTGTGCAGTTTCTTATTGAGAATAGACGTATATGACAACGCTATTGATTGGCCACCGAGGTGTGGCAGGTAAGTTCCCTGAAAACACGAAAGTCAGCGTTCAAGCTGCGATCGATTTAGGGTTAAATTGGGTTGAAGTCGACGTACAACCGACCAAAGACAATGTACTGGTAGTTTGCCATGATCATACCGTGAACCGCTGTAGCAACGGTAAAGGTCGAGTTGACCAAATGACATTATCTGAGCTCAAAGCGTTAGATTTTGGTCGTTGGTTCAGCGATGAATTCGCCAATGAGTCCATCATGACATTATCTGAACTCCTAGAGCTTGCTGCAGAAAATGACCTAAACCTTAACATCGAGGTTAAAGTAGATCATCACTCTGCCAATGACGTTGCTCAAATGGCAGCTCAAACTCTACTAGACGGTCCTTTACCTAAAGAGCGCGTCCTTTTATCAAGCTTTAGTCATGACGTCATTAGAGCACTACACAAGCATTGTGAGGGTTATCGACTAGGTGTGCTGAGTGAATTCTTTACTCGAAAAGACCGATTGTTGCTCGAAGAAGTTGATGCCTACAGCTGTAACCTCAATATTAACTGGGTTCGCTCACGCCAAATCAATAAGCTACAACAAGCAGGCTATAAGGTGATGTGTTACACAGTGAACAATCCCAACAAACTAAAACATCTGCCAATCTTGGATGGCATCTTTAGTGACCATCCAAGTCGTTTTATGTAGTAGCTTAGATGTCGATATTGGGAGCTCCATTACCATTCAATAGTAATTGGGGTTCCCATTTTGACTAGCTTGATAAATTCGTCCATTTCTTCGTTAGTAATGGCAATGCAACCGTTGGTCCAATCGAAGCTTTGAATAAATTGAGGTGACTGAGTCTCACCATTTTTAAGACCATGAATTTTGATCTCGCCGCCAGGTGACACACCTCTTCGATGCGCTTCCAAACGGTCAATCGCGTCAGGGTAACTAATATGCACAGAGCGATAGAAAGCAGAATCGTTGATCACGTAATCTAACGTGTAATCACCTTCTGGAGTTCTATTGTCACCCTCTTCTTGCTTGTGCCCTTTTGGATTAGCACCCAATGCGATGCGATACTCTTTAACGACCTCGCCATTCTCCATCAGATACATCCTACGCTTTGACTTATCAACTTTCACCAAGTCGACCGCTGCGTGAGCACCAGACACAAACGTACAACACAAGATCAAAGACAACCATTTTACTGACATCGCCAGAACGCCTAACTCATCCACTTAAGGGGAACACAAAAAAGAGCAACCATGCTAGTCAGATGGTCACACTAAAGCAAACTTAATGTGTGCAAATTTAACTACTCATTACACTAAAATTGGCTTACTTTATAAGGAGATTACTTTACAAATTCAGCACAAATAGAGAGGGTATTATGCTCAACATTGCTTTTTTCAGTGCAAAATCCTATGACGAAGCCTCTTTCAATAAAATCAAAAACAACCGAGACTTCGAATTTCACTATCATGATTTTAGATTAACGTCTAAAACTGCAAAAATGGCACAGGGTTGTGAGGTTGTCTGCGCCTTTGTAAACGATGACTTGTCTGCCCCGGTTCTAAAACAACTTTCCATTGGCGGCACGAAACTGATCGCGATGCGTTGTGCAGGGTTCGACAAGGTCGATTTGGAAGCAGCGAAAGAGCTTGGTTTACAAGTTGTCCGCGTTCCTGCTTATTCACCAGAAGCTGTGGCGGAGCACACTGTCGGTATGATGATGTGTCTGAATCGACGCTTGCATAAAGCTTACCAGCGCACCCGTGACGCAAACTTCAACCTAGAAGGTCTAGTCGGCTTTAACTTTTATGGCAAGACTGTTGGTGTCGTAGGGACTGGTAAGATAGGTATCGCCACCATGCGCATCTTTAAAGGGCTGGGGATGGAAGTTCTTTGTTACGACCCATATGAAAACCCTCTTGCGTTGGAAATGGGCGCGCGTTACTGCTCTCTTGAAGAGATCTATGCTAACGCAGATGTCATCTCACTACATTGTCCAATGAGTGAAGAGAACTACCACCTGTTGAATGAGAATGCATTCTCGCAAATGAAAGACGGTGTAATGATCATCAACACTAGCCGTGGCGAACTGCTTGATTCTGTTGCAGCGATTGAGGCGCTAAAACAAGGCAAAATCGGAGCTTTGGGCTTGGATGTGTACGACAATGAAAAAGACCTCTTCTTCCAAGACAAATCCAATGATGTGATTGTCGATGACGTGTTCCGTCGCTTGTCTGCATGTCACAACGTACTATTCACTGGACACCAAGCGTTCTTGACTCATGAAGCCCTCAACAACATCGCGTCTGTGACCCTAAGTAACGTAGAGGCCTTCTTTACGGGCACTCCTTCAGGTAATGAGCTGATCAACTAAATCGGTAGATCGAGCAGTATAGTAGAGCGTAGAATTTCAGCTATGCTATACTCCTCGACCATTAAAAATTTGAGCCCAATTACCATGAGCATAAAAACTGATATTCAAAAGCTGCACAACCGTTTAGATAATTGCCAACGCAAATTGGATGCGGCGCGATCTCGTGGTGATCACGAAATGATTACTAAGTTCACGAATGAAGTTGATGACTTAACGAAGAAGCTAAATCAACTTAAGCACAAGCAAACATACGAGCTAAACAAAGAGCGTAAGAGCCTGCTTGATATGCCATTCTCTCGTGAAATCACTAAGGCAGAACAAGCAGATATCGGCAAGCTTAAGAAGCGTGTACGCGGCTTAGTTATCGTTCACCCATTAACAAAAGTGGGTAAAGAATTACGCCTAGACGTAATGACAGGTTTTGCTCCAAAAGAGTTCTAATAACTCTATTAAGCAACGGATATTGAAAAGCCCAAGCAGCTAGCTTGGGCTTTTTTGTGCCTAAAATTCATAAAGTTAAGCTTAGGGAAATCACCATTATAGATAATGAGTGACAGTGCAACCTGCTCAGTTTTCAAACTAATAGAAGATATAACATTAGACCACTTTCTATGTAGTGGCCTAGTTCGGAAATGCCTAGCCTAGGGTTGTGACTAACTGGAACTTAATGCAAATCCCGTCTAATTCACAAACGTCAGAAATGAAAAAAGCCTCGCTATTTCTAGCGAGGCTTCTTAATAGTGGCGGAGAGATAGGGATTTGAACCCTAGATACGCTATTAACGTATGCCGGTTTTCAAGACCGGTGCTTTCAACCACTCAGCCATCTCTCCACAAATTGTCATCAACAGATTAGTACACTGATGATGTTGCTACTTGTCTATGCAGGTAGCGATATTTAAAGCCTGGCGATG
>NZ_JAHGAC010000019.1:0-98961 GCF_030248355.1 Vibrio sp. B172a | reverse complement strand
CCGAAGCTTCTAATTGGATTATCATCAACGAGTGCCCACACAGATTGATAGGTCTATATTGTTAAAGAGCTTGCTTATCAAGAAGTTTTTCTCTCAAAGCGGAGGTGCATTCTAGCGAGATAATTGAGAGTGTCAAACACTTTTTTCAACTAATTTTCCTAGAAGCTTTTCACCTCTTCGACTCCGCTGAAGCCTTGTGGCGTCTGCCGTGTCGATGGATGCGCATTATAGGGAGAAGATTTTCTTTGGCAAGACTAAAAATGCATTTTTTCTAAAAAAACATGCCAAGCGAACACTTTCCATCCAACCTTAAAATTACCCAGAAATAACACTCAGGATCTCTACAATTTACCCACAAAAAGCTGTGGATAACTATTCGTCGCTATCAAAGAAGTAGGAAATGCGTGAGCGCGGATTAAGATACTCTTTGATTTTTTCCGGCAATTTAGACGGGTGAATCGCATTAACTATCTTTATATCTTTAGATGCGAGGTCAATGATTGGCGCTTGCGTTCTTGGAACCGCAGGATCATAGACCAATACATTCGGGAACAATAGGTGAGATGCATTCACTGAGATAACCAAGCCCACCATATTGTTAGAAAGCTGAACTACCGTCCCTGGAGGGAATACGCCCATAAACTTAATTAAGATATTAAGGTTCTCTTCTTTATATAGGTGCTTACAGTTCTTATATAAGTGGGAAAGTGCTGTATATGGAATTTTCTGTTCAGAAGCGATTGGGGTATGACACAGATTGTCAAAAGCATTAGCAACAATAATCACCTGTGCGAGCTCATCAATCTCATCCCCCTTCAAACCCTCTGGGTAGCCAGAGCCGTCGCGCAGTTCATGATGTTGAGCGATCACGGTTTTTGCGCTATCTGGGAAATCTTCAATTTGGTTAGCCATGTCTAAGCCGTACTTAGTGTGCAGCTTTAGATAGTTGCTTTCGGGCTCACTCAGTGGCGTTTGCTTCCTTAATATAGCGGTTGGGATTTTGATCTTGCCCATGTCATGAAACAAAGCAGCAAACGAAAGTGCTTTTAGTTGCTCGGCAGAATAACCTTTCGCTCGTCCAATCATCATCGCAATAACGGCAACATTAAGAGAGTGGAAGTAGATATCTTCGAACTCATTCTTACCGTTCATTAAGTGCAAAGTCACATTGTCATCACACATTAACTTCTCAACGATATCGTCGATCAGTTGCTTTGCTTCCCCTACCGCATCTGCGGGACGGTTACGAATTTTCGTCATCACAGAACGCATTCGAGCGAGTGATCGTTCAAATTCTTTTTCACATTGAATAACGCGACGACGATAAGCGCTCAGCTTTTCAATTCGTTTTTGCTTCTCTTGCCATAATTTTTGAGCCTCAAGATCTAAGACATCGTCTTTCTTTACTTCGGTTTGAGGCTGATTAGCAGGAAGGGGAGATACATCGCTTTGTTCCGGATTAAAGTACACAAACTTCACGCCAAGGTGACGAATCATCTCCACTTGTTCTTGGTCTTTAATCTTGAAGCTATTGAGTAGGAATGGGTGATCGTTCCACTTTAGCGGAAGACGGATATGTAACCCAGGCTGAATACGATCCACTGTAAGTTTAATTGCTGCCACTGTTCCACTGCTGATAAGACTTTATTGATAAGCCTCTAATACTAGTAGATTTTGTAAATGAATTCATCAATAAGGGAGATGAATGAAGCTTCTCTGTGCATGTCATCAACAAACTCGCACAGAGAGTAATAAAGAAGGGTTAGAAAAGAGTTCGATCCGCTTTGCGTAGTTTTAACTCTGCTTCAAATACCGGCTTGGTGTGTGATTGCTGATCTTTGATTAGCCCCATTAACGTTTGAACTGCCACTCTAGCCATCTCACTGATTGGGAAGTGCACGGCTGACACCGTTGGATATAAGCTTTCACACAAATCCACACTATCAAAACTCACCAATGAGATTTGTTCTGGCACTGGGATACGCTTTTCATGCAAAAACTGCATCGCTCCGACCGTCATCTCTTCACTACATGAAAACACAGCCGTCACTTCAGGATGGCGGTGATAAATAGCGGCCATTGCATCATAACCACTTTGGCGTCCGTAATTGCCTTCTTCACACCAGCTTTCGTCTATATTAATGCCAGCCGTTTTCATTGCATCCACATAGCCGAGTTTTCGCAATAAACTGTTATGACGTTGAGAAGGACCGCTGATACAAGCGATATGTCTATGACCACCAGCAATTAAATGTTCAACGGCAATTCGACTGGCGTGATGATGGTTGAATGTGACGCAACGCTCCTCTATGCCTTCGACATAACGATCGAGTAGCACAAACGGCGTTGGCAACTTGGCGAGTTCTCGTAAATCATCATCAGATAGGTAGCGGCTATGGAGCACATAACCATCACACCGCAGATCATTAAAACGCTGAATGGCTTCCTTTTCCCCTTCCGCCGAATGGTGTCCTTGCGCTGTAATTAGGAACTTCTTATGCATGTCCAATTCGGTCTGCACTTGCTCCATCATCTCACCAAAGAATCCACCGGTATAGTACGTCACCAACAAACCAACCATGTTGCTAGATGAAGTTGCAAGCGAACGGGCAATAGCACTTGGGCGGTAGTTAAGTTCAGCCATCGCAGCTTCAACTTTTTTCTTTGTTTCTTCTCTGAACTTCCCCTCTCCATTAATAATGCGAGAAACGGTAGAGCGGTTTACTCCCGCAAGTTCAGCGACATCTTTAATCCTTGCCATCGTGCTTATTCAATCCAACTGCTTTTTGTTAATGGAGACAATACCAGAAAGTGACTGCCAGCAAATCGTAAGGTGTGTAGGGGGGGCGATGCTGGCAGCCTTAATCATACACTGGCAAATTTACGAGTAGAAATGAGAGTCGAATAATCCGTGATGCCCATACCGTGCTCGGCCAGCTCTTGCTTTAATATTGGAGAGGTCAGCACCTGAAGTTCTAACTCTCGCTGCAGAGCGTAGCCGCTAATAGACAATAAGTGTTGATCGACATCAGCAGGGTGACACATCACTTCAACCACATCATATTGAGACTTGAGACTTTTTAGATGCGCCATAACACCATCTAAACTCACCCCCTGATCATAGAACTCATCGGTAAAATGATACGTGGTATCACAGTCGATATGACACAAACCTCTACCACGCAACGGTACTCGATACTGCTCAGCCACTCTTCGAATCACTGGCAATAATTGAGGGTGAGTGTGAGCATGATGATGACTATCTATATGGCTAAGCGGTAATCCCAACGAAAGAAAGCGCTCAACTTGAGCAACGGCTTCTTGGTAAACCGCCTCTTCTTGGAAATCACGCTTCTTCCACAACTCATTAAAACGAACAAACTGCTCCCCACCACTGGTAAGATTTGGGTGCCCAGTTAGAGGGTTCCCTGCAGTAAAACGAAGGTGGACGCCAATTTTTAAGTTCGGATTCTGATTCGCTAACTCAACAGCGTGTTGCTCTGCGTCCATACCCATCATCATGGTTGTCGATAGCACAACACCCTGTTGATGCGCTTTGATAATGCCGTTGTTTACACCTTGAGTTAAACCAAAATCATCTGCGTTAAAAATCACTTTCATTCGCGATGTTCCTCGAGTTACAAAGTCGTCAGTTTAAACTGCGGCAGGTATGGTGCATTCACTTCCAATATTTCATCTAAGATGGATTTCGCACGACCAATATCTGGAACCAATGGGTTGTTCGTTAATGCCATTAAGGCTTTGTCATAACTCCCCTCAACCGCCGCTTCTATTGCGAGTTGTTCATAGGCTTTTACTTGATGAAGCAATCCACTGATATTGGTAGATAAATTGCCAACAGCCAGAGGTTTTGCCCCCCAACTTCCAATAACGGCACTGCATTCAATAACGGCATCATCAGCTAAGCCATTGATTGCACCATTATTTAGCACATTAACAACGTGAATACTGTTACGATTGTTGTAAATCGAATCCACAAGATTTAAAGAAGCATCAGAGTAATAAGCACCACCTCTCTCTTCTAATTCCTTAGGTTTGTGGTCTAAATTTGGGTCTTGGTAAAGTTTGAAGAGTGCACTTTCTGTTTCCATCACCTGTTCAGCACGTGTCCCCTGCTCCCCTGCACTTTGCTTTTCTTCTGCTAGCATCGCGTCGGTTTGATAGAAGTAACGATGATAAGGACATGGTATTGCGCCTAACGCTTTTAGAAATGCAGGATCCCATGGTTCTTCCCAAATATTCTTCATACTGAAATTGGCACCGTCACCGACTTTCTCTAGTACCGTTTGAGTAATTTCTTCGCCTTTCAGCCAAGCTTTTAGCACCCAAACAAGATGGTTCAAGCCTGCAAACTCGAGTTGAAGCTCCTTCGGTTCACACTCCATCATTTCAGCTATCATCATCTCCATCGAGACAGGGACATTGCACAAACCAATACTTTTAACCTTAGAGTACTTGCTCACCGCTTCAGAGACTAAACCTGCAGGATTGGTAAAATTCAGCATCCAAGCATTTGGCGCAAGCTCCTCAATATCTTTACAAATATCCAGAATCACGGGAATAGTTCGTAATGCTTTAGCAAATCCACCAGGACCTGTTGTTTCTTGACCGATGACATCGTACTTAATTGGGATACGCTCATCGTTAGCTCGTGCAGCTAAACCACCGACTCGGAATTGAGTCATAACAAAATCAGCACCTTTGATCGCCTCACGTCGGTCAAATCCAGCTTTGATTTCAATATCTGCACCAGCTTTATCCACCATACGCTGAGCTAAGCCCTTGATGATCTCTAGCTTCTCAGCGCCTGCTTCAATATCCACAAAGTGCATCTGTTTGACTGGCAAAAACTCCAAGCGTTTTATCACCCCTTCTACCAGTTCCGGAGTATAGCTGCTGCCGCCACCAATAATGGCAAGCTTGATTGCATCTCTTGGCATAATGGCTTCCTTACTTCTCAGCGAGTTGCTTATTCAGCGCGACGATTTCAACGGCCATTTCTTGCGCCAATATTGTGGTCATCAAATGGTCTTGAGCATGTACCATCACTAACGTCATTGGTACTTTGCCTTCTCCTTGGTCTTCTTCGATCAATTGAGTTTGAATCAAGTGTGCTTTGTTAATGCACTCTCTAGCTTGAGAAAGCTTTTCCTCTGCGGCAACGAAGTCTTTCTCTCTCGATAGACGTAACGCTTCGTAACTTAGACTTCTAGCCTCACCAGCATTGCAGATGATTTCCATCACAACTAATTCTTGTTCCATGTCTTCTCTCCGAAAAGAAGGGCTGCCAAGTCACAGCCCAATTAATAGTTAAGCCGTCACGCCTTCACCCGAAGGCTGCTCTGCTTCTTTGGATTCTTTATTGGTCGGTAATTCTTGCTCAAGTACCTGTTTCTCAAACATCTTGAAGAACGGCAGGTAAATAAAGAGGTCAAGAATAAGCAGGCCAATCACCAACAAAACAGGTGAGAATGTCCAGCCACTTCCCCATGACGCACCAATAATCGCAGGCGTTGTCCAAGGCGTTGTCGCGACACCCATACCAACAAAACCAAGATGCACAGCAAAATATGCGATGGTTGCGTTCAAGATTGGAGCAAATACGAATGGAATAAATAGGATTGGGTTCATCACTACAGGGCTACCAAAAATGACTGGTTCATTGATTTGGAAGAACCCCGGTACAGCACTCATGCGACCAATACTTTTGAGGTGCGCTGAACGGCTGAAAGACATCAATAGGACTAGTGCCAGTGTTGCACCCGAACCACCAATGAAGATATAGAAATCCCAGAAAGGTTGAGTGAATACGTTTGGAATAGGTTGACCAGCAACAAACGCATCAATATTCGCACTGATATTAGTTAAGAAGATTGGGGATAACAGACCAACAACAATTGCAGCCCCGTGGATACCTGCAAACCACAACAACTGACACACAAGCAGCGCACCAATGATCGCTGGTAAAGTATTGGAAGCACTGATCAATGGTTTGAACATTGCCATCACGGCATCAGGGATCAACATGTCATATTGAGTTTGAACAAAAATACTCAACGGATAGAGCGTAATGAAAATTGCCAAGACTGGCAGTAAAACTTCAAAAGAACGAGCGATAGCTGGCGGTACCTGCTCTGGCATACGAATAGTAATGTTATGCTTCTTCATAAACCGGTACAGTTCAACTGAGAAGAAAGCACACATAACCGCTGTAAAGATCCCTGTTCCTCCCATGTGATTCATCGCTAAAGCACCATCTTTGGCAGGAGCAGCAACCAATAAAAAGCTCATGAGTGACAAAACTGCACTGGTAATGCCGTCCATCTTGTACGCCTTCGCCAAACTGTAGGCGACCCCAAGCGAGACAAATATGGTCATGATCCCCATAGACATATTAAAGGGCATCATTATGGTATCGAAATGCGTTGTCGCGAAATCCAACCATATTTGCCCTAAAGTAAACGTGGTACCTTCAGCAAATGGGGGAAATGCAAAAATTAAGATAAAACTGCCAACAATAATAAACGGCATTGCCACAATAAATCCGTCTCTCATTGCTCTAACATGAGGTTGATTACCCACTTTAGCCGCAATTGGGGCTATATGCTTTTCGACGATTCCGATAATCGCATCATAAAGCTTCATAGATTCCATCCTTATTTCAGACAAAAGAATTCTGCACCGAATATTTATATTCAGTTAAAATTCTTACTTTTATTTAAATTATTGAATTAGTTAATAAGTTCTAATGCTTGTTGTAGTACTTCTTCCCCTTTCATCATTCCGTAAGCTTGAGGGGAAATCGCTTCAATATTTTTGCCGTGTTCATTTGCTGTTTTGCGAAGCTCTTCTAGTTGGAATCGCACTTGTGGCCCCAACAAGCAGACGTCATATTCTTTAATCGCTTCATCAAACGCATTCACTGATAGCGCATCTATCTTGCATTCAATGCCTTGTTTTTCAGCTGCTTGTTCCATTTTTTTAACCAACATACTGGTCGACATCCCAGCACTACAGCACAAAAGAATTTTTTTCATAGCCTTACTCCCGTTGTGTAAATTTCAATCTACAAAAACTGTAGCAAAAATAACCAACGCAAAAAAGCGCAACCGGTTGCATTGTTCGTGAACCAAATCTCATTTTAGAAAATACAGCCTATTTTTTATTAATTATTTAGGTCTAGGATAAAAGCCAACAAAATAACAAAATGTATTAACTTATATTTATAACTATCAATATATTACTACTGACAACGTCATAATTAATTTCTAAAAAGGAATAGAAAATGAAATTAAATAAACTGGCTATGGTTACATTTTTAGGTACTGCGCTATCTCAATTTTCATTTGCCCAAACTGCACCAAAAGGCACGATATATTTAACCTTTGATGACGGTCCTATTAACGCTTCTATTGATGTGATTAATGTGCTTAATGAACAAGGTGTTAAAGGTACTTTCTACTTTAATGCTTGGCACTTGGATGGCATTGGCGATGAGAACGAAGATCGTGCATTGGAAGCTTTGAAACTGGCGCTTGATACAGGGCATGTCGTCGCGAACCACAGCTATGCTCATATGGTGCACAACTGTGTTGATGAATTTGGCCCAACGAGTGGTGCAGAATGTAATGCAACCGGCGATCACCAAATCAATGCTTACCAAGATCCGGTTTACGATGCTTCGACATTTGCAGATAACTTAGTCGTGTTTGAGAGATACCTGCCTAACATCAACAGTTACCCGAACTACTTTGGCGAAGAACTGGCTCGCTTGCCTTATACCAATGGCTGGCGTATCACAAAAGATTTTAAAGCCGACGGATTATGTGCAACCTCTGATGATTTAAAGCCTTGGGAACCCGGCTACGTCTGCGATCTTGATAATCCATCAAACAGTGTAAAAGCTTCTATTGAAGTACAAAACATCTTGGCGAATAAAGGATATCAAACACATGGTTGGGATGTAGATTGGGCACCAGAAAACTGGGGAATTCCAATGCCAGCTAACAGTTTAACAGAAGCAGAAGCATTTCTTGGCTACGTTGATGCCGCATTAAACAGCTGCGCACCAACCACGATCAATCCGATCAACTCAAAAGCCCATGGCTTCCCTTGTGGCACGCCCTTGCATGCTGACAAAGTCGTGGTCTTAACACACGAATTCCTATACGAAGATGGCAAGCGTGGTATGGGGGCTACTCAAAACCTTCCTAAATTAGCAAAATTCCTTCGAATCGCTAAAGAAGCAGGCTACGTATTCGATACCATTGATAACTACACGCCTATTTGGCAGGTCGGCAACGCGTATGCTGCCGGTGATTACGTAACGCATTCTGGCACTGTTTACAAAGCAGTGACAGCACACATCGCGCAACAAGACTGGGCACCATCTTCTACTTCTAGCCTTTGGACCAATGCAGATCCTGCTACCAACTGGACACTTAACGTTTCTTATGAAGCAGGTGATGTCGTGACTTACCAAGGCCTACGCTATCTAGTCAACGTACCGCACGTATCACAAGCAGACTGGACTCCGAATACACAGAACACCTTGTTCACAGCTCTATAGGCTGTTCCTACTATCACCATGTAGTAGTTTGCGCGAGGCATACCCCTCGCGCTTTTTTTGTTTCGAGGATTCAGAAACTTCGAGGCACCGCCTTGAGTTACCGTATCGGCGCACCGACCTGACTGGACAAACATTCCTGCTACTAACGCGAAGGCACGCTAACTTTCTTCCGTCATTTCCGAACGCCCAAAACGACGAAAGGCCGCTATAAAAGCGACCTTTCTATGTATGGTACCAGTGGGTGACTTGGTTGGACAGGCACTCCTGCCGCCACGCTGGATTTTAATTAACAAAACCCAGATACAACAAAGCCCCGACTTTCGTCGAGGCTCTGTCTTAGAATATGGTATCGGTGGGCGACTTGATTGGACAGGCACTCCTGCCGCCACGCTGGATTTGAATTCACAAACCCCAGATACAACAAAGCCCCGACTTTCGTCGAGGCTCTGTCTTAAAATATGGTACCGGTGGGCGGACTTGAACCGCCACGCCCGAAGGCAACGGATTTTGAATCCGTCGTGTATACCAATTTCACCACACCGGCATCTCTGGGCTATTGCCCTTTGATGGTTGGCATTATACGTAAGCTTTTGACCTGCGCAAGCAGAAAAACCTTAAATAACTATCGTTTGCTGATAATTTCGCCACAAAGTGTGACAAAGGAGATCTCATCTTAGCTCAGTCTGCCGTTTCGCTTTGTTGTAATACTACCATTCAGCCCTATAAACGATTAACGGTAACATCCGAAACGTAACCATTACCTATATTAGATAGCGCACCATGAATCATCGTCGCTGCATCACCTGCACTCATAAAGCTACTGGTGTCTAATGACTTACCGCTCGTCTCCCAAAATTCCGTTGCCATACCTCCAGGATACACAGCGATAATTTTCATTGGTTTGCCTTTTAATTCCATACGAACGGATTCAATCAAACCTTTGACAGCCCACTTCACCGCGCAGTAGGTCGATTCTTGTGCCTTAGGCTGCTGTGCTGCTGTCGACATCACCATCACAACGTTTACTGGCTGATCTTGATAACGTTTGACCAACTCTCGAAGGATATTAATCGCCGAAGTGAGGTTATTTTCAATCAGCTTTTGAATCTCTTGCGGGTCTTGCTCAGCTAATAAACCAAAATACCCACTTCCCGCACAGTGAATCAGCTTAGAAGGCACTTTAGGCAGCTCATCAAACAAATTCTCGACTTGGGATGTATCCACCAAATCACAACTACGTGTTTGCGCTTTATTGGAGAGATGCTGAGCAAGAGTCGCCAACTTCTCTTCACTGCGTCCGGTTAACAGTGTTTCTTCGCCTTGAGCATCATACAACTTAGCTAGCTGCGCACCTAAGCCACTACTCGCGCCAGTAATTACGATCATCTTGTACCTCTATCACGTCATTCGTAATTTTGTTAACTCAGCAAGGTACCGTATGTTTGATGATTTCACAGGCTGAGTAGCGCGAAGTTTGAACTGGATAGCTTTGTTAAGTGGAAGGATGGATATAAAGTGTCTTCTGCTACGGTGATTTCTTCGTAATTAGAGACTCTGTGCGTTAGCTCTCTTTTCACCAACAAGCGGAATCTATATCCTGACGCACAATTTTAAAGGTAAGTGATGGAACTATGACGACTTCTACAACTCTTCCACCAGCAGGCTTCTTTCGTCGATTAGCGGCGTTGTTCTACGACACGCTGATTATCTTGGCGATTGAAATGATGGCTGCAGGTGTTGTAATGGCAATCGTCTTTGCGCTGAATGCAGCAGGATTGCTGAGCTACGGGGAATATGCGGATGCAGCTGACATGCTAGGAAAACATCCTGTATTAAGCCCACTATTTACATTCTATCTGGCGGCAGTCTGGGTATATTTCTTTGTCTTCTTCTGGACTCGAGCAGGACAAACCTTAGGGATGCGAGCTTGGAAAATGCAAATTCGTAACAGTAAGGATGGTGCACCAATTACGGTCACTCAAGCGTTAATTCGTTTAGGTACATCGGGCTTTGGTTTGGCTAACTTAACTGTGCCAATCGACCCACAAAAACGTGGCTTCCACGACATCTGGGCAAAAACTGAAGTCGTTGTCTTGCCGAAAGCAAAATAACAAAACAGCGTAAACAGAATAGAAAAAAGGAAGGCACTGTACCTTCCTTTTTTATGTTTATCGCTTTGGAAAACCTACAGTTTTCTTCTTAGCAAGGATACCGCGATTGCTAGGAACACTAAGCTAGGGGCCAATGCACCGAACACTGGTGGAATGCCGTATACCAAGGTAAGAGGTCCAAAGAACTCACTGGATATGTAGAAGGTAAAGCCCGCGACCACACCCGAAAGGACTCTTGCGCCCATGGTGACACTACGCAATGGACCGAAAACAAACGACAACGCCATCAGCATCATTACCGCGATAGAGAGCGGTTGAGATAGCTTGCGCCAAAATGCCAGTTCATAACGTGAGGCATCTTGTTCCGACGCTTTCAAATAGGTCACATAGTCATACAGGCCACTTAAAGAAAGCTCTTCTGGTTTCACCGTTACCACCGCCAGCTTATCTGGCGCTAATGAGGTGTGCCATTCCATCTGCTCTAAATCGCGCTTGGTAATGACGTTTTCATTTTCCATATCGGTGATTTGCACATAACGCATCAACCAGTTGTTATCTTGTTGGTAGTCGACTTCTTCTGCGAAGATAACTTTGTCTAAGTTCTTCTCTTCATCGAAACGCCACATGTTCAAGCCGTAGAGTTTGTCGTCTTCTACTTTACCGATAAAAATGAAGTCATTGGCATCACGAGCCCACACCCCAGCCCGAACGGAGACAATACTACCGCCAGACAAAGCAAACGCACGTAAATCACGAGCCATCTTTTGCGCTTCTGGTGCGCCCCACTGACCCAACGTCATAACGATAAGCATCAATGGTACGGCCGTTTTAAGCACAGATAAGCCGATGTCCAACTTAGAGAAACCCGCGGCTTGCATTACCACAAGCTCAGAGCTTGATGCCAGCATGCCCAAGCCAATCAAAGCACCCAGTAGCGCTGCCATTGGGAAGAACATTTCGATGTCGCGAGGAATACTCAAAAGTACGAAGTAAAGCGCATGCATTAAGTCATAAGCACCACGGCCGACTTTACGCAGCTGCTCTACGTATTTGATGATGCCCGACAAGCCAACGAAGGTCGCCAGAACCAACGCAGTGGTAGAGATGATCGTTCTACCGATGTAAAGGTCTAAGAGTTTAAACACAGCTTACGCGAGCCTCTTCTTGCGGAATTTGTCTTTCATTCGTCGAACAGGAACGCTGTCCATCATGTTTGCCAAAATAGCCACTATCAACAACATTGCATTGATTGGCCACATACCAATGGCCGCAGGAATCGCACCATCCTCTAACGCAGATTTCGTTGCACTGATGGCAAGGAAGTACGCAAGGTAAATCAAGATGGCCGGTCCCATTTTAGCGAAACGCCCCTGACGTGGGTTAACTGCGGATAAAGGAATAACCAGCATCGTTAATAGTGGAATACATACGAACAATGAGATACGCCATTGCAGCTCTGCTTGCGCTTCAGGATCTGGATGGCCAATCAAGTCCGCCGTTGGGTATGCCTCCCAGTCGCGACCTTTTTGCTTCACCTCACGTTGGCCAATCACACCTTCGTACTGATCAAACTTAGTCACCATGTACTCAACACGAGTCGGCACACCTTCATAACGCGTCCCCTCATGCATGGTGATGATCTGACGGCCATCCGACAATTCTTTCACTTCACCAGAAGAAGAGAACATCACGCTAGGCAAAATAGAATCACGTGGGCGCATCTGTGCTACAAACACGTTACTTAACGTGCTGTCTTTAATGTCATCGATGAAAACAACCGAAGAACCATCTGGTGTGCCTTGGAACTGACCTTTCTTAAGTAGATCAACGCTGTTTTCGGCAGCGACTTGTTCATAAAGCTGCTCTACGCGGTCTTGCGACCAAGGTGATAGCCATAATGCGTTAAACGCCGCAACACCAGAAGTAATGATCGCCAAGTACAACGCCGCTTGTACTAGGAATTTATTCCCAATACCTGTCGCGTTCATCACCACGATTTCACTTTCTGCATATAAACGACCAAATGTGATCAATATGCCGATGTACAAACTCAATGGCAGCATTAATAGCCCCATTGCTGGCATGTTTAAACCAACAATTGAGAAAATTAATCCAGCAGGAATATCCCCGTCCGAAGCGTCAGCAAGAACACTGATAAACTTCTGACTCAAAAACACCAAAAAAAGCACGAAGAAAATCGCAAATTGGCTCTTGAGTGTTTCGCGGATCAAATATCTAACAATAATCACGCTGAAATTACCTATACAAAACTTGTTTTTTTGGTCGAATCACTATAGTTTCCCGTTGAACCATTTATTTTTTTAAAAATTATAAACTAGATGTTAGCGCTTAAATCAGCTCTGTTGGTAAGACCTGAGCTTAAATTCAACAAGTAAGCGATCATTATCTAACATTTAGAGCAATTTGTCTTCAGGATGTAGGAGTACGCATGGAGTTCAGTGTTAAAAGTGGCAGTCCAGAGAAACAACGTAGCGCATGTATCGTTGTTGGTGTGTTTGAACCACGTCGCCTTTCTCCAGTAGCCGAGCAACTTGATAAAATCAGTGACGGTTACATCAGTTCACTACTTCGCCGTGGTGATCTAGAGGGTAAACCTGGTCAGATGCTGCTACTGCATCAAGTACCAGGTGTTTTGTCAGAGCGCGTTCTACTTGTAGGTTGTGGTAAAGAACGTGAGCTAGGCGAGCGCCAGTACAAGGAAATCATTCAAAAGACGATCAGCACACTTAACGAAACAGGTTCTATGGAAGCAGTATGTTTCCTAACTGAACTGCACGTTAAGGGTCGTGATACTTACTGGAAAGTTCGCCAGGCAGTAGAAGCGACTAAAGATGGTCTTTACACATTCGATCAGTTCAAGAGCGTTAAGCCAGAAACTCGTCGTCCACTGCGTAAGCTAGTATTCAACGTACCAACGCGTCGTGAACTAAACCTAGGTGAGAAAGCAATCACTCACGGTCTAGCTATCGCATCTGGTGTGAAAGCATCAAAAGATCTTGGCAACATGCCACCAAACATCGCAAACCCAGCGTACCTTGCTTCTCAAGCACGTCGCCTTGCTGACGATTACGAGACAGTAACCACCAAGATCATTGGTGAGCAAGAGATGGAAAAACTGGGCATGACATCTTACCTAGCAGTAGGTCGTGGTTCGAAGAACGAATCAATGATGTCGATTATCGAATACAAAGGTAACCCAGAGTCAGAAGCAAAACCTATCGTACTTGTCGGTAAAGGTCTGACGTTCGATTCAGGCGGTATCTCTCTAAAACCTGGTGAAGGTATGGATGAGATGAAGTACGACATGTGTGGTGCAGCATCTGTATTCGGTACAATGAAAGCGCTAGCGAAGCTAAACCTACCAATTAACGTTATTGGTGTTCTAGCAGGCTGTGAAAACATGCCAGGCAGCAACGCTTACCGTCCAGGTGACATCCTAACAACCATGTCTGGTCAAACTGTAGAAGTTCTGAACACAGATGCGGAAGGTCGTCTTGTTCTTTGTGATGCACTGACTTACGTAGAGCGTTTCGAACCAGACTGCGTGGTTGACGTTGCAACGCTAACGGGTGCTTGTGTTATCGCGCTAGGCCACCATATCAGCGGCGTAATCTCTAATCACAACCCACTTTCTCATGAGCTAGTAAACGCTTCTGAGCAAGCAAGTGACCGTGCATGGCGTCTACCAATGGCAGACGAGTACCACGAGCAGTTGAAGAGCCCATTTGCTGATATGGCAAACATCGGTGGTCGTCCTGCTGGTACTATCACTGCGGGTTGTTTCCTGTCTAAGTTTGCTAAAAAGTACAACTGGGCACACGTCGATATCGCAGGTACTGCTTGGAAATCAGGCGCAGCGAAAGGCTCAACGGGCCGTCCTGTCTCAATGCTTGTCCAATTCCTTTTGAACCGCAGCGGCCAAGAGACAGAAGAGTAATTTCTGAACATCATCTAAAAGGGCCGCAAGGCCCTTTTTTATTACCTCGATTTTCTAAAATGAAAATCGGATTTAATATGGTTTCAGGAAGAGACCAACGGCAAGTGAGAGAATGATGCAAACTGCAACCTTCTACATCATTAACAAAGAGAGCCCGCAAGCAACGGTGGCTGGCTTTGAAGAATACATTGTGTTTTTGGCTCAGCACTTTGCTCGCCAAGGCGCAAAAGTATATCTGAACTGCCAAGACAAACCGCATGCCGAGCAGCTCGCTGAAGCCTTTTGGCAAATTGATGCAGACAAGTTCATGGCACATAATCTTGTAGGCGAAGGACCGAAGTACGCCACCAATATTGAGATCGGCCATGAAGGTGTAAAACCTAATTGGAACCGTCAGCTGGTAATTAATTTGGCGGAAAATGAGACAACCTTTGCGAACAAGTTTGCTCAAGTGGTAGACTTCGTGCCTTGCGAAGAAAAAGCTAAACAGCTCGCAAGAGAAAGGTATAAAATTTACCGTCAGGCAGGTTATCAACTGCAAACGATCGAAATTCAATATCCTTAACGGTCAATCCTTATAGTTAAGCTCTCCACTCAGAGAGTTCACTTATAAAGATTGACTTAGATTCAACCATCAACGTATCCATTAAAAGAGCGCTATGGAAAAGACATACAACCCAACTTCAATCGAACAAGCTCTGTATCAGACTTGGGAAGAGAAAGGCTACTTTAAGCCACACGGTGACACTACTAAAGAATCATACAGCATCATGATCCCGCCACCGAACGTCACTGGTAGCCTACACATGGGCCACGCGTTCCAAGATACGATCATGGATACGCTTATCCGTTGTGAGCGCATGAAGGGTAAAAACACTCTTTGGCAAGTAGGTACGGACCACGCAGGTATCGCAACTCAGATGGTTGTTGAGCGTAAGATCGCTGCAGAAGAAGGCAAAACAAAACACGATTACGGTCGTGAAGCTTTCATCGACAAAATCTGGGAATGGAAAGGCGAATCTGGCGGCACTATCACTAAGCAGCTTCGTCGTCTTGGCGCATCTGTCGACTGGGATCGTGAGCGCTTTACGATGGACGATGGTCTATCTAACGCTGTTCAAGAAGTATTCGTACGTCTATACGAAGACGACCTAATCTACCGCGGTAAGCGTCTAGTTAACTGGGATCCAAAGCTACACACAGCGATTTCAGATCTAGAAGTAGAGAACAAAGACACTAAAGGCAACATGTGGCACTTCCGCTACCCACTAGCAGATGGCGTGAAAACAGCAGATGGCAAAGACTACATCGTTGTTGCAACGACTCGTCCAGAGACCATGCTAGGCGATACTGGTGTTGCAGTTAACCCAGAAGATCCACGTTACAAAGATCTTATCGGTAAAGAAATCATTCTTCCTATCGTTGATCGTCGCATCCCAATCGTGGGCGATGAGCACGCAGATATGGAAAAAGGTACTGGCTGTGTGAAAATCACACCTGCGCACGACTTCAACGACTACGAAGTTGGTAAGCGCCACCAGCTACCAATGATCAACATTCTGACTTTCGACGCGAACATCCGTGACGCTTCTGAAGTATTCAACACCAACGGCGAAGCAAGCGACGCTTACAGCACTGAGCTACCAGCTAAGTACCACGGTATGGAGCGTTTTGCCGCTCGTAAAGCTATCGTTGCTGAATTCGACGAGCTAGGTCTACTTGAAGAAGTGAAAGATCACGATCTACAAGTTCCTTACGGCGACCGTGGTGGCGTGGTTATCGAACCAATGCTAACTGACCAATGGTACGTGCGTACTGCGCCTCTAGCGAAAACAGCGGTTGAAGCAGTAGAAAACGGCGACATCCAATTCGTTCCTAAACAATACGAAAACATGTACTTCTCTTGGATGCGTGACGTTCAAGACTGGTGTATCTCTCGTCAGCTATGGTGGGGTCACCGCATCCCAGCTTGGTACGACAACCAAGGTAATGTTTACGTAGGTCGTGACGAAGAAGAAGTTCGTAAGAACAACAACCTAGAGTCAGTCATTGAACTGCACCAAGACGAAGACGTACTGGATACATGGTTCTCTTCTGCACTATGGACGTTCGGTACTCAAGGTTGGCCAGAGCAAACTGACGATCTGAAAGTATTCCACCCTTCAGACGTACTAGTGACTGGTTTCGACATCATCTTCTTCTGGGTTGCACGCATGATCATGATGACCATGCACTTCGTGAAAGACGAAAACGGCAAACCACAAGTACCATTTAAGACGGTTTACGTTACTGGTCTAATCCGTGACGAAAACGGCGACAAGATGTCTAAGTCGAAAGGTAACGTACTTGACCCAATCGACATGATCGATGGTATCGATCTAGAGTCTCTAGTAGAGAAGCGTTGTGGCAACATGATGCAGCCTCAGCTAGCGAAGAAGATCGAGAAGAACACTCGCAAGACGTTTGAAAACGGTATCGAAGCATACGGTACAGACGCACTACGTTTCACTCTTGCAGCAATGGCATCAACAGGTCGCGATATCAACTGGGATATGAAGCGTCTTGAAGGTTACCGTAACTTCTGTAACAAACTATGGAACGCAAGCCGTTACGTAATGATGAACACAGAAGAGCAAGATTGTGGCTTCAACGGTGGTGAGATTGAATACTCACTAGCGGACAAATGGATCGAGTCTCAGTTTGAACTAGCGGCGAAAGCGTTCAACAACCATATCGACAACTTCCGTCTAGATATGGCATCTAACACGCTTTACGAATTCATCTGGAACCAATTCTGTGACTGGTACCTAGAGCTAACTAAACCAGTTCTATGGAAAGGTACTGAAGCTCAACAGCGTGGTACTCGCCGTACGCTAATCACGGTTCTTGAGAAGACTCTACGCCTAGCTCACCCAGTGATTCCTTACATCACTGAAACTATCTGGCAAAGCATCAAGCCACTAGTTGAAGGTGTAGAAGGTGAGACAATCATGCTTCAAGCACTGCCTCAATTCGACGAAGCAAACTTCAACCAAGAAGCGCTAGACGATATTGAATGGGTGAAAGCGTTCATTACCAGCATCCGTAACCTACGTGCTGAATACGACATCAACCCAGGTAAGCCGCTTGACGTTATGCTGAAAGCTGCAAACGCAGAAGACGCAGCGCGTCTAGAAGCAAACAAACAAGTACTGATGTCTCTAGCAAAACTAGAATCTGTACGCGTACTTGCTGCTGACGAAGAAACGCCAGCGTGTGCGACAGCATTGGTTGCTAAGTCTGAGCTGATGATCCCAATGGCGGGTCTGATCGACAAAGACGCTGAGCTTGCTCGTCTGGATGGCGAAATCAAGAAAACTCACGGCGAAATCAAGCGTATCGAAGGCAAACTAGGTAACGAAGGCTTCGTAGCGAAAGCACCTGAAGCGGTTGTTGCTAAAGAGCGTGAGAAGCTTGAAGGCTACAAAGAGACACTAGCTAAGCTAGAAGAGCAGAAGACAACGATCGCTGCACTTTAATCGCTAAAGACTAGAGTAAAAGAGTCAAAGGGTTGGTGTGAAAGCATCAACCCTTTTTGCATTTTAGCGCTCGGAAAGCTTTCAAAGATATTCGCTCTTCTCTCCTACTTTCCCTCCTATTTAATAGTTTTTACCTATCAAACTAATCTTAACTGCCCATTAGATTTAATGATAATAATTCTCAATAATAGACCTATCGAAACAACACAACGATTGAGTAATTATCATGAAAAAGACACTAACCTTTGCAGCACTCCATTTTACAATCGCGTTTAGTGTCGCTTACGTGCTTACTGGCGACATTCTAATTGGTAGTTTAATTGCCATGATTGAGCCTTCAGTGAATACCGTCGCTTTCTACTTTCATGAAAAGGCATGGGCAAAAGTCCCAGCGCTTAAAGCTCGTCAGTGGATGACCAAATTAAAAACCGCAAGCTTTGCCACTATCCACTTCAGTGTTGCGTTTAGCGTGGTTTACTTACTAACAGGTGATGCGTTTGTCGGCGGTATCATGGCGATGCTAGAGCCAAGCTTGAACACTGTGGCTTACTACTTCCACGAGAAAGTATGGATGCGTAAATCAGATAACCAAGCACCACAGTTCTGTTTACACCAACACGCTTAAACATGGAGGCTCAATACGCCTCCTAACGAGCAAAATAACATTTACCATTGACAAAGTTGCGCACCGCAATTAATTTAATTGCGGTGCGCAACTTTATTTTTAGAGGTAAGTGATAATGAATGCTCGTCAACTTCGACACTATTCCCGTCAAGCCGTCCGATTGCTTGGTATGCTCGATAAACAATGCGGCGATGTCGCTCTCACTCCAGTGCAAGCGCACGCGTTAGGTGAAATCCAGCTGCAGCCGTTGACCATCAATCAACTGGCACAGCAGCTTAATGTCGACAAGTCCAATGCGAGTCGAACCGTTACCGGTCTGATTAAATTAGGCTTGGTTGAGAGCATCGAAAACCCAAAAGACAAACGTAGCCAACTTGTAGCGCTTACAGAGCGAGGGCAACAGGCGTTATCGCAACTAGACCAGCAGCAAAACAGCTTCTTTGAACAAGTGCTTACCCAACTCGATGACAGCGAGCAAGAGCAACTCAAACTTGGTCTAGAGACTTACCTAAAAGGGTTAACGAAAGTGTGCCAGGCTGAAGAATACGTTCTTCGACCTCTTACCAAAGCAGATAACTCGCAAGTTGCAGACGTGATTCGTAAAGTATCTGCAGAATACGGTTTAACCGCAGACAAAGGTTATGGTGTGGCCGATCCAACGCTTGATGACATGTACTCGGTTTACGACCAGCAAGGCGCAGCCTACTGGGTAGTCGAATACCAAGGCGAGATTGTGGGCGGCGGCGGCTTTGCACCTTTAGCTGGTGAGCCAAATGTGTGTGAGTTGCAAAAGATGTACTTCTTACCTCAAACAAGAGGGCACGGTTTAGCCAAACGCATCGTCGCATTGAGCTTACAACTGGCGAAACAGTTTGGGTATCAGCAGTGCTATTTAGAAACGACAGAATGTCTAAGAGAAGCGGTAGGCTTGTATGAAAAACTAGGCTTTGAGCATCTCGATGCCCCGCTAGGACAAACGGGGCATGATGCATGTGAAGTCGTGATGCTTAAAACGTTATAGCAATTTATCCCAAAACTTAAAGTACAAGGTGGGTAACACAGAGCTCTTGGCTAAGCGCCACTGTAAATGCTTGACGTTGCCCATCCAACTCCACCACGAGTTCGTAGAGATCATTTGGATCGGGATCATTAAGATCGGCATACTTTGGCGCTTCGATCTGGAACAAAGCACTCGCATGATCCGCTCGGACATCAATAGGAATATGGTAAGTCATGCCATTGAACTTAACCGATGCCGATA
This sequence comes from Vibrio sp. B172a, assembly GCF_030248355.1. Classification (NCBI taxonomy): domain Bacteria; kingdom Pseudomonadati; phylum Pseudomonadota; class Gammaproteobacteria; order Vibrionales; family Vibrionaceae; genus Vibrio; species Vibrio sp. B172a. The sequence goes on along the minus strand of NZ_JAHGAC010000019.1, from coordinate 78,898 downwards.
CTAAACCCGGCGCAAAAGTTTGGTAGTACAAATCCACCTTAAACTCACAACCACCACCGTGGTGCCAAATCTGCTCGGTAGCCACGCGGTCTAAACGCACATTGCGAATAAACTGCAAATACGGTTCTTGCCATACCCCTAAGCGCTCATCACTCTTTTGGTATTCATGATCTGCAAGTGAGCACAACTCTGGTTTATCCTCATCCAACAGAAGATCTTCTTCTTCCTCAAGGAACAGGATCTCAAAACGGTTACGCCCCATCTGCATGAACGGACGAATGTCTTTTTTGTACACGCTTTGTGAGCTATCACAGTCGAACAATGCTACCCCGTTCAAACGCACTTCTGCATGGTAATCCACACCACCCAACACCATTTCTACCGCAGGGAATGCCATCATGGATTCGTCCACTTCAATGTCGTGCATCAGGTGCCACTCTTGCTGACGAATCGCTTCTTCAGTCAGTTCAGCAGGCAATACCTGACTCAAAGGAGCAGGGAAAGTAATGTCATCCTGTGGGATAGAAAGGTCCGTCAGTGGAGAGACTTGCCATAAACCGGCGAGTGAGAGTTGCATATACACCTTGAGCTAGATCAATTTTCACGCATTATATACACAACTAACTTAGGGTTACAGGCTATAAGCAGACAAACTCAATGAGAATTATTTATCGTCATCGGCGGTTATCATTTTCAAGGCACAAAAAAGCCAGCGATAAACGCTGGCTTCTTAGATTGAATAAGAGGATTACTCTTCGTCTTCATCATCTTCTTCAGGGTAAAGCGCATCTTCGCCTTCGTAGTAAGTACCCCAACCGTCGTAAATGATGTCGTATTTTTCTGCAAGATGAACCAGTTTCTCAACCTGTGCATCAATCGCTTCTGCGTTTAGTGCAGATTCCATTGTTGCATCACAGCAAAGCAGTTTGTTGCCGTCTTCATCTTCTGTTTCTTCAGCTTCAAGAACTTCAAAGCCCATCTTGAACGCTTCAACAACCGCTTTCTCTAGCGTGTCGAAGTCTTCAGCAAATAGGTGGTGCTCGATTTCGTATAGTGAATCTGGATCGCTGCCGTCTTCTAGCAATGCTGCAATGATATCGCGAGTCTCTTCCTTTTGAATCTCAATTAATTCTTCTACTGATAGATATTCATCTTCGTGAGACATGTTTTGGCTCCAGATTAGTTACTTGATGGAAACACTATACTCTAAACTGAGTACGTTAATGCGGTGAAATATGGCACGGATTGCGATGAAAAGCCACAAACAAACACCAAACTGCGGTGATTCTTGATGATAATTTTTGCTCGCAAATCTAAACTCCGCTCACAGAAACAAAAAATTAACAAAAACGGCTAATCTTTAATATTCAGAAGATCCTAATTGAACCTAAGACGAGTAATTTTAGGCTTGTTTGCGTGTTTATGATCTTGGAGTGAATACAGCAACGGCTCGGTAATTCTGACCTAACGAATAAAAGAAAGCTAAAAACTGCATATTTCAGAATGGTTATGCATGTTTTATGCACTTTTGATGTATGAGTTCTTTCTCGAACGAAAAAGAATAAAAACGCACTTTTTAAAAGTCATGAACAAACAACAAAATATAGAATTAAAATACACCAAGGAATCATTTACAAAATATAACGCCAAAAAACGATATTTTTGCAATATATAATCAAAGTTCTAGGACTTGCATCTTTGCACCAAGCTTGTCATAACTAACGGCTGGAATATTTGTAAGGATGCAAAATGAGTAAGCTGTACGTTGGATCAGAAGTTGGTCAACTAAGACGAGTTCTATTAAATCGCCCAGAGCGCGCCCTCACACACCTAACGCCATCGAACTGCCACGAGCTACTGTTTGATGACGTATTGGCGGTCGAAGCGGCTGGTGAAGAACACGACGCATTTGCGCGCACACTGCGTGAACAAGATGTCGAAGTACTACTGCTTCATGATCTGCTGGTTGAAACCCTTGCGGTTCCAGAAGCAAAACAATGGTTGTTGAATACTCAGATCTCTGACTTCCGTTATGGTCCGACTTTCGCTCGTGACTTACGCCAGTACTTCGCAGAGATGGACGATGAGCATCTAGCAAGCATTCTTCTTGGCGGCTTGGCATACTCCGAACTGCCAATCAAATCTTCATCAATGTTGCCGAAGATGAAGCGCCCACTGGATTTCGTGATCGAACCTCTGCCTAACCACCTCTTTACCCGTGACACGTCATGCTGGGTATACGGCGGTGTTTCTCTTAACCCAATGATGATGCCTGCACGTCAACGCGAAACCAACCATCTGCGCGCGATTTATCGCTGGCACCCAACCTTCGCGGGTCAAGATTTCATTAACTACTTTGGTGATGAAGACCAACACTACGACAATGCTAACGTTGAAGGTGGTGATGTACTGGTTATCGGTAAAGGTGCGGTTCTAATTGGTATGTCTGAGCGCACAACCCCGCAAGGTGTAGAAAACTTAGCGGCAAGCCTGTTTAAATCTGGTCAGGCGAAAGAAGTGATTGCTATCGACCTACCAAAACACCGCTCGTGCATGCACCTTGATACGGTCATGACGCACATGGATGTAGACACTTTCTCGGTATACCCAGAGATCATGCGTAAAGATTTAGACACTTGGCGCCTAACACCTAAAGGCAACGGTGAAATGCATGTCGAAGCATCACACAACTATCTGCATGCCATTGAATCGGCACTTGGCTTAGACCAATTGAAGATCATCACAACGGGTGGTGACAGCTACGAAGCTGAGCGAGAGCAATGGAACGATGCCAACAACGTACTGACGGTGAAACCTGGTGTTGTGATTGGTTACGAACGTAACGTCTACACTAACGAGAAGTACGACAAAGCTGGCATTGAAGTCCTGACTATTCCGGGTAACGAGCTTGGTCGCGGTCGTGGTGGTGCACGTTGTATGAGCTGCCCTATCGAACGTGACGATATTTGAGAAACCTCTCCCACCAAATAAAACCAATTGAGACTAAGGTTGATGTGAATGCATCAACCTTTTTTTGTTTTCAGTTAAAATAATTATTCACAATAAAAGCATTTATATGTTTTAATGCTTTTATTCTTTATCAACCAAACGACCTAAGGGACGAGCTATGGCTTTCAATCTACGTAATCGCAACTTTTTGAAGCTATTGGACTTCTCAACCAAAGAGATCCAGTTTTTGCTCGAACTGTCTGCAGAGCTGAAAAAAGCTAAATATGCAGGAACAGAGCAGAAGAAACTTCAAGGTAAAAATATCGCACTAATCTTTGAGAAATCTTCTACTCGTACCCGATGTGCGTTTGAAGTCGCAGCCTTTGACCAAGGCGCTCAAGTCTCTTACATCGGTCCTTCTGGCTCACAGATCGGTCATAAAGAATCGATGAAAGACACTGCTCGCGTTCTTGGTCGTATGTACGACGGGATTGAATACCGTGGCTTTGGTCAATCCATTGTTGAAGAGCTTGGTACTTATGCTGGCGTACCAGTCTGGAATGGTTTAACGGATGAGTTCCACCCGACCCAAATCCTTGCAGACTTCCTGACCATGCAAGAGCACGGGCGTGGGAAACAACTGCATGAGATGACGTTTGCTTACCTTGGTGATGCTCGCAATAACATGGGGAATTCACTCATGGTTGGCGCAGCAAAAATGGGCATGGACATTCGCCTTGTAGCACCAAAAGCGTTCTGGCCAGAAGAAGCATTAGTGGCAACTTGCCAAGAAATTGCCCAACAAACCGGCGCGAAAATCACGCTGACGGAAAACGTTGAAGAAGGCGTTAAAGGCTGTGACTTCCTATACACCGACGTTTGGGTCTCGATGGGTGAGTCGGCTGAGGCTTGGGATGAGCGTGTTGCGCTGATGGCACCTTACCAAATCAATATGGATGTGATTAAGCAAACGGGTAACCCTCATGTGAAGTTCATGCACTGCCTGCCAGCATTCCACAACGATGAAACGACTGTGGGTAAAGAGGTAGCAGAGAAATACGGAATGAAAGGGCTTGAAGTCACCGAAGAGGTGTTTGAGTCTGAATACTCTATCGTATTCGATGAAGCCGAGAACCGCATGCACACAATTAAAGCCGTGATGGTGGCAACCTTAGGCAGCTAAACCAAAGCATTAAAAATGGTAACAAAAACCATGATGTAATCGCTTGCGCTCACGAAAGTTAAGCGTATAATGCTCGGCAATTTGTCTGAGGATTACGAAATGACCACGCCGATTGCTGACGTAAAAACGCGATTTGCTCTAGCTAAGCGACTACGCTTACGTGCTGTTATTTTCGTTAATTCTATTGAATTTTAAAACCTCCCCAATTGGGGAGGTTTTTTTATGTCCGAAATTCCATCAGGGTAATTTTGGGGATAGTCACCACTGTTATAGGGAAGAAGATCATGGCGAACTCGCTTTACCAGAAGCACATCATCTCTATTCCAGAGCTTTCACGTGAAGAACTGGAACTGATTGTAGAAACTGCAGGTCAGCTAAAAAAAGAACCTCGTCCAGAACTGATTAAAAACAAGGTTGTAGCGAGCTGTTTCTTTGAGCCATCCACACGTACTCGTCTGTCATTCGAAACAGCGATTCAACGTATCGGTGGCGATGTTATTGGTTTTGATAACGGTGGTAACACCTCTCTGGCGAAAAAAGGTGAGACGCTGTCTGACTCAGTTCAAGTGATCTCTTCTTATGTCGATGCATTCGTAATGCGTCACCCTCAAGAAGGCGCAGCGCGCTTGGCGTCTGAGTTCTCTAACGGCGTACCAGTTATCAACGCTGGTGATGGCGCAAACCAACACCCAACGCAAACGCTACTCGACCTATACACCATCGCGGAAACACAAGGTCGTCTAGACAACCTGAACGTTGCGTTCGTTGGTGACCTAAAGTACGGCCGCACCGTACACTCATTGACGCAAGCATTGGCGAAGTTCAATAACATCCGTTTCTTCTTCGTTGCACCAGAAGCACTTGCGATGCCAGATTACCTATGCGAAGAGCTAGATGAAGCAGGTATCCAGTACAGCCTGCACACAGATATGGAAAGCGTGATTCCTGAGCTAGACATTTTGTACATGACTCGCGTACAGAAAGAGCGTTTCGATGAATCTGAATACGCGCACATCAAGTCAGCTTACATCCTAACAGCGGCACTACTAGAAGGTGCGCGTGAGAACTTGAAAGTGCTACACCCACTACCACGTGTGGATGAAATCACCACAGACGTCGACGTCACACCACACGCTTACTACTTCCAACAAGCAGAAAACGGCGTTTACGCACGCCAAGCTTTGTTGGCACTGGTTCTTAACGAAACACTGTAATCGAGGGAGAGAATAACATGGCTAAAGAAACTCAATTGCAGGTTGAAGCAATCAAAAACGGCACAGTAATCGACCACATTCCAGCACAAATTGGTATTAAGGTGCTGAAGCTGTTCGATATGCACAACTCTTCTCAACGCGTAACCATCGGTCTGAACCTGCCTTCATCAGCACTCGGTCATAAAGACTTACTGAAGATTGAGAACGTGTTCATCAACGAAGAGCAGGCAAGTAAGCTGGCACTTTACGCACCACATGCGACCGTAAACCAAATCGAAAACTACGAAGTTGTGAAGAAGCTAGCGCTGGAGTTACCAGAGCAAGTTAAAAACGTGTTTGAATGCCCAAACACTAACTGCATTACCCACAACGAGCCGGTTGCGAGCAGCTTCCAAGTGTTCGAGAAGAAGGAAGAAATCCGTCTGAAGTGTAAATACTGTGAGAAAGTATTCGCACGTGAGATCGTGACTGAGCGTTAATTTCTCGCTTCGATTCTTGCTAACGATAAATTGACTGATACCCCGCTAATGCGGGGTATTTTGCTCTTTACGTGCTTCATGTTTAAAGGCAAACTGATTCTTCTTAAGAACGCTCAAGATACTTGAGCAAACTCTTTATTCCCCCTAAACAGATGGAACAATTCAAATGACGAAAGTACTTCACACTGAGTCTGCACCAGCAGCAATCGGTCCTTACGTTCAAGGCGTAGATCTAGGCAACATGGTTCTAACTTCTGGCCAAATCCCAGTAAACCCAGCGACAGGTGAAGTGTCTGCAGACATCGCAGAGCAAGCTCGTCAATCTCTAGAAAACGTAAAAGCTGTTGTTGAAGCATCAGGCCTTAAAGTGACTGACATCGTTAAAATGACAGTATTCGTGAAAGACCTAAACGACTTCGGTACAGTGAACGAAGTTTACGGCAAGTTCTTCGATGAGCATGAAGTAGCAAACTACCCTGCGCGTTCTTGTGTGGAAGTCGCTCGTCTGCCTAAAGATGTAGGTATCGAGATTGAAGCAATTGCAGTTCGCAAATAATTGCACTTACTGACAAGCATAAAAAAACGGGTAGCTCAGGCTACCCGTTTTTTTTATTATCTTTTTGTGATGATATCGCAGTAACACTTAAGCAGCGTTGCGCTGTTTCACTTCTTCATCCAACTCTGCCAACTTCTCTTTCATTTGCTCGCGGCAAATATTCGCTAGCTCACGTACGCCTTCTTTGCCGTAACCTTCAGAGCTAACTGGTGGCAGCATCTCAATGATCACATGACCATTGTTCCAGCGGTTGAATTTGATATGGTCTGTCGAACTGCACACGATAGGAATGATTGGCACTTCTGCACCGATAGCGGCATGGAATGCACCAGTCTTGAATGGCAGTAAGCCACGGCCACGTGAGCGCGTACCTTCTGGGAACATCCATACTGAAACATCACTGTTTTTGATGCTGTCCACGACTTGGTCGATAGTGCCTTTTGCTTTAGAGCGGTTTGCACGGTCAATCAAGATGTTACCTGTTAGCCAGTAAAGCTGACCAAACAACGGCATCCACGCTAGGCTCTTTTTACCTACTGTTACCACTTTTGGTGTTACTGCAGAAGATACAGTGAAAAGGTCCCAGTTGTTTTGGTGGTTAGCAATGTAAACATGCTGACCGCGAGAGTACGCATCTTCCGGAAGACGCAGCTCAAGCTTGATACCAAATACGCGCGACATCTTGCCGAATAGACGACCAAAGGTGAACACGTGCTTAGGGTTTCGAGGGCTTAGTAGGCAGTAACCACAACCACCAATAAACATCACAATTGCGAAAATTGCGACAGCAAATACACGTAACAGTGCAATCATTGTTGTTCTCCAGGAACCGGCTTTGCGCCAGCTACAGCTATTATTGTCTCTTTGAACATAGTTATGAACTATGACAGAAAGCGCGATATAAAAAAGCCGAAACCTGAGTTTCGGCTCTCTTCATATCTAGGTCAACTGCGATGCAGTTTAACCTGCCTCACTCACGCGCTCAATATTTGCGCCAAGTGCAGACAGTTTATTTTCGATTTTGTCGTAACCGCGGTCGATGTGGTAGATGCGATCAACGATGGTTTCGCCTTTTGCGATACAACCTGCAATCACCAAACTTGCCGAAGCTCGCAGGTCCGTTGCCATCACTTGTGCGCCACTTAGAGAGTCTACGTCGCCACAGATAACCGTATTACCTTCGATATCTGCTTTCGCGCCCATACGCATCAATTCAGGTACGTGCATGAAACGGTTTTCAAAGATAGTTTCAGTGATCACGCCGCCGCCTTTCGCCATCATGTTCAATAGCGTGAATTGCGCCTGCATGTCAGTAGGGAAACCTGGGTGCGGAGCCGTGCGAATGCTTACTGCTTTCAGTTCACGGTCAGTCATATCAACAGAAATCCAGTCTTCACCAGTTTCTACTAATGCACCCGCTTCTTCTAGCTTCGCCAGTACCGCTTCTAGCAGATGTGCATTGGTGTTGCGACATACAACTTTGCCGCCAGAAACCGCTGCTGCAACTAGGAAGGTACCGGTTTCGATACGGTCAGCCACTACGCTGTGCTTACCACCACCTAGACGCTCAACGCCTTCGATAGTGATGGTATCAGTACCCGCACCAGAGATTTTTGCGCCAAGTGTGTTTAGGAAATCCGCTGTATCAACGATTTCAGGCTCACGCGCTGCGTTGTCTAGCGTTGTTGTGCCTTCAGCAAGCGCTGCTGCACACATGATAGTGATCGTTGCACCAACACTCACTTTGTCCATCACGATGTGCGCGCCTTTAAGGCGACCATCGACTTCTGCTTTCACGTAACCATCTTCTAGGGTGATGGTTGCACCAAGCTGTTCTAGACCAGTAATATGTAAATCAACAGGACGAGCACCAATAGCGCAACCGCCAGGTAGAGAAACCTGACCTTGGCCAAATCGAGCTACAAGAGGACCAAGCGCCCAAATAGATGCACGCATGGTTTTTACTAAATCGTAAGGAGCACAGTATTCGTTGATACTGCTTGGATCGACATGAACGGAACCATTACGACTTACTTTTGCGCCAAGACGCTTAAGCAGTTCCATGGTTGTGTCGATATCACGAAGGTGTGGCACGTTCGCCACTTCTACAGGCTCTTCCGCCAAGATAGACGCAAATAAAATCGGCAGTGCTGCGTTTTTTGCACCTGAAATGGTCACTTCACCAACCAGTGGTTTATCTGACCCAATAACTCGAAACTTTTCCATCAATAAACCTTAAAGCGACATTAGCTTCTTATCACGAGCCCACTCTTCTGGAGTGAACGCTTTGATCGATAGCGCGTGAATGTCGTTACGCTGGATGTAATCCATCAGAGGACCGTAAATTAACTGCTGCTTCTTAACGCGGCTCATTCCATCGAAACAAGCATCAACAGCAACCACCTCATAGTGGCTACCTTCACCTTTTACATGCACTTCTTGAAGGTTTAGTGCTTCTTCTAGTAACTGTTGTACTTTTGCGCTATCCACAATTTACCCCTGATAATTCTGTATATGTTTGGCCACTAAAGATTCAACGTTGCTCAGCTGAAACAAAGTGCGCAATTGCGCCGGCACGAAACTGAGCATTATATGACAGTTTTGCTTTTTTGCATGCTCTAATAAGTGGATTAACATCACCATTCCCGCAGAGTCAATGCGTTCAATCTCTTGGAGCGAGCATTCTAGCTCGGTTTGAGAAGGTTGCCATTGCTGTGCCACCGCCCACAATGCGGGCACTGTATCGCGATCCAGCGCCCCTGTAAGCTTAAGAATGTCTGTTTGTAAATGCCACTGAGAATGAGACTGCGCCATTACTTTGCTGCCTCGAAGCGAATTGGTTGTGCTGCCAATTTCTCTAAATCTTTTGCGACCGCAAGAATACCGTCTTGGCGAATCTGAGTATTCCACTCTGATTGCTTGCTCGATAGTAAGCTAATGCCTTCTGCAACCATGTCGAATGCTAACCATTCACCGGTTTTCTTATCTTTACGCAGTTTGAACTCAAGTTTGATATTTGGACGCGGCGCGTCAATGATATCGACTTTGATGCTCGTGATGCGCTTAGAAGGGTCTAGTTTTGGCTCAGGGCCAAATTCAATTTGCTGATCCGTATATTGTGTTAACACTTGCGCGTATGAAGTCACCAAATAAGCACGGAATGCTGTGATGAATTCACCCACATCTTCACGCTTCGCCCCTTTCAAGTTTGGACCAAGCAGTTTCAATGCCGCATAGCGATCGTTGACGTAAGGCATCAGCTCTTCTTCAACAATGGTTTTGAGCAAGTTTGGATCTTGTTTGATTTGCGGTTGCTCGTTTTTCAGACGCTCAAACGTCACTTCAGCAACCTGCTTCATCATTGAATATGGCTGAGTTTTATCTACTTCAGCTGCCACTGCACCAAAAGCAGTAAACGCCGCTACGAATGAAAGTAATAGTCTAGAAAACATGGGTTATTCCTTACTCGTGTCACCAGAATCGCCTGAGCCACCAATGCTGTAAAGTACCTGACCAATCAGGTCTTCTAATACTAATGCAGATTTGGTGTCTTCGATGGTATCACCATCAACAAGCATTTCTTCATCGTCAAAAACAAAGCCTGGAACCAAGCCAATGTACTGCTCACCAATCAATCCTGATGTCAAAATTTGCACACTAGAAGTTTCAGGGAACTGGTTATACTGGCTGTTAATCGACAAGCTCACGACTGGTAATAGGCTATCAGGGTTAAGTGTAATGTTACTTACACGACCGATAACAACGCCACCAACTTTCACTGGAGAGCGTACTTTCAAACTACCAATATTATCGAACTCGGCTTTCAGGGTGTAAGTATTGCCAGAGCCAATGCTTTTTACGTCAGCAACCTGAAAAATCATCACAAGAATCGCGCAAATTCCTGCTAATACAAAGCTGCCAACCCATAATTCTGTTTTACGTGTTTGTTGCATGATTAATTCCCAAACATCAATGCGGTCAGTACAAAGTCTAGTCCCAGTACTGCTAAAGAAGAATGCACAACAGTGCGCGTCGTTGCTCGGCTGATCCCTTCCGAAGTTGGAATAGCGTCATAGCCATTAAATAGAGCGATCCAAGTAACGGTAATCGCGAACACGATACATTTGATCATGCTGTTACCGATGTCTTGACCTAGTTCAACCGAAGATTGCATCGCAGCCCAAAAGCTGCCGTGGTCTACGCCTTTCCAATCCACACCGACAATCTGAGCTCCCCAAATGCCAACCGCCATAAAGATCATAGCCAATAGAGGCATTGAGATGACACCAGCCCAAAAACGCGGTGCGATAACACGTTTTAGTGGATCGACGGCCATCATTTCCATACTAGAAAGCTGCTCCGTTGCTTTCATGAGTCCGATTTCTGCTGTTAGAGCAGAGCCAGCACGGCCAGCAAACAAAAGCGCCGTAACAACAGGGCCAAGTTCACGTAGCAACGATAGAGCCACCATCTGACCAAGGCTACCTTCTGCACCATAGTCCACCAGCACAACATAACCTTGCAGACTAAGCACCATACCGATAAACAAACCCGAAACGACGATAATCGCCAATGACTGAACGCCAACCGAGTAAAGCTGCTTAATCAGTAACGGAAAGTTTTTTATTGGCTGAGGTCGAGTCACCAAGGCGCCAATGAGCATTAAAGTCGCGCGACCAAACGCTTCACAGATGGCGAGTGTGCGTCTTCCTAAAGAAGCGACAAATTGAATAAAGCTATCGGCCATCAAATAAGTCCTTTTCGATACTTTGAGCAGGGAAGCGGAATGGTACTGGCCCATCAGCTTCACCTTTTAAGAATTGCTGCACGCGAGGATCAGGGTTATCTCTCAGTTCTTGCGGCGTACCAAAGGCTATGATTTTGCCATCGGCCATCAAGTAAACCCAATCAGCAATACTCATCACTTCAGGAACGTCGTGAGAAACAACAATTGAAGTCAGGCCTAGTGCTCGATTCAAATTACTGATCAATTCGACCAGCACACCCATGGTGATTGGGTCCTGCCCTACAAACGGCTCATCGTACATGATGAGGTCTGGATCAAGTGCAATTGCACGCGCTAACGCAGCACGTCGAGCCATACCGCCAGATAATTCGCTAGGCATCAGCTTTGCCGCACCACGTAAGCCAACGGCTTCAAGCTTTAGCAGCACCATGGTGCGGATGAATTCTTCAGAAAGTTCTGTGTGTTCACGTAAAGGAAACGCCACGTTGTCGAACACGTTCAAGTCAGTAAACAAAGCACCCGACTGAAATAACATGCTCATCTTCTTTCGAGCGTGATAAAGCTTTTTACGAGATAGTGATGGGATATTGTCGCCATCAAACCAGATCTCTCCTTGCTCAGGATAAAGCTGCCCGCCTATCAGGCGCAGCAGTGTCGTTTTACCAATCCCCGACGGCCCCATAATGGCGGTCACTTTTCCTTTTGGCACTTGCAAATCAACACCATCGAAGATCTTGCGTTCGCCGCGTGAAAAAGTGAGATTGTTAACGGTAACTAAATCGTTGTTCGACATACTATCTCTTCTACTGTTTGTGAGCGGTTCTCACAGAGTTGCAATCCAACTCAACCCCGATTGTTTTCAAGATATTACGTCGAGAATATCCTAAAGTGACTTCGGTACACTTATTAGGCTGCAATCATAAGCACATTGAACGTTAATTAAAAGCACTGTTCAATTAAATAAAGCCCGCGAAATTCAAGCAATTCTTCATAAATTATGACGAAATGACAGGAAGGTGTTTATATCCCATGCCAGATTAACCGTATTCTGAACGACGAGTATATGAGCAACAATTAAACACAATTTCGTTACTAACCTTTAATTTATTTGTTGTTTATCTTCCATTTTTGGCCGCAAAAGGTCAAAATTAGCGGTTACTCATTTCACTTATTTTATTACTTAGGAATCATCATGCTCGAAGCCGTAGCGTTGCTTATCGTCGGTCTTGTTTTACTTGTTTGGAGTGCAGATAAACTTGTTTTTGGTTCTGCCGCTCTGGCCCGCAACGTCGGTATTTCACCTCTAGTGATCGGTATGACCATTCTAGCAATGGGCTCTTCGGCACCAGAAATGATGGTTTCTGCAACCGCAGCATGGGACGGCAAAACCGACACTGCTGTAGGTAACGTTCTGGGTTCGAACATTGCCAACATCGCTCTGATCCTAGGTATTACAGCCCTAATTAAACCGCTTTCTATCAGTTCTGCCGTTATTCGTCGTGAGCTGCCTTTGATGATAGCAGTGACGGTTCTAGCGGGTATCTTACTTTGGGACAGTCATCTAGGTTTCTACGAAGGTGTACTGCTGTTTGTTTTGTTTGGTGGCTTCTTATTTGCCATGCTGCAAATCAGCCGCAAAGAACAAAAAGCGGGCGATGCTTTCGTTGATGAGCAAGAGTCTGAAGTTCCAGACGGTGTGAGCAACTCAAAAGCCGTTATGTGGGTAGTGATTGGCTTGATACTGCTTCCTTTGGCAGCAAGCATGCTGGTTGATAACGCCGTGGTTATTGCTAAGTACTTCGGCATGAGTGATCTCGTTATCGGCCTAACCATCATTGCCATTGGTACTAGTCTTCCTGAGCTTGCCGCATCTCTTGCTGGCGTTCTAAAAGGCGAAGACGACATGGCTGTGGGTAACATCATCGGCTCAAACGTATTCAATATTCTTGCGGTAATGGGCCTACCAGGCATCATTAACCCTTCAACCTTAAGCGAGTACGCAATGGGTCGTGACTTCTGGGTGATGCTAGGTGTATCTCTACTCTTGGTAGCGATGTGTCTTGGTAAATCACGCAGCATTAACCGCCTTGAAGGTGGCATCCTGTTTGTGTGTTTCTTGGCTTACCAAGTGTACCTATTCGCAAACATGGCCGCTTAATAACATAATAAGTAAAGACAAATTGGAGCACTGATATGTCCACTCAATTTGATTTTCGCGCTGCTGCTAAACAAGTTCTCGATATCGAAGTAACGGCCTTACAACAACTTGACCAATACTTTGACGCGCAGTTTGAACAAGCTTGCGAATTGATTCTTTCCAATAACGGCAAAGTTGTCGTAATGGGCATGGGCAAATCAGGTCATATCGGCAATAAAATTGCTGCGACCCTTGCGAGCACTGGCACTTCGGCATTTTTCGTTCACCCTGGCGAAGCTGCGCATGGTGACCTAGGCATGATCAGCGCTGGTGATATTGTTGTTGCGATTTCAAACTCAGGGGAGTCTCATGAGATTTTGTCTCTATTCCCAGTTTTGAAACGCCTGAACATCAAAATCATCAGCATGACAGGCAAGCCAGAATCAAATATGGCGAAACTGTCCGATCTGCATTTGCAAATTACAGTCCCTAAAGAAGCTTGTCCGCTGGGCCTTGCTCCAACAAGCAGCACAACAGCGACATTAGTAATGGGTGATGCCCTTGCAGTTGCACTATTGCAAGCTCGTGGTTTTTCAGCAGAAGACTTTGCCTTGTCACATCCCGGCGGTGCACTGGGAAGAAAATTGCTGCTTAAGCTGTCTGATATAATGCACTTCGGTAATGCACTACCAAAAGTATCACCGGATGCTCTGATTCGTGACGCCTTACTCGAGATTTCGGAAAAAGGCTTGGGTATGACCGCTATTGTCGATGAGCACGATGCTATGCTTGGTATATTCACCGATGGTGATTTGCGCCGTACTCTGGACAAACGCATTGATATCCATACCACAGCGATCGGTGACGTAATGACGAAGAACCCTACCACCGCGCACCCAGAAATGCTGGCAGTGGAAGGGCTAAACTTAATGCAAGACAAGAACATCAATGCTCTGATCTTGTGCGATGACAATAAAATTGTTGGCGCACTGAATATGCATGATTTACTTAAAGCAGGCGTGATGTAAGATCACGCCCCCAAAAGACTTAACGAATTGATTTAACAGATTAAGGCAATGGTCAGGGAAGTACTGAGCTAAGATAAAGGCCTTTATTTTATGAGTTTTACTCGCCTTATTTATTTGCTCTTGGTTTTTGTTGTCGCTTGGTGTGGTTATTACCTACTCACGCCAAAAGGTAATGAAGATATCCAAGTAGCACCAAATTTAGAACTGCCTATGTTCAGTGGTACTGGACTAGAAAACATCACCTATGGTGAAAATGGTGTCCGCAGTTACATCATCCGTTCTACTAACTTGGATCATTATGCCAAGAGTGGAGACACGATTTTTAAAAGCCCAACGCTTATGGTTTACCGCGAAGGTAGCGTTGTGGAGTGGAAAGTTACTGCAACAAGAGCAGTACTAGATGAAGACCAAATTCTGACCCTGTACGACAAAGTACTGATGCAGAATCTATTGCCTGATGCGAGTTTCGACACCATGGCAACAGACAAACTGGTCATCAATCTAAGCAATCGTGATTTTAAAGCCGATCAACAAGTGATGTTGGTTGGACCGCAATTTGAAACTACCGGAGGCGCAATGCAGGGCAACTTAAAAGCTCACACTGCGACTCTGACTGATGAAGTTCAAGGTCGATATGAAACCGTTACACCTTAGCCTATTGGCATTGGTTTTAGCAGCGCCACAAGCGTTAGCACTTAAGTCGGATACTCAACAGCCGGTTTACATCAATTCAGACACCCAACAGGTGGACATGAAGAGTAATCAGGTGATCTTTAAAGGTGATGTGTCGCTTAAGCAAGGTAGCATCAATATCGATGCTGACAGAATCGTTGTGACTCGCGATCCTAAGACCGAGTCTATTAAGCAGATCCAAGCTTTTGGCAAGCCAGCGAAGTTTTCTCAGTTGATGGACGATGGCAAAACACTCAGTGGTCAAGCAACTGAGTTAGACTACCGAATCTCTACTGATGAACTGACCATGAAAGGTCAAGCGCAACTAGCACAAGACGGTAATACCATCAAAGGTTCGTCGATCCGTTACCAAATTGGTCAACAGAAGCTTGTCGCTGACAGCTCGAAGGATGAGCGCGTAACCACCATCCTACAACCGAACCAAATCGAGAACTAATATGGCAGTACTGAGCGCAAAGAACCTTGCGAAGAGCTACAAAAAGCGCAAGGTCGTTACCGATGTAAGTCTCGAAGTAGAGTCTGGCCAAATTGTTGGTCTTTTGGGTCCAAACGGTGCGGGTAAAACCACATCGTTTTACATGATTGTGGGGTTGGTGCCACGTGATGAAGGCACCATTACTATCGACAATCAAGATATCAGTATCCTTCCGATGCACAGCCGCTCTCGTTTAGGCATTGGCTATCTGCCACAAGAAGCATCGATCTTCCGTAAGCTGTCGGTGGAAGACAACATCATGGCTGTTTTAGAGACTCGCCAAGAGCTTACTCGAGAAGAACGCCAAGATAAGCTTGAAGATTTGTTGGAAGAATTCCACATACAGCACATACGCACCAGTGCGGGTATGGCACTATCAGGTGGTGAGCGCCGTCGTGTAGAAATAGCCCGAGCACTGGCCGCTAACCCTCAGTTCATTTTGTTGGATGAACCGTTCGCGGGTGTTGACCCAATTTCGGTTAACGACATCAAAAAAATCATTGAACACTTGCGCGATCGCGGCCTTGGCGTGTTAATCACTGACCATAACGTTCGCGAAACCTTGGACGTTTGTGAAAAAGCCTATATCGTAAGCCAAGGACACCTAATTGCATCGGGAACTCCGGATGAAGTTCTCAATAACGAGCAGGTGAAACAAGTTTATCTCGGCGAACAATTCCGTCTATGATTACATTAGGAACGGTAAGATTCTGAGCATTACAAGGTAAGTAACACTGAATGAAACCTTCATTACAACTCAAGCTAGGTCAACAGTTAGCCATGACGCCGCAGCTGCAGCAAGCGATTCGTTTGTTGCAATTGTCGACGCTCGATCTTCAACAAGAAATCCAAGAAGCACTGGACTCCAACCCGCTACTGGAAGTTGAAGAAGGCCACGAAGAACCTCAAGCAAACGGTGAAGACAAATCAGCGTCTGAATCTGCTGATAACAGTGCGAACGAAGCCAACGATGCCTCAGAGCCCGATCTGCCAGACAGTTCAGATGTAATTGAGAAATCAGAGATCAGCTCTGAGCTAGAAATCGATACTACTTGGGATGACGTTTACAGCGCAAACACAGGCAGCACAGGCCTAGCGCTTGATGACGACATGCCTGTCTACCAAGGTGAAACTACCGAGTCGCTGCATGATTACCTTATGTGGCAGTTAGACTTAACACCTTTCAGTGAAACCGACCGCACCATTGCCCTCGCGATCATCGATGCTATCGACGACTACGGCTACCTAACCCTTTCTCCTGAAGAAATTCACGAGAGCTTCGACAACGAAGAAGTGGAATTGGATGAAGTAGAAGCTGTACGTAAGCGAATCCAACAGTTTGACCCTCTTGGCGTTGCTTCTCGCAACCTACAAGAGTGCTTGCTACTGCAATTGGCGACATTCCCTGAAGACACGCCATGGCTTGCTGAAGCGAAGATGATTCTTAGCGATCATATCGATCACCTTGGTAATCGCGACTACAAGCTTGTTATCAAAGAGACTAAGCTTAAAGAAGCTGACCTGCGTGAAGTACTGAAGTTGATTCAACAACTTGACCCTCGCCCAGGCAGCCGTATCACACCCGATGACACTGAATACGTCATTCCGGATGTGTCCGTATTTAAAGATCATGGTAAGTGGACCGTATCCATTAACCCTGACAGCATTCCGAAACTAAAAGTAAATCAACAATATGCGCAACTAGGCAAAGGCAACAGTGCGGATAGCCAGTACATTCGCAGCAATTTGCAAGAGGCAAAATGGCTGATTAAGAGCCTAGAAAGCAGAAACGAGACGCTTCTCAAAGTTGCAAGATGTATTGTTGAACATCAACAAGATTTCTTCGAGTATGGTGAAGAAGCCATGAAACCAATGGTACTAAACGATGTAGCATTGGATGTGGACATGCATGAATCGACAATCTCTCGTGTAACAACACAGAAGTTTATGCATACCCCACGTGGCATTTTTGAATTGAAGTACTTCTTCTCTAGCCATGTTAGTACAGACAATGGTGGAGAATGTTCGTCCACAGCAATTCGTGCTCTTATCAAGAAACTGGTCGCAGCGGAGAATACCGCTAAACCACTGAGTGATAGCAAGATTGCTGCTCTTCTGGCTGACCAAGGGATTCAAGTCGCGAGACGAACGATAGCGAAATATCGCGAATCCTTGGGTATCGCCCCTTCAAGTCAGCGTAAACGCCTACTTTAAGGCACCAACTGAAAAGGAAAGTCTATGCAAATCAATATTCAAGGCCATCACGTTGATCTTACCGATTCAATGCAAGACTATGTTCAATCTAAGTTTCAGAAGCTCGAAAGGTTCTTCGACCACATTAACCAAGTCCAAGTCGTACTAAAAGTTGAAAAACTCAACCAAATAGCGGAAGCTACGCTCCACATCAATCAGGGCGAAATCCACGCGTCATCGAACGACGAAAGTATGTATGCAGCAATTGATTCGCTGGTGGATAAATTAGTTCGTCAACTTAATAAGCACAAAGAAAAACTAAACAGTCATTAATCATGCAATTGAGCGAGATACTGTCACTGGACTGCACCAAAAGTGCAGTCCATTGTACAAGTAAGAAACGTGCCCTAGAGATGATCAGCCAAATTGTAGCTGAGAACACGGGCCAAGATTCTACAGAACTGTTTGAGTGTATGCTCAGCAGAGAAAAAATGGGTAGTACGGGTATCGGCAACGGTATTGCTATCCCTCACGCAAGAATGCAATCTAGCGATAAAGCCATCGCCGTATTACTGCAATGTGACGAGGCGATTGAGTTTGATGCTATCGACAACCGACCTGTCGACCTTCTTTTTGCTCTTCTTGTTCCAGAAGAACAGTGCAAAGAGCACCTCAAAACACTATCCTCTATGGCAGAACGCCTGAGCAACAAGCAAGTGCTAAAGAGCCTGCGTAACGCTCAGAGTGATGAAGAACTCTACGACATTATGATTCATCAGTAATCAGGACGATCACCATGCGATTAATCGTTGTTAGCGGGCATTCCGGTGCCGGGAAGAGTGTTGCCCTGCGCGTACTAGAAGACTTGGGGTATTACTGTGTAGACAACCTACCAGTAAACTTGCTTGACGCGTTTGTTCAATCCGTATCAGAGAGCAAACAAAACGTTGCAGTAAGCATTGATATTCGAAACATTCCTAAGAAACTCAAAGAACTGAACACTACCCTAGAGAAGCTGAAAGCTGAACTGGATGTGACAGTACTGTTCTTAGACGCGAATAAAGAAACACTCCTTACACGCTACAGTGAAACACGACGGATTCACCCGTTATCGCTTGGTAGTCAGTCATTGTCGCTTGATCAGGCCATTGAGCTTGAACAAGAGATCTTAATGCCACTTAAAGCGCACGCTGATTTAGTGCTGAACAGCAGTGGACAATCTTTGCATGATCTCAGCGAAACGATCCGTATGCGTGTTCAGGGTCGAGATCGCAAAGACTTAGTCATGGTGTTTGAGTCATTCGGATTCAAATACGGCCTTCCTTCTGATGCTGATTACGTGTTCGATGTACGCTTCTTGCCAAATCCACATTGGGAACCTGCGTTACGCCCACTGACCGGCTTAGATGCGCCCATCGGTGCTTTCCTAGAGCAACACCAGTCTGTACTTGATCTTAAATACCAAATTGAGAGTTTCATTGAGACTTGGTTACCACTGCTAGAGAAAAACAACCGCAGCTACCTAACAGTTGCGATTGGTTGTACTGGTGGTAAACATCGCTCAGTGTACTTAACTCAAAAAATCGGTGAGTTCTTTGCTGATAAAGGCCATCAAGTACAAATTCGCCACACTTCATTGGAAAAGAACGTTAAGGAATAACGGTGGAAATAAGTCGTAAAGTATTGATCCAAAACCGCTTAGGCTTGCACGCCCGTGCTGCGGTTAAACTGGTAGAACTGGCGCAAAGCTTCGATGCGGTAATCACCATCGACAACGAAGAAGACAAAACCGCGACCGCAGACAGCGTCATGGGGTTGTTGATGCTGGAATCCGCCCAAGGACAATACGTGACTATCCACGCGACTGGCGATCAATCTGAGCAAGCCCTTGATGCGGTTTGTCATTTGATTGAAGATAAGTTTGATGAAGGCGAGTGATTCACTCGCTTTTTTATTATCTCTAGCCAGATATCCCACATAAGTTTCACCTCCTACTTAAATTCCGATAAATAATTTTGTCGACTTTCATAAGTTGTTATTAAAAGGTGCCTAGAATTAAGTTATTATTCAAAGCATTGTAAATATCAGGAATTGGGAGGAATGAATGGCAGAGCAAATAGAATTCGACCAAGCTCACCAAGCCCTCCAAGAAGTCACTGAAGCGCTGGAAAACGGCCGCTTCGTCCATGTTCGTCGCCAACTTCAGGACATGGAGCCTGAGGATATTGCCCACCTTTTAGAAGCCTCTCCGCGTAAAAGTCGTGAGGTTCTTTGGCAACTTACCGACCCAGAAGATTACGGTGAGATTCTTGACGAGCTAAACGAAGACGTTAAAGACAGTCTTGTGTCCAAAATGGCTCCTGAAGCGCTTGCAGAAGCGACGGAAGGCATGGACACCGATGACGTGGCTTACGTACTGCGTAGCTTGCCTGACGACGTCTCACGTGAAGTTCTTTCCCAGATGGACTCTGCCGATCGTCTGCGCGTGGAAACCGCCCTATCCTACCCTGAGGATACCGCGGGTGGACTAATGAACACCGACGTAATTACCATTCGTGGTGACGTTGATGTCGACGTAGTCCTGCGTTACCTGCGCATGAAAGGCGAACTACCCGAAGCGACTGATGCACTGTACGTGATAGATGATGACAGCAAACTGATTGGTGAACTGCCTATCACAACGCTGATCACGACGCAGCCTGATGTCAAAGTCAGTGAAGTCATGGAAGACGCCGACGATGCAATTACAGTAGATACCAGTGACTCCGACGTAGCAAGCCTGTTTGAACGTCGTAACTGGGTATCCGCTCCTGTTGTCGATGAGAACCAGCATCTTGTCGGTCGTATCACCATCGATGACGTGGTCGACGTTATCCGTGAAGATGCCGAACACTCAATGATGAGTATGGCGGGTATGGACGACGACGAAGACACCTTCGCTCCGGTCGTTAAATCGGCGCGTAAACGTAGTATCTGGTTGGGTGCCAACGTACTTGCTGCACTAGCCGCGGCTTCTGTCTCCAACATGTTTGAAGCCACGCTTGATCAAATGGCCGCGATTGCCGTTTTGATGACCATCGTACCTTCAATGGGTGGTGTGGCCGGTAACCAAACCGTAGCGCTTGTTATCCGTGGCTTAGCTCTCGGTCATATCGGTGACTCGAACAAACGCGAACTCTTGATGAAAGAAGCCGCCATCGGCTTGTTAAACGGCATTATGTGGGCGCTGATCATCGGTGGTATTGTGGTTGCTTGGAAAGGTAACTGGATGCTTGGTGGGATTATCTCCGCCGCCATGCTGACCAACCTACTGGTTGCGGGTGTTGCCGGTGTTACCATCCCAATCCTACTGAAGAAAATGAACATCGACCCAGCCCTCGCTGGTGGTATGGCGCTAACCACAGTGACTGATGTAATCGGTCTGTCGGTCTTCCTCGGTCTCGCGACCTTAATGATTTAATATCAGTAATGACCTACAGATAACGAGCAATAAAAAAGCCTGATGAAAACATCAGGCTTTTTAGTATCTAGCGCGTGGGAAGCTTACTCACCAGCAACCTTCATGGTATCCAACAAGATAGAACCCGTTTGGATTTGCGAGCGTGTTTCTACGTCGCTGCCCACAGCAACAATCTGGTTGAACATGTCTTTCAGGTTGCCCGCGATGGTAATTTCAGACACTGGGTATTGGATTTCACCGTTCTCAACCCAGAAGCCAGCTGCACCGCGAGAGTAATCGCCAGTCACAACGTTCACGCCTTGACCCATGGTTTCTGTTACCAGTAGACCTGTACCCAGCTCTTTCAGCATTTGCTCGAAGTTCTGACCGGTAGAGTTCACGTACCAGTTGTGGATGCCACCAGCGTGACCCGTTGGATCCATCTTCATCTTGCGAGCCGCATAGCTGGTTAACAAGTAAGTAGCCAAGACACCATCGGTGATGATTTCACGATCTTGTGTGTATACACCTTCACTATCAAATGGGCTTGAAGCCAAGCCACGTAGTACGTGTGGACGCTCAGAAATGTTGAACCACTCTGGCAATACTTGCTTACCAAGGTGATCCAATAGGAAAGAAGACTTGCGGTACAGGTTACCACCGCTGATTGCCATCACTAGGTGACCAATCAAGCCTGTCGCTACGTCCGCAGCAAACATCACTGGGTATTTGCCAGTCTTAAGCTTTTGCGCATCAAGGCGGCTGATGGTTTTCTCAGCTGCTTTGCGGCCGACCATTTCTGGTGACCAAAGATCGTCACGATGGCGAGCAACGGTGTAGCTGTAATCGCGTTCCATCTCACCGTTTTGACCTACACCAATCACACAACAGCTGGTGCTATGACGGCTCGATGCGTAGCTTGCTAGCAGGCCGTGGCTGTTACCGTAAACCTTAACGCCGTAGTGACTGTCGTAGCTCGCACCATCGCTTTGCTTAATCGCATCGCTGTAGTTCAGCGCTTCTTTTTCAGCAGCAATCGCAACTTGTGCAGCGTAATCTGGATCGGGTGCGTCTGGGTGGAAAAGGTCTAAGTCAGGCACCTCTTTCACCATGTATTCTTTTGGAGCGGGACCTGCGAATGGGTCTTCTGATGTGTATTGAGCAATGTCTAGCGCCGCTAATACCGTTTGCTCAATAGCTGCTTCGCTCAAGTCAGATGTGGAAGCGCTGCCTTTACGTTGACCACGGTAGACAGTAATGCCCAGTGCGCCATCGCTGTTGAATTCAACGTTTTCCACGTCACCCATGCGAGTGGAAACACTCAAACCCGTGCTCTTGGTGATTGCGACTTCAGCGGCATCAGACTTCGCCGCAGCGATTTCTAGTGCACGTGAAACGGCTTGTTCTAGCTCGGTACGTTGCTCAGCAACCTGCTGTTTAATATCCATTGTCTTTCACATCATGTATTCGATGTACAATAGAATAACAAGAATTTCGCTTTCTCCCCACGATTCTTGTTAAAATAGTCATAATATTAATCAAAACACAGGCAACTGAAATGGCACGTAAGAATCAAAAAGCGCCATGGGAACCAGAAGAAGAGATCATCTGGGTAAGTAAATCCGAGATGAAGCGAGACATGGAAGAGCTGCAAAAGCTTGGCGAAGAGCTTGTAGGCCTTAAGCCAGCAGTTCTCGAAAAGTTTCCATTGAGCGAAGACCTACGCGAAGCAATTGCTGATGCGCAGCGCTTTAAAAACGAAGCACGCCGTCGTCAACTGCAACGCATCGGTAAGTTAATGCGTTACGAAGATCCAGAGCCAATTCAAGCGGCACTGGACAAAGTCCGCAACAAGCACTCACAAGCGACAGCCGCTCTGCACAAGCTAGAAGCGTTGCGTGATCGTGTTGTAGAAGAAGGCGATAAAGCAATTGATGACGTAATGGAATTGTACCCAGAAGCGGATCGCCAGCGTCTACGCCAACTTGCTCGCCAAGCAGCGAAAGAGAAGAAAGCCGGTAAACCCGCAAAATCTTACCGCGAAATCTTCCAAATTCTAAAAGCGCACGAAGAAGAAGAAATTTAATTCGGTGTTTAAGAAAGCAAAAAGCAGACCTTTGAGTCTGCTTTTTTCATGCCTATTTTCTGGCATTACGCCAAACGATTAAGGTTTTCGCCACGTTCAAAGGCGTTAACATTCTCTATCAGAATCTCAGCCAAACGCTGAATCGATGAATCACTACCCCAAGCAACGTGTGGCGTCAGCAATAGATTCGGTAAGTGCATATTGGCAATCAACGGATTACTCTCATCAGCTGGCTCTTGGGTAAAGACATCAAACCCAGCCCCAGCAATCTCACCTTGCTTTAAACTATCCACTAAGGCTTGTTCATCCACCAAGCCGCCACGCCCGGTATTAATCAAGATTGATGTAGACTTCATCAGCTTGAGTTCCGCTTCGCCAATCAAATTACGTGTTTCATCATTCAGTGGACAATGCAGAGTGATGGCGTCCGCATGCTCCAACATCTCGGTAAAAGAAACATAGCCTTCTCGGCACTCTGTTGCGCCTTTACGCTCAGCAAACAACACAATCATGCCCAATGCTTTTGCCAATTGTGCCGTCGCCTGACCTAATGCACCGCTGCCAACCACACCTAAAGTGCTACCTGCAACGTCTCCAATCGGATGCGTAAAGAAACAGAACTGCTTGTTGCGTTGCCACTCACCTGCAGCAATATCTTGATGATAACCAAACAAGTTACGACGTAAAGCAAACAGCATTGCGATAACGTGCTCTGGTACAGACCGAGTCGCATAGCCACGCACGTTAGCAACTGAGATATTGTGCTCGGCGCAATAGTTGATATCGACGTTATTAAAGCCCGTTGCCGCGACGGCAATCATCTTGAGGTTAGGAAGTTGAATGAGAATAGACTGGTCGAGCACCACTTTGTTGCTGATCACGATATCCGCATCAGCAAGACGCTCAACAAGTTGCTCAGAAGACGTCAGATCGTATTCCACCCAATCATGGGCAAAGCTTGGACGAGGTATTTGAATTTGAGTGGGGATGGTCGCGCGGTCGAGGAAGACCACTTTAGGCAGTGACATAACAACTCCTTGTTCACTGCCTAAAGATGAATTTATGGGCGAGGCAGTGTTTTGTAATCTGGTAATTTACGCGCTGGGTCGAAATAGTCAAAGATCATCGCTTCCGCTTCCGGGTAAAAATCACAAGGAACAAAAATGCTGCGCAGCCAATGGCATTTCGGATGGTAGAAGCTCAACTCAGCGGCATGCAGTTCAAGGCGCTCAGAGAAGGCTTTCGCTTCTTCAGTTGCGTAAAACTCATCGCCCACAATCGGGTGACCTAATGCTTGCATGTGAACACGCAATTGGTGTGAGCGACCAGTGATCGGCAACAAACGTACAATCGTCGTCTTTGAACCATCGGGATGTTCTTCTCGCTTCGCTACTTGGAACAGCGTCTTAGAAGGCTTGCCATCTTCAAAACACACTTTCTGCAGGGGACGATTCGGCCAATCACAAATCAATGGCAGGTCGATTTCACCCTCTTCTTGCTCTAAATGTCCCCAAACGCGCGCGTAGTAAATCTTATGCGTCAATCGGTATTGAAACTGCTTTTTTAACGCACTTTCTGCACGTTTGTTTTTAGCGAGTACCATCAAGCCAGAAGTGCACATATCTAAGCGATGCACGACTTGAATGTCAGGGTATTGCTCGGTTAAGCGACTCCACATGCTGTCATGATGCTCAGCAAGACGCCCCGGCACAGAAAGCAAACCAGATGGCTTGTTTACCGCCAAAATTTGCTCATCTTCAAAAACGACATCAATCCAAGGGTCGGTTGGTGGATTGTACTCAAGCATTGCCATGGGCTGGATCTCTACAGAATAAAAACGCGCTGATTATACCCAAGAGATGCAAAGATGCATGCAGAAAAATCGCTTAAATTCTGCCTCTTTTTACCATCGATATAACTTTTAGAAATAACAAAAACAACCAAGTCAATAACGAAGGGAAAAATTAAAAAAATCACTTCGTAAATATAAATTGACAAGCTGAGCGGTAATGTTATTTATAAGCACTAGTTGACACAAAAAGGACAATAATAAATGGAATCCGCAGTATCCGATCAACCCCAATCCAAAGTCTCGCAATTCTTCCGCTCCCTTGGTCCTGGCATTCTTATGGCCTCTGCCGCCGTCGGTGGCTCTCACCTTGTTGCATCCACCAAAGCTGGGGCGATCTATGGCTGGCAACTCGCGGCGCTCATCCTGCTGGTAAACCTTTTTAAATACCCATTCTTCCGAGCAGGCGTGCAGTACACCATGGGCACTGGTAAAACGTTGGTTGAAGGCTATGCAAAGCTTGGTCGCCCATACTTGTGGTTGTTCTTGTTTCTTAGTGCTGTTTCAGCGGTAATCAATACAGCAGCCCTGTTGATGTTCAGTGCTAGCTTATTGGGTTACTTCATTCCTTTTTCATTGTCGATGGCATCACTCAGCATTATCGTATTGGTTACGTGCTTGGTGATCCTATTTGCTGGTCATTACAAAGCCCTAGATACGCTCTCTAAAGCCATCATGACAGTACTGACCATTGCGACTTTGCTGGCGGTGGCGATTGCATTTGGTAATCCGGTAGAGCCTGTTGCGAACTTTGAATCCCCTTCTCCGTGGTCAATTGCAGCCATCGGCTTTATCGTTGTGACCATGGGCTGGATGCCTGCTCCAATCGAAATCTCTTGTTTAACGTCTGCGTGGTTAAAGCGCCAAACTAGCCAACAAGAAGTTACGGCAAAATCGGCCCTGTTTGATTTCAACGTCGGCTACATTGGCACGGCGGTATTGGCTTTAGTGTTTGTCTCGCTAGGTGCGTTGATGCTACACGGCTCGGGCATCGAGCTTAAGAGCTCTGGAGTTGGCTTCTCTCACCAGCTTGTTGGCTTGTACGCTTCGACCATTGGTGAGTGGTCACGTTACCTAATTGCAGTGATTGCGTTCTTCTGTATCTTCGGTAGTACGATTACAGTGATTGATGGCTACTCACGTGTCATTTCAGACTCTCAGCGCCTGCTGCGCTCACAGCCAGAAACCGATCCGAAAGCGACGTCTGCGATCATGTTGATCGTATCGCTACTAGCTTTAGGTATTGTTGTGTTCTGGGCTTCGGCACTGCTGCCAATGTTGGACTTTGCCATGGTGCTGGCATTTATGACGACACCGTTTTTCGCGCTATTGAACTACATTCTAGTGAGTAAAACGGACTTACCTAAGCCATTGGCATTGGGTCGTAAATTGAAGTGGTTGTCGATTGCTGGGTTGATTTACTTATTCGGCTTCTTAGCGCTGTTTATTTGGTGGAAGTGGTTGATGTAATTATCGGCGAGCGACTAACTTAGCTCGTGGGTAAATAAAGCTCAGATAAAGAAAAAGGTCTTCAATTGAAGACCTTTTTTCGTTTGTATGAACGCTGATTAGTTGTGGCTGACCACAATCAGACGTAGCGAATCTAGCTGAACCTGAGCTTGGTTGATGTAACCTGTTAGCTCTTTGATTTGCTCTTCAATCGCTTCAATTTCTTCATCACGGATGTTCGGGTTAACCGCTTTCAGTGCTTGTAGACGCTCAAGCTCGGCATTCAAGCTTTGTTGCATGTCTTGATGCGCTTGCTTGCGAACTTCTTCCACTTTCTGCTCAACCAATGCGTCACCCGCTTCGATTAGGCTGTGAATGTCTTTCTGTACTGATGTCACCAGCTTGCTACCTAAGTGACGGTTTACCGGGCTAAGCTGACGGTTGAAACCTTCAAACTCAACCTGAGAAGAAAGATCATTACCACGACCGTCCATCATCATGCGAATTGGTGTCTTTGGTAGGAAACGAGCAATGCCGCTGCGTTTTGGTGCTTGTGCATCCACCGCGTATACCAGTTCAAGTAGGATAGTGCCCACTGGTAGCGCTTTGTTCTTCAGTAGAGAAACCGCAGAGGTACCCACGCCCTCACTCATCAGCAGATCGATACCGCCTTGAATCATTGGGTGTTCCCAACTGATGAAGTGCATATCTTCGCGAGACAGCGCAGTATCACGGTCAAACGTGATTGTCGCGCCTTCGTATGGCAAACCTGGGTAGCTTGGTACCATCATGTGCTCAGATGGCGTCACCACAAGTGCGTTCTCGCCTTTGTCGTCTTGGTTCAAACCAATGGTGTCGAACAGAGACAACGCGAATGTCACTAGGTTTGTATCGCCATCTGTCGATGCGATTTTCTCAACGATTTGCTGCGCTTTGTCGCCGCCATTTGAGTGCATCTCTAGTAGGCGGTCACGACCTTGCTCAAGTTGTGATTTCAGCTCTTTATTCATCTTCGCTGATTCTTCAATCACTTCATCAAGGTTTGAAACATCACCAGACGCCAGCATTTCAATCAGCGCATCAGAGTACTTATCGTAAACCGCACGTCCTGTTGGACAGGTTTCAGCAAACGCGTTCAGACCTTCATCGAACCAACGCGCCAGAATCGCTTGCGATGTGCCTTTTAGGTAAGGTACATGAATGTCGATATCACGCTTCTGACCGATACGGTCCAAACGACCAATACGTTGCTCTAGCAAGTCTGGGTTGAACGGCAAATCGAACATCACAAGTTGGTTCGCAAACTGGAAGTTACGACCTTCTGAGCCGATTTCGCTACAGATAAGAACCTGTGCGCCGCCTTCTTCTTGTGCGAAGTAAGCCGCTGCTTTATCACGCTCCAGGATCGACATGCCTTCGTGGAATACAGTTGCACGAATACCTTCACGTTCACGCAATGCTTGCTCAAGTTGTAGCGCAGTGCTTGCACGAGAGGCGATAACCAATACTTTGTCGCTGCGCTTCTCTTTCACTTTCTCAAGCAGCCAGTTCACACGTGAGTCGAACTGCCACCAGCTTGAATCTTCGCCTTCAAACTCTTGGAAGATTTCTTCTGGGTAAAGGTTCTTCACCGCACGTGCTTCTGGTGT
The DNA here is from genome assembly GCF_030248355.1 of Vibrio sp. B172a. Taxonomy (NCBI): domain Bacteria; kingdom Pseudomonadati; phylum Pseudomonadota; class Gammaproteobacteria; order Vibrionales; family Vibrionaceae; genus Vibrio; species Vibrio sp. B172a. Next base: position 50,772 of record NZ_JAHGAC010000019.1, on the reverse strand, counting down.
CATCTTGCCACCGATCATGCCTGATACACGCATTGATGTGGTGTATTGCTGCGGAATGTCCATTGGCATTAGATGTACGTTACGCTTCGGGAAGCCTTTGATAGCTGCACGCGTGTTACGGAACAGAACGCGACCAGTACCGTGACGGTCCATTAGGTTGTCGATCAGTTCTTGGCGCGCTGACGCTTTCGCTTCTTCATCGCTGTCGCTTTCGATAATGCGGAATAGCGGCTCAACGTCTTGTTCAGAAAGCAGTTCTGTAATTTGGTTTTTCGCTTCGTCAGGCAGTTTCTCACCAGAGAACAGCGAAGTGATAGCATCCGCCACTGGTGCGTATTGCTCTTCTTCTTCAACGAATGCGTCGTAATCGTAGAAACGATCTGGATCTAGAAGACGTAGACGAGCGAAGTGGCTCTCACGACCAAGTTGTTCTGGTGTTGCCGTTAGCAGTAGTACACCCGCAGTGCGTTCTGCCAAGCCTTCTACCACTTGGTATTCGCGGCTTGGTTTGTCTTGGCTCCACTCTAGGTGGTGCGCTTCATCGACAACCAATAGATCCCACTCGCCTTCTAGCGCTTGCTCAAAACGCTTGCGGCTCCTACGTAGGAAATCCAGTGAACACAACACGTATTGCTGCGTATCGAATGGATTCTCCGCTTCTGCGAACGCTTCAATACAGCGCTCTTCATCGAAGATAGAGAAGTGCAGGTTGAAACGACGCATCATCTCAACGAGCCACTGGTGTTGCAGTGTCTCAGGAACCACGATAAGAATACGCTCGGCACGACCCGCCAGCACTTGCTGGTGGATGATCATGCCCGCTTCGATGGTTTTACCAAGACCTACTTCATCCGCTAGCAATACGCGAGGCGCGTGACGACGACCGACTTCGTGCGCGATGTAAAGCTGGTGCGGGATCAAACCTGCGCGCATACCACACAGGCCACGCATTGGGCTCTTGTGCTGTTCAAATTGGTTTTGTAGCGCACGGTAGCGAAGTACGAAGTTGTCCATGCGGTCGATTTGACCTGCGTACAACTTGTCTTGCGGTTTGTTAAAACGAATGTGGTTGCTTAGGAAGATTTCACGCAGCACGATCGCCGTTTCTTGCGTGTCTTCACGAGTACCGAAATAGGTGTATAGACCTTCATCTTCCAGTACTTCTTCAACTTTTAATGACCAACCTTCTTGGCAATCGATGACATCACCGACGTTGAACGTTACTCGGGTAACTGGTGCATCGTTACGTGCGTAAACTCGGTTTTCCTCTGATGCTGCAAACATCAATGTCACAGTACGAGCATCCATTGCTACTACGGTACCTAAACCTAAATCGCTTTCCGTATCGCTAATCCAGCGCTGCCCCAAAGCAAATGTCATGAATTGACTACCTCGTTGTTGTTTCTTGTTGGTCTCTACCCATCCCGATGGGCATGGATAATAAGTTTAGATCTGATTCTGGCTTCTGCTATGCCAATCGTGCTTGTCATGCCACTTTGCGCTGTGCATTTTTAAGCCAGCTGAACATGATAAATCGGGCGTAGCCTATACGCAGAAAAAGGTCGCTAATCTTACTTGAAGCTGTGATTTAGGTCACGCCGAAACCGCCCAGAGGGGCAACTTTTTTTCCTGAATTAGGAATGCAATCAAATTGTAAAAAACTCATGACAATTATTAAGTTGTAAGAAGTAAATTTTACGTATACTTCTAATGAGGGGCGCTTAGAGTCATCAAGCATGATTTGAGCGCATTAAGTACACGATTAGGATCAACACGGGTTTGCAGTAAGTTGTCTTGCTACTCGGTTGCGCACTAACCGACATTGCCCGACAACCTCTATTGCAAGCAATCAGAGTTAGGAAGACTGTTCCTTCTTAGCTACTAGCCAGCAAAGCCGCGCTGCGGCAAGGAGACGCTATGGGCGATACCGATCGGAAACTGTTTGTACTCGATACCAACATTCTTCTTCATGAACCCTTCGCCATCTTCTCTTTCCAAGAACACGATGTCGTCATCCCAATGACCGTGTTGGAAGAACTCGACCGAATCAAAGACAGTAAGCGTGATGTAGCAAGGGATGCACGCGTTGCGATTCGCGCTTTGGAAGATCTGTTTAAAGACGCAACACCCGATGAAATCTCAGAAGGTATTCCAGTTTCTAAAGACAACCCAAGCCAAGGCACCATCTCTATTTTGGCGGACTTCGAATTGCAGGAAACCGTCAAAGCCTTCGCCGACAAAGCCGGTGACAACCGCATACTCAATGCGGTGCTTTATCTGCAAAACAAACGCGCACCACGCGAAGTCGTGCTCGTGACCAAAGACATCAACATGCGTTTGCGAGCCAAAGGTGCTGGCGTGCGTTTCGTTGAAGACTATCGTACGGACCAACTGATTGATGATATCCAATACCTCACCAAAGGCTTCCAACAACGTGAAGGCGATTTTTGGAGTGGTGTGGATGAAGTAGAAAGTTACGCGCTGGGTGGAAAAACGTTCCATAAACTCAGCCGCGAACCGTTCGATCCAACCTTTATTAATCAATACGTGATTGATGAAGAGAGTGATTTTGTAGGCCGAGTAGAAACCATCAATGAGGATAAGCTCACCTTACTCGACCTCAGCCGTGAGCGCATGATGCATCGCCGCGCTTGGGACATTACACCTAAGAATATCTATCAAGGCATGGCGATGGATGCCCTGCTCGATCCAGATATTGATTTGGTGATTCTGACCGGCGCTGCAGGTAGTGGTAAGACACTGCTTGCCATGGCAGCGGCATTGGAACAAACCATTGAAAAAGGCATGTTCGATAAGATCATCGTAACGCGTAACACGCCAGACATTGGTGAGTCGATTGGTTTCTTACCGGGCTCGGAAGAAGAGAAAATGATGCCATGGTTAGCAGCGGTGACCGATACCTTGGAAGCGCTGCACAAGAACGATCATTGCACAGAAGGCTCGATGAAATACATCTGTGATAAAGCCAACATTCAGTTTAAATCGATCAACTTTATGCGTGGCCGCTCGATCCAAAATGCATTTGTCTTGCTCGATGAGTGTCAGAACTTAACCGCTTCACAAATCAAAACCATCATCACCCGTTGTGGTGAAGGCACTAAGATTGTGTGTTCGGGTAACTTGGCACAGATTGACTCTCACTACCTAACCCCAGTGACGTCTGGTTTGACGTATATGGTAGAACGTTTCAAGAACTTTGAAGGCAGCGCCAATATTCACCTCAATGGTGTGGTGCGCAGTCGCTTAGCTGAATTTGCTGAAGAAAACCTATAGCGAATCCTCTCCCCCTAAAACAAAAGAGCGCTCAATGAGCGCTCTTTTTAATTCTGATTCAGGTGAAGTTTATTCAGTACCACCAACGGTGATGGAATCGAGCTTCAATGTTGGTTGACCAACGCCAACCGGTACGCTTTGACCCGCCTTGCCACACACGCCAACACCTCTGTCGATGCTTAGGTCGTTACCCACCATAGAAACTTGCTGCATCGCTTCAATGCCAGAGCCAATCAGCGTTGCACCTTTCACTGGACGAGTGATTTTGCCATCTTCAATCAAGTACGCTTCTGATGCTGAGAATACGAACTTACCAGAAGTGATGTCCACCTGACCGCCACCGAAGTTTGGTGCGTACAGACCTTTCTTCACCGTAGAGATGATCTCTTCTGGTGTGTGCTCACCCGGTAGCATGTAAGTGTTAGTCATACGTGGCATTGGCAAATGCGCGTAAGACTCACGACGACCGTTACCTGTTGGGTTTACGCCCATTAGGCGTGCGTTTAGCTTGTCTTGCATGTAGCCCTTAAGCACACCATTTTCGATAAGCGTGTTGTACTGACCGTTTACACCTTCATCATCGACGTTCAATGAACCGCGTAGGTCTTTTAGCGTGCCATCATCCACGATAGTACAAAGTGGAGACGTCACTTGCTCACCCATCTTGCCAGAGAACACTGACGACTCTTTGCGGTTGAAGTCACCTTCTAAACCGTGACCTACTGCTTCGTGTAGCAATACGCCCGGCCAGCCAGAACCAAGTACCACAGGCATCATGCCTGCAGGTGCTGCTTCTGCTTCTAGATTCACTAGCGCCATGCGAATCGCTTCATCAGCAAATTGGAATGCTTGTTTCACGCCGTTCGTTTCAGACAGGAAGAAGTCGTAACCAAAACGGCCACCACCACCAGCGCTGCCGCGTTCACGACGATCACCTTTTTCAGCAAGAACACTGATTGAAAGACGAACAAGCGGGCGAATGTCACCAGCGTAAGTGCCGTCAGTTGCAGCAACCAACATTTGCTCATGGACACCACTGATGCTGATCGACACTTCTTTGATCATTGGCTCTTTGGTACGAATGTACGCATCTAGAGACAACAACAGTTCGGTTTTTTGTTGCTTTTCCCAGCTTGCTAGTGGGTTTACCGCATCGTAGTAAGCTTGGTTATCAGAACGTTTGAATGCGTGCACTTTGCCGTTTTGGCCTTGCTGCGCAATACCACGCGCTGCAATCGCACTTTGCTTCAAACCGTCCAGTTGAATTTGGTCTGAATAGGCAAAACCGGTTTTTTCGCCTGTGACTGCTCGTACACCGACACCACAGTCAATATTGAAAGAGCCATCTTTAATGATGCTGTCTTCTAGAACCAGAGACTCGTGCCAGCTGGACTGAAAGTAAATGTCCGCATAATCGATCTGGCGCGTCGCAATGCTCGCTAGTGTGTCAGCGATGTCTTGCTCTGTCAGACCGTTTGGGGCAAGGAGTGCCTGTTCTATTTGGTTTATGCTCATAGTTAGCTCTTTTATTTCCGTTTCAATTCATTTTGAAAGCGACTGTGTTGAGTCAGCGGCATATTCTGCCTTACTTGCTGGTTGTGTGACAAATCTATCTCTGCCACCAGCAATCCTACTTGGTCATTCAATTGTTGGTGAACGCCCCCCCAAGGGTCAATCACCATGGAGTGTCCCCAAGTTTGGCGACCACACGGATGCGTCCCCGTTTGCCCGCAGGCAAGAATCCAGCATTGGGTTTCAATCGCACGCGCTCGAAGTAATACTTCCCAATGCGCTTGCCCCGTCACCGCGGTAAACGCAGCGGGCACCACAATAACTTGCGCTCCCGCTAAGCGTAGCGCTTTAAACAATTCAGGAAAGCGTACGTCGTAGCAAATACTTAAGCCTACCGTACCAATATTGGTCTCTGCCGTCACGATGTGATTGCCAGCGGTAAAAGTATCCGACTCGCGATAACTGCCGTGCCCGTCAGCGACATCCACATCAAACATATGCAGCTTATCGTAGTGAGCAATACACTCGCCTTGCGGTGAGAAAACCAATGTCGTGGTAGTCACACCTTGTTCAGTACGAATCGGCATGCTGCCCACGATTAAAGTCAGTTGGTTGTGCTGTGCGATCTCAGATAAGCGCTGTTGAGTCGAACCATCACCCAAAGTTTCTGCGTTCTGGTGATACGCCTCTCGGTTAGCAAATTGTGTGGCATTTTCTGGTGTCACAACCAGCTTCACACCTTGCTCAGCAGCCAATGCACATTGCTTGGCAATGAAGTCCAGATTCTCCTCGATCTCTGGACCCGATGTCATTTGGATGATGCCAACACGTTCCATGTATTCAATTCCTTGTTCGTCAGAAGGCTGACCGCGTAATTACTTTGCTTGCTCACGCAGTTTTTCTGGCAACTTGTATTCACCTTTGCTTCGTGAAATCTCTTTTACGGTAGGTGAATCTAGCGGGCCTTTCACTTCGTAGTTTACTTGCGTGAAGACTTCCACCACTGGAGAGATAACGGTCGAAATCGCCAGTACGTACAACGCCGTTTGAGGCGCTACCGCAAAGGCCGTCAACATAGGCAACCCCGAAGTAATATCCGGAGTGAAGTTCACTTCTGCATCCACCAAACGTGTGTTCATATTGGCAATGCCACGGATTTTCATCTCACCCGCTAACGCATCCATCACAATATCGTTGGTGATAAACACGCCATCTTGGATTTTGCCTGTACCCGTGATTGAGTTGAATGCCATCCCTTTGTCGAACACATCAGTAAAGTCGAGCTGCATCTTACGGATGATAGAATCAAGACTAAACAAACCCAGTAATCGCGCCGCGCCACTCACTTCGGTGATCACGCCTTTACCAAACTCGGTAGAGACATCACCTTGCAAGCTTTGCGTTTTCATTGACCAAGGGGCGCCATCCCAATCAAGGTTGGCATTGATTTCAAACGGTGCTTGCTGGATACCTGAAGTGATACCAAATCGCTCCATTAAATCACTGTTGTTTTCACCTTTTACTTTCATGGTCAGATTTGAATGACTGCGTTCTTTCGTCAGCTCCCACCAACCACTCATATCAACGCGGTTCTGGCCACTACTAAAGTTCACATTCTTCCATTCAAGTCGGTTGTTGCCACGTTCAACATCCACGTTCACCTTACCGACCTTGTAACCTTGCAGCCAAAAGTCATCGATGCTCAAGGTTAAGTTTGGCATCTCTGCATGGAACTTGCGGTCAAAGTTTGAGATAAGTGGCGCAGTTTGATCTTCGCTAGCAAACAGAGAACTACGCTCCTTGGTCATCTCATCGAAACCCGGAATGTACAAGTGCAGGTGATCCAATGAAACAGACAGATCATACGGTTTGAGGTAATTGGCTTTACCTTTCACCTCTTGGCTATCGACTTCAAGTTGCCAACTTAGGTTCTTCTTACGCGCATTTAAGTCAACATCGTGGAACTCAATACCACCGAGCTCTAGGTTTTGCACATCCATACTGACGCGCGTTGGCAACGGAATCGTCGGCGTTTTCATACTCGACAATACTGATTGCGTCGTACTTTGTGGAACGTGCATTAAGTCCGCCCACTTATCGAGGCTCAAATCATCTAAACGAATCGAAGCGTCGTGCCCCACAACTGGGCTGATCTTGAAGCCACCATTGCCAATAACCAGATTAGTCGCGGTTAGCTGAGGTACATCGCCAGAGATATCGATTTCCGTCTGGTACTTCGCATTAGGGATTTGTAATCGTGCCGAAATGCTCTCTTGGTTGCCAGAAGCTTGCAGTTTCGCTCGCCCTTTCTCACCACGTTTTTTCGCCAATGGATATGGGTATTCGCTCGCGAGCTGACTAAGTTGAGCTAGCACATCAACTTGGTAGGTAAAGCCGACATCATTAAGTTGTAAGTCGATGTCCATTTGCCACGGCGCATGACCAGAAACCAAACTTAACCAACGCTCGCCAAGGTAAGGTTTAAGTGGGTCCACTTCCCAATCACCAAGGGTATTAATGGTTACGTTATAGCCTTGTTCAGCGTTCTCACCTCGGAAATCCAGTGAGATTGGTTGCTTCAACAGTTCCGCTGACAAGCCAGATGTGGTCACTACATCGTTATCGAATTTAATACGCCCAGTTGCATTTTCTAACGTCATCGGCGGCGCATCGATATCTACGCGGTTGTTCTTAAGATCGGCATACCCCCAAGCTCTCGCATCTCGGTCTGAATCAAATGGGATATTGAGTTGGAACTCAGAATATACCGGACCACTGACTTGCAGCGCGGTCAAGGCTGCGCCAACAGAGTCAACTAATGGCGTTGCCATCATGTAGTCACGAACTTCATTACCCGGAGCACTAGCCTTGGCTTCGATTTCAATATGACCACCTTCTGCAAGCTCCGGGATACGCCCTGTGATTCGCTTCGCTTTCACACCATTTAACGTGGCAGACTTCGAATCTAGGTACATGGCGTCATTTTCAAACAACAAATCGAGCTGTAAATCTGTGATGGTCGGCCAAGCAGTATCGAAGCTGAACTTCGCGTTCTTCAATCCAACCCATGCTTGGAACATGCCGTTATGCTCTTTATATGGGAAGTCAGCCAACTCGCCATACCAAAGCAGTTTTGCGGTATTGACCTTACCACCTTGAATCGCGGTAGATAGGTAGTCCGTGAGATCTTGCCCAAGCGCTAAAGTCGGAAGGTAGCGCCATGTTTCACCTGCGTTGTAGAGGTCAGCTTCAGCATAAAACGAAAGGAATGGGCTTTGCTCTTTCGGGAAATCGAGGCGGAATGCGCCCAGCACTTGTAAGTCAGGTGTCGCCGCCGTCACTTTATCGGACCACAAACGCCAGCCATCTTCATCTTGCTGCCAAATGATGTCGACTTCACCTTGCTTAATGTTCAGTGGCGCTTGGAATACATCTCCGTAAGGGAAGACATCATCAATAACGGTAACTTTCGCTTTTGCCTGTTCTAGGTTACCCGATACTTTACCTTGCACATGACTAAAGCCAGGAAGCAGTTCCCATTGTGTTAAACCCAGTTCATCTAACTCAGCAGAATAGCGCAAGGTATCTAAGCCGCCATTCATCGATAGACGAATGTCTTCCACTCGTCCTTTTGGTGCCAGCTTGTTGAGTAAATCGGTGGTGGACTCAGACTTTGGCGCCAACTTAACCAGTGGTGTTAACGCTTCAATATCTAATTGGGAAAGGTTGAGTAACCAACCATCCGGTTGCCAATCAAAGGCAATATCCAATTCTGGCCATGGTCTGTCATCGGTGCGGATTTGCAGTGAGTGGCCATTTACTTTCCAGCCTTCTTTATCAGGAGACAGTTTAAAAATGCCAGACTCTAATAGCAGATCATGACGGCCATTTTCGTCCCACACGAGCTCGGAAGGTTGTAAGTCAACATAGGCATAACTTGGTTGGCTGCGTTCAAGCGTCAGCCAAGTGTTTAAGCTGACTTTACCTGACTCAACGCCAGACTCATCTTGCATGTAAGTGGTTAGCCAAGGCGTTACTGAGACGTCTTTCGCACTGACGTAAAACTCACCAGACACATCACGCAGCGAACCGTAATCTTTGAAGTTAGCACGTACTAACAATGAGTTGAGACTGGCGTCCGCAATGCTTACCGTGCCCTCTGCTAAATGGTGCTTACCTTGGTTACTCCAACGTAATTGCTCGATGTCCAAACGGCGTGTTTCGCCTGAAACGGATTTATACCAAATGCGAGAATCTGTGATGGTGAAGTCTTCAAACTGACGCAGCAACAAGGAGTCTAATTGGTCTATCAGCTTGGTTTCATTTTTGCTGACATTCGCTTGCGGCTCTTTGCCTTCAGATTTCGACAAGAGGTCGACAGTGCGGATGTCTAACGCTAAATCATCAATCGTTAAATCAGCGACAACCGGTTTAAAACTCAGAAGAGATTGAATCAAATCGAATTCAATATGGATTTCATCCACTGCAAAGCGAGCGTCTTGGTTATTAGGCAGATTCGCTTCTAAACCTTGCAGGGCGATAGATGGATGGCTGTTACGCCAAGAACCAGCAACGCTGGTAATAGAAAAGTCAAAACCTGTGCCTTGCTTGACCCAGGTTTTGATCTCATCTTGGAAGTGGTTAAGTTGTGGCAATGCTACGCGCAGTGTGGTTACTAAGATGGCCAGAAGCACCAACAGAGTAACTAAAGTCCACGCGCAGAAACGCCCGAAACGGTTAAAACCAGAATTCACAAATTTTCCAATTACATCATGACGACGTCAAACTGCTCCTGAATGTACAGGGGTTCAGCTTGAATACGAACTTGCTTACCAATAAATACTTCGAGTTCAGCTAGTGCGTGAGATTCATCACCCAGTAGTGTCTCCGCAACGTACGGTGACGCGTACACAACAAAGTTGTCTGCATCGTAAGCACGGTTAACACGGGTAATTTCACGCAAGATCTCGTAACACACAGTTTCGACAGTCTTCACGCTGCCGCGACCTTCACAAGTAGGACAGCTTGAACACAGGATATGTTCAATACTTTCGCGCGTGCGCTTACGAGTCATCTCCACTAAGCCTAGTTGAGTAAAGCCATTAATGTTGGTTTTCACTCGGTCTTTTGACAGTGCTGCTTCAAGAGAGCTTAGAACGCGCTTACGGTGTTCATCCGATGCCATATCGATAAAGTCGATAATGATGATGCCACCAAGATTACGCAGACGAAGTTGACGTGCGATTGCTTGTGTCGCTTCAACGTTGGTATTGAAGATGGTTTCTTCTAGATTGCGACGACCAACAAACGCGCCGGTATTAATGTCGACCGTAGTCATGGCTTCCGTTTGATCGATGATCAGGTAGCCGCCGGACTTAAGCTCGACTTTGCGTTCCAGAGAACGTTGAATTTCGTTCTCTGTGTCGTACATATCGAAGATTGGCTTATCGCCTTCGTACAGTTCAAGCTTCTCAGTCAGCTCAGGCACATATTCAGAGGTAAACTCTTTCAGATTCTCGTATTCAAGGCGAGAGTCGACCATGATTTTGTCAAGCTCAGTGCCAACAAAATCACGTAGAATACGCTGCGCTAAACCTAGCTCACCGTACAAGGTAGAACGCGTTTTGTATTTCGAGCGACGCTCCATGACTTTCAGCCATAAACGCTTCAAAAATGCCGCATCTTGAGAAAGCTCTTTTTCGTCTGCACCTTCTGCAGCGGTGCGAATGATGAAGCCGCCATGCTCATCACAGTAGTGATTGACAACTTTCTTTAAACGCTCGCGCTCTGTTTCGCTTTCGATACGCTGAGAGACACCGACGTGGCTAGCACCCGGCATAAAGACAAGATAACGCGATGGCAAGGTGATATCGGTTGTCAGACGTGCGCCTTTAGTGCCCAGAGGATCTTTCACAACCTGTACAACGATATCCTGTCCTTGGCGAACCAATTCAGAAATATCACGTACTTGGAATTGTTGCTTTTCGTTTTCTGCCACACATTCGGTGTGTGGAACAATATCTGACGCGTGTAAGAACGCCGCTTTATCAAGACCAATATCAACAAACGCCGCTTGCATGCCTGGCAATACTCGGCTCACTTTGCCTTTGTAGATATTGCCAACAATGCCACGGCGCGATTCACGTTCTATATGAACTTCTTGTAGTACTCCACCTTCAATCATGGCCACACGAGTTTCACTCGGGGTCACGTTTAGCAGCAATTCTGCACTCATGTGCACACCTCAAAACAATTATAAAAATTCTTGAATTAGCTGATCGGTTTCGAACAAAGGTAAGCCTACTACGGCGTGATAACTGCCTTCGATTCGGGTGACGAAACGCCCACCGAGTCCTTGAATACCATAACTTCCAGCTTTATCGCATGGTTCGCCTGACTGCCAGTATCGTTCTATTTCTTCTTCAGTCAGTATTTTGAACCACACGTCAGTGATAACGACCACTGAGTGTTGTTGTTCTTTTGATACGACGCTCACCGCGGTCATCACTTGATGCTGACGACCCGATAAATTGCTGAGCATGCGTTTTGAATCTTCGAAATTTTTAGGTTTCTCTAATACGTGGTTATCGCATACCACCACGGTATCTGAGCCCAATACAACGGAATCAGGCTTAGCCATCGCTAAGCCTGCTTGAGCTTTTTCCAGAGAGAGACGCAAAACATAGTCTTTTGCTTGCTCGTGGTCTTGTTTGGCTTCCTCTATATCAGGAAGCACAACATCAAAGTCATAACCTAATTGAGCAAGCAACTCTTTTCTTCTCGGAGAACCCGATGCGAGAACGAGGGATAAGCCCTTTTTCACAACGCTACCTTACGTGCCATGCGCGACGGACGCGTCGCATAAGTAAAAACATCCATGGCCAAAGTATACAGTTTATTGCCGCAGTCCACAGAGATAATGGATTAAATACTACGTCTTGGTTCAAATATTCCCCACAGAATATGAGAAGTTCCAGTAGCACGGTAAAAAAGGCAATCAAGATAGATTGTTGCCAAAGCGCCATGTTACGGATCACCAAGAAATTCAAGGCCACCAAGTAGATAATGATCGACATCATCATCCCTCGGATCCCGAGCGTCGAGCCAATCAATATGTCCCACAACAAACCTAAGATCAAAGCGGTACCGACGTTAACACGGTGAGGCAATGCCAACACCCAGTAACAGGCCACTAGAAATAGCCATGACGGACGCAGCAAATCGAGCACGCCCGGCCATGGAATAGTTTGTAAGACTAGCGCGACAAAGAAGCTGACGCCGATGACCATTCGGCTTCTAAATACACTATTGGCCATCGGTTACCTCTTGCTCTGAACCTTCTTCGACATTGGATTGCAGTACTTTGTGTTGACGGTCTTCATTCGGCCAAATCAACAGCAAGTAGCGCAGACGATCAAACTCAACCACAGGCTCCGCTTTGATCGATGCAAACTCTTGACGAGTATCGTGATCGACATTCGTGACGGTAGCGACTGGGTAGCCTTCAGGGTAAATACCACCGAGACCCGATGTCACCAGCAAATCGCCTACTTGAATGTCAGTACTGGTTGGGATGTGTTCCAGTTGGATTTCATCCACTTCACCGTTACCGGAGGCGATCACACGAATATCGTTACGAATCACTTGAACAGGAATCGCGTTTTTCGCGTCTGTTAGCAACAATACGCGTGCGTTGTGCGCTGCAACAAACGTTACCTGACCCACGATGCCTTTCTCGTTAATAACAGGCTGACCAACGTAAACACCATCAATACGACCTTTATCAATCACTACTTGGTGACGATACGGCGAGGTATCTACGGCCATCACTTCTGTGACCACTTTCTTTTCGTCACGGACGAATGAAGAGCCGAGCAGTTTACGCAGGCGTTGGTTTTCTTCTTTATATTGGTCGAGCAAGATCAGCTCGCTCTTCAGGCGAAGCACTTCTCGCTTCAAACTGCGATTGCCTTCAATCAGTGCCTGACGAGTGTTTAAACTCTCGAACATTCCATCGAACATGCTACGAGGCAAATTAGCTGCGTATTGAATTGGCGCAACCATACTGTTCAATAGGTATCGGACGTTGGAAAACGTATCTAGACGGTTATCAGCCAGCATCAAGCTCGCCGACACGATGACAGCAAAAAACAGACGCAATTGCAGAGATGGACCTCTGCCAAAAATCGGTTTCATCTTGTTTTTAACCTGATTGCTACCATGATTATTGAGCCTTACTTGGCAACCTGAGAATCTAATGTAAGTGAATTCTAGGTATGGAGCAGATTGAAATTACAGAGAGCGGAAATGAAGGTGAAGCCCATGTGGACTTCACCCTGCATTTTATTCTTCAGAGAATAGATCGCCACCGTGCATGTCGATCATTTCTAGAGCTTTACCGCCGCCACGAGCCACACACGTTAGTGGGTCTTCAGCGATAACTACTGGAATGCCAGTTTCTTCCATTAGTAGACGGTCTAGGTCTTTAAGTAGTGCACCACCACCCGTTAGTACCATACCGTTTTCTGAGATATCAGACGCTAGCTCTGGTGGACATTGCTCAAGCGCAACCATCACTGCAGATACGATGCCAGATAGCGGTTCTTGTAGTGCCTCTAGGATCTCGTTTGAGTTCAGGCTAAAGCTACGTGGCACACCTTCTGCGAGGTTGCGACCGCGAACTTCGATCTCTTGAACTTCATCACCAGGGTATGCAGAACCGATTTCGTGTTTGATCTTTTCAGCTGTTGCTTCACCGATCAAGCTGCCGTAGTTACGACGTACGTAGTTGATAACGGCTTCATCAAAGCGGTCACCACCGATACGTACAGAAGAAGAGTAAACCACACCGTTTAGTGAGATAACCGCAACTTCCGTTGTACCACCACCGATATCGACCACCATAGAACCTGTTGGCTCAGATACACGAAGGCCAGCACCGATTGCCGCCGCCATTGGCTCGTCAATTAGGTAAACTTCACGCGCACCAGCACCTAGTGCAGATTCGCGAATCGCGCGACGCTCAACTTGAGTAGAACCACAAGGAACACAAACTAGTACGCGAGGGCTTGGCTTAAGGATGCTGTTGTCGTGCACTTGCTTAATGAAGTGCTGAAGCATTTTTTCTGTTACGTAGAAGTCAGCGATAACGCCGTCTTTCATTGGACGGATTGCTGAGATGTTGCCTGGTGTACGACCAAGCATCTGTTTTGCCGCATGGCCTACAGCAGCAACGCTTTTTGCAGAACCTACACGATCTTGGCGAATAGCAACTACAGAAGGTTCATCAAGGACGATGCCCTGTCCTTTTACGTAAATTAGAGTGTTGGCAGTACCTAAATCGATAGATAGGTCGTTAGAAAACATGCCACGAAGTTTTTTAAACATATTCTTCGCTCATCCTGCAAAAATTTAGAAGACAAAAATTGTCCTAAATGTACCAATGCCTCGCTGTCACAGCAAGGCATTGGTACACAAACATGAGCAGAAAGCCTCAATTTCTTGCAGTTTCCTTACTTAACGCAAGAAACCGAAGTTTGTTATTGTCCGGTTAACCCCGGTTCACCCCGATAAATCACGCGGTCATTGCCACGGTGAATACCAAACGTGACGACTGATGATGGGTTTTCTTCACCAGTTTGGCTGTTGTCCCAGTTATATTTGAGCCATGGGAGCGCGTTCGACGACTCCAGATCGAGCCAAACACGTGTTTGCTGACGATGGCCGGTGATTTCTGTTGCCGTCAAAGCTCGAGAGAAACCATCGACAACTTGACCTTCACTGCCAAGATTGACAGCAACAGCACTACCGTCGCTCGGCCAGATATGTGATTGGTTAAACGTAATCCCTCGAACATAAGTTTGATCATCATCCGGGTTCGACATAAAACGAGTACCTGTCCAATATTCAGCCCTTAAAGGAACTCGAAGGACTGTACCTTGATTACCGCCTACGTCATCAAGATCAATACGACCAAAGCGAATGTCCGGTTGAGAGAGCAATCGCGAACCGTTGCCATCTTCTGAGTTAAGGTACTCAACAGGATCCGCATTATTGGTATAATCGATCCCAATTTGAGACGCTTTTCCGCCGCCCATATTGAAGGGTCCGTCCGGATAATTACCACCCAAATCTTTAATCCAGCACACACTCCCAGTACATAGATTATTACTTCCCGTCAGGAAAGTACCCACACTGTTATCTGATGCATTCTTCCACTCACCCGCACCAAAACTAGGAGAAAGTAAACGAGTAGAGTAACTACCTAACTCTTTAATATTGAAAGCAGCCTTAGTAGTAAACTTAACGTAGTTTGTAACCGCAGACTTACTCGCATTTAACGCTTCAACATCAAATGCTAATCCATCGAATGGCTGATTCATGTACGCAAAGTCTTGTGAACCAGGGTAATCCCATTCGTCACCGATAACATTAAAGAACTTAGGATAGAAGCGTCCAATCACCTTACTATCTTCATCAAGAGACATGCCTAGATAAGAAGCATTGGTCGTTAAGTCCAGTGAACCTACTTCATTCCAAACATATTCTCCTTCCTTGCCTGATAAGGCTTCAGCCTTAGTAAAAGTCGAGGAACCAATGAAACCATTCTCTTCAGACAAGTTCGCTAGCTCACCACCTGCAGGGTAAGCAACACTAAACTCAATTTCTAAAGGAGCATTGGTATTGTCACTCGAGAAGTAATTTTGAGTCAGCGGATAATCACAAACTTCCGTTGCATTGCCTCGAGATTGACTATGAACGACAGGTTTGTATGTAACATCGAAGCTAGTCGCTGAAGGAATAAAGCCATTTCCTGTACCTTGAGTACCAGGGTTGTTCACATCGCCCTCTTTAGACTTAACGTCACAGATAGCAATTTTCCAAGGGCGAGATTTAACATTAAACGAGCCATTTAACATGACAGTTTCTTGTTGAGATTCATCTTCTTCAGGCGCGATTGGGCAATCATCGGCATATTGCGGGTCACAAACAAAGTTCGGATCTGTAAGCGCAACTGTATACTCACCTGACTCCATCAACTTGAAGTCTTCCGTCGAACTGCCATTCTCATTCTTTACAAACTTAGGCTCATAACTCAATAAACTAGCATCGTCACGACCACCATTTGGTGTTTCCAGCTTGAGAGAAACATCAGGTGTACCAACATAACTTTTGACTATAGTTTGCTCGCCACCACTACATGCCAAGACTTGCGCAGTAACAGGTTTAACCTGCCCAGCAATAACACTCTGGTCATCGACGTGGAATTTGAATGGGACATACTTAAATGTTGCCACTTGAGATTGGCTCCCATCCTCCTCTAACGTCACCTTTAATGAGTATGTTTGGCCAAGATCGACTTTCGCAGTATTTTTAACAGCGATAGATAATTCAAGTTCACCTTTACTCCCTTCATTCATGCTGGATCGAAAACGAGGGTAAGTACCAGAGCCAATATTATTTGCTACAGAGACCGTAAAGTTATTCGCGCTGTCCGCGGGAAGTACTTCAACATTGACCCATGTACTTTCAAGCTCACCTTGGTTTTTGGTTTCGATAGTAAAAGTAGGCTTTTCAACACCACACATCAATGCATATTGTGCTTTTGGTGATACTGTCAGCTCATAATCATCTAACGGCGGCAAACACGATGTCGCGGCATGTACTTCAGCATTGTTGTTCATATCGATATCTTTCGCAGTGACCGCACCGTATATGATGCTATGGTTACTCAGATAAACTTTGTCTTCACTGTAAATCAAGCCGACAACTTCAGAGTGGTTAGCTATATCAACCCAATCATGAAGTGTACTTCCTGCCGCAGGAGTCAAACCATAAACATTCACACGCATGTTTCCGTTGAAGACAGGGTTATTCTTAGCATCAACATCCACCCCCATATAAGAATGGTTAGCTAAAGCCAAAGCCTTCGTGTTTATAATGACTTCAGTCCCTTCTTTTACAAGAAGCTTACCTCCAGTATTGATTTTAACTGAATCAAACCAGTATTTTCCGGCCTCTAGCGTTAGCTCACCATCGACATTGAGGTGCTTAACGTTAGTACCTTCGTAAAAGGTCACTTTATCATCTGCATCGATAGTACGGTTGTTCCAGCTTGAGGTTACAGGAAAGTTTTCCAACGCCTCTTTACCAATTAATAGCCCCTCATCACCATGACATTCATATCCATCACATGCATTTGGTTTATTCTGCCCAGAAACCAAACCTGGCATGAAGCCAACGACACGTTTCCGTTCACCACCAACCGTAAGCACGGGTGTTCCTATGATCTTTGACTGGTTTGATAGAACTAACGTGCCATCAATCCCATCATTAGCAAGCTCTCTGCGCCATGTCTGAACTGGCGCATTAAAGGCATCACACATAGGGTTCTGGTTGGCTTTTTCAAACATAAACCAGCCCACATCTTCATCCATGTGGCCGCGTTCTTTGTCCTTTTTCATGTCTTCTTCAACAATGAATGCAACAGAATCTTTTGTCACATCACATCGACGCAACCAACCACCATTGTTACCGCGACGAGAGTTTTTGTTGGCGACAAGAATGGGTGGCTCTTTGAAGCCAGCGCTATCAGGGAAAGGAGTATAAACCTTACAACCTTCGTAGATTGGATCAATAACTGGATCCTGTTGATTTAGCGTGTATTCTGTCACACCTTGCCCTAACCAAAAGCGCTTACCATTAACGTAACCAAAACCCTCACCAGCAACAAAGGCAACCGTCTCTTCATCATCAATTATGTTGAAGGTTTCTTGCCCTCGGTTGTTCTTGCCGTATACCTCAGACTTCTCCAGAGCTAGCTTAAATGAAGTTTTAGTCCCGTCACGGGCCATACCCGTAAACCAGTTATTAGTGCCATTGTTTCGTTTCGTTTGAGGCTGGACAAGCACACCAGGTTTACCATCAAATGAGCTCAAGCCAAAATCACTGAAGTCGACTTTTACACCGTTGTTTTGTTCGTTGATCTGCTTGTTATCGTTCTTGTATTGTGAGGCAGCAACTTTAGTATCAATCGTACCTGCGACAATCTTCGCACCATTATTCAGTTCAAGTACACCCGGTTCGATAACAAAGTAATCCACTTTAGCCATCTCTTTGCGGACTCCGGGATCGTTTTTATTCAAGAACTGAACGTTGCGATCTGCAGCATTGTGCGGAGGAAACTCTTGAACAATCGTTGCGGTATTTCTATCAACACTGATAACCGAGACACTAGAAGGGTATTCAGTGACTCTAGGCTTCTTAGAAGAAAGTGTTTTATCAATGGTAGGCATAACGAAAACCAAAGGAATTGGTTTGTCTTCGTCGTAATCGTTCTCGAAACTGATTCGACATGTATATGTATTACCACTGCCGCTACAAGTGGCCCCATCTACGGTACCAAATTCAAACTGTGGAGAACGGTTAATTGGTCCCTCAGGATCGATAGGTGAACAGCTTTCAGGAACCATAGCTTTCAACTGAGCGTGGTCTTTAATCTCTAGCTCCGGTGCGGTAATCGTTCCGATTAGTGAGACATGCTCCGAAAGCTCTACCTCTTCTTGAGCAAAAATATGAGCGGCAAATTCGTTATCACCTTTCAGAATAACTTCGGAATCATTTTCTCCATCACGCGAGATAATAATAAAATCATCAGGGTGACCTGAAGAAACTTCAATTTTGGCATTCGCCAATACTTCCATTTTTTCTACGTAAAGTGTTACCGCACCATTGATTCTTAATGTAGAGTTATCATCTAATTTGAGCAGTTTCTTAACGCGATAAGTACCACTACTTAAAGTCATACTTTGGCTGCCACTCAATTGCGTCTCATTATATGTATGATCAAAGTGCACACCGCTTAGAGAAAAATTTGGTGATGTAGGTAGTCGACGATCAATCCCATTAGATTTAGAAACCTTACACTTTCCACCATCGCCACATGACTTATTACGGTTCTCATCAAACTTAGTGTAACCAATAATACGATCGCTTGGACCGTTTACAATTGCATATGATTTATCAAGCTTAACTTCTTGTTCACTGCTCCCCTTCCACGTTTGTGCTGACGTTTCAACACAAACACCATCGGGAAGTGGGAAGATAGCTTCAGCTTGCACAGTAAAGGCAGCAAATAGAAACAAGCTTGAAAATAGTATTTTTTTATTCATTATCAATCTCTCACCCAAATCTCTTGTTGTCGCTGTACTTGTGCAACCCCGGAACCACAAATTGCTGTGGCTTGCACCCTAAATAGAGATTCAGCTTCAGAGGTACTCGCATTAAAAGTACCTATTTTTTCACATGCCATTGCGTTGATTTGACACCCAGTGCCCTCTGTAACATTTGGTGTTATACCATTAACAGCAACAGAGCATAGGGATTCAACATCTGGGTCATTTTTATCTAATGGATACAGCTGAGTTAGTGCCCACTCATTGGCAGATTGCGCAATAAACCAAGCTTTCGTTCCTAAGAATTCTCTGGTTAACGTGCTTTGGTTTGACCAACTCACCTTCATTAAAGATGCGGCTAGATAGGCCATTACGATGATGACGAACAATACGACGATCAGGACATTGCCTTGCTGAGCTTTTTTACGGAACATTGAGCACCTGCACGTCTTGTTGGTAAACACTACGCTCCCCGTTTTGAGTGAACTCTAAGTTGATATGCACGATACCGCCACGTTGAAGTGTTGGCTCGAGGTAATGCATATCGCTAACAGAAGTATCTACACTGTCCGCAACCGTAATGTCATTACGCGTGATTTGACCATTGTCGAAGCAGTAACGTACTTCAGAGTTATCTTGATAGATGTAATGACGGCTAGAAATGGAAGTACCACCAATCGTACTGGCTGCACCACTAACAACAAAGACATCACCAGTTTTCGCTAGATTGCCAACCGCCAAACTCTGAGGAGAGGCAGATTGCAAATCTTCATAGCGACTTGGATTAATCACCATCCAACGATTTGCTGGAATAGGATTCAATGTAGAGTCATTGCCTAACAGAAACTCTAAGTTGTTATTCGTCAGCGTATAAAAACCGGAATATTCAATCGGCATAAACTCCAAGCAGTTGGTAGTTCCGGCCGGCACATGAAAACTGTTTGGGACTGCGTGACGAATTTCTCGCGACATTTTCTCTAGCACAAACTGCGCTTGCGTTTGCATTCGTTGGCGGTCAATCGTGTCTGCGTACCCCTTCATGCCTAACTGCACGTAACCCGCAATACCAAGCATGATGAAGCTACCAATTACGATGGTGACGATCATCTCTATTAAGGTGAAACCACGAACCTTCATCAGTAGTTACCTCTTATTGCAGTTAGTGTCAGAGGTTGAGCGTTACTAGCAAAAATCGTAATCGTGACTTTTTTATAATTAGTGATTCCTGTCGGTGGGGTAGCAATCAGATCGTCATATGCCACGCCAACTTCAACTCGGAAGTTTCGGTACTTGTCTTCACTACTTGTGCCCAAAATATCTGAGATATTGCCACGGTTTGTCCCTTGGCATTGACTTACTGTCGTTGGTGTACTCCAACAGCCGATGTAATCATCTACATCGTTGAAGTTTTCAGGAATAGACTCACCAGAGTCAGGACCGAGGTTGCTCGAACAATTTGGCGCTCCGAGCGTACTTTCCCCACAACGTAATAGACCGCCATCAAAGTCGCTGTTCTCATCAAAACCACGCGCCAAAATTTGCGACATAAAACTTTGCCCAAGCGCAGTTGCTCGGGTTTGATAGTGTGGCATCGCAGAGTCACGAATTTGAGGTACAAGAAAGGAGGTAAACGCAACCATCGCAATGCCCATCAGGACAATAGCAATGATCATTTCAGCTAAGGTCATACCGAGTTGCTTTCTCATGAGCATGAACCCTCAGAGACATAGCCTTGAGAGTTAATCAGCACTCGACATTGGCTTTGACCGTTTACATCACGGATAAGAATAGACACGCCACCAGAAGCGACACTCAACGGATTCCCCAGTAAATCAAAGTTAATCGGGCTTGTTGCTCCGGTTAAACTGAAAGTTGCAGAGTCATCTTCAACTAAATCACTTCGAGCCTCTTTCGCACTACCAGTTAATGAACATGCCTCCACTGAACCAATACAATTAGAAGAGACTTGTAACTGAAAATTATCATTGGTGGTTGAGGTATTTGACTGCATACGATTCACCTGTACTTGGCGAATCACTGAAATAGCCTGCTCTTGAAGCGCAAACGCGGAGACACTACCTTTGCCCATAAAGCGGCTAGCAGCGTAGAGAGAAAGAATGGAAAGGAGGACGATCACTAGGATCAGCTCCATTAATGTAAACCCTAATGTAGAGCTGCGAATTTTCATAACCCAACCTTAGGCTTAGGACAAGCGAAATAAGTATACGATGAAATTATGAGAATAATGATAGGTTTATAAGTTTTAAATTCGAACTGTGAGCAAGTGTACAAATAACCGCCAAAGGTCATTTCTCTCCTTTTGAGCGCTCCAATTCTTCTTCAATTCGATCGTAAGTTTCTTTATTGCTTAGCGTCTCAGAAACGTGCTCAGCGGTCTGCTTGGTTTGCTCCCACTTTGCTTCATAAGTTTCTGGCTCGAAGCTGATAAATCTTGGTAATACCACATAACCGATCACACCCAAGATAATCAGCACAACTACAAACTCAATTGCACTAAGACCCGATGATTTACGCATATGAACTATTCCGAGATTAATCAAAATACAGAGATAAAGGCCAGACTAGCTGGCCTTAGGAATTATATTAACAACCGCTGTTTTCAACAGATGTAGTTGCAACTGCACCAGAAGTTGCTTCTGTGTAAGTCACATAACAATTACCAGCTTTTACCTTCTCAACAGTGTTATTTGTTGCATCAAAGCCAGCTGTAAGATCACCACTAACAAAAGTAGCAACCAAAGTCTGAGGATCAGAGCCTTCATTTACTAGAGCCCAGTCAGCACTTAAGCCATTTACAGCATTATCTAGACCACCGGTTTTAGCTGCTGGGTAACCATAGCCTACTAATACGTCTTCAACCTTAACAGTTGTGTCAGGAGCTTTAGTTTCGATTCCATCAATAGCCGCTTTACCAAATACAATACCTGAAGCACCATCGATCGCACCTTTTAGACCTTGAAGAGCTGATTCACGTGCGTCAGATTGTAGGTTAAGGAAACGTGGTGCTGCAGTTACCGCTAGAATACCTAGGATTACAATTACCACTACCAATTCGATAAGGGTGAAACCACCTTGTCTTTTCATTGTTTACTCTCTCTATGTAAGCATGCAGAGTGACTGCAAAGTTTATCGGTCATGCGACCATTTTGGATAATGTCAAAACGGTGTGGCATCTCAACAATAAACCAAGGTTTATCCGTTGAGCCCTTTTTCTACCGCTTGAGCAGAATGACGATTCGCCATTATTAAGTTAAAGCCGTGCAAAAAAGTTACCCCATGTTTGGTTTACTTTTTATTACAACCTTTTGCTTATGGTAATGCTTGCATTATACCGACTTTCATTCCTATTTATAGTACTTAAGTGTCAAAAAATTCACTCCGTCGACATTTCGACGTCTATTTTCAGGTAATTAGCGTCTGATATAACAACAACTCTCTGTCCATTTTCATAAGTATAGTTACATGTATAACTATTACTTTTAATTGCTCCACGAATTTCTAACAACTCGCTCGCCATAATTTTACGTTGCGGGTAATGGACCGTCAGCCAATAGTCACAATCGAGTGCACCGCTTGTTCTGAAAGGTGACACTAAGCCCCCTTCCGTCATATTAAGCTCAAAACCGTCCATTAACAGCAACTTAGGCTCTCCATGAACGAGCCATGCCTGGTGGTATCGTTGCACGCTATCTTGCATCCAAACCTTGGCAAGTTTCGCTCCTGTTTCTTGCGCTTCTTGCTCTATAGGTTTCAACTTTTGCATAAATGCAGCCAGCACAATAATACCGACGACACTCGCGAGAATAAGTGTCGCTCGACTTGGATTTTCGACCACGCCGTTAGCCGCCTTTGATGATGTCCAGCATCCCCCACATTGGCAGGAAGATACCGAGAGCCAACACCATAACCATGCCTGCAACAATGACCAAAAGTAACGGTTCTATTCGCGCGGTTAGGGTTTTCAAATCGTAATCGACTTCACGGTCATAGAAGTCCGACACTTCCAATAGCAGTTCATCGATACGACCCGTTTCTTCACCAACCGCAATCATCTGAATAACCAGAGGCGTAAAAATCTTACTGTTGAGTGCCGTGACTGAAATGGTACTACCTGCTTCAATGGCCGCTTTCATTTCTAGAATTCGGTTCTCCAAGAACTTGTTGCCGAGCGCTTCACCAGCTAAAGCTAATGATTGGTTGAGCGGCACACCCGACTTCAACATCAATGAAAATGTTCGTGAGAATCGTGATAGCTGTGCTCGGTTAACAATGTCACCCACAATAGGCAGCCTTAAACGCAGTTTGTCGAACTTCTCTCGACCATCTGCGGTTGCAACCCAAGATCTGAAAATAATAAACGCACCAATGATCGCGGCGATCAGTAAACCCCAGTAATTCACAAAGAAGTTCGACGTCGCGATCAGAATTCTGGTAGGCAGCGGTAACTCAACACCAAAGCGTGTAAACATGGAAGCAAACTCAGGGATAACCA
Organism: Vibrio sp. B172a; assembly: GCF_030248355.1. Taxonomy (NCBI): domain Bacteria; kingdom Pseudomonadati; phylum Pseudomonadota; class Gammaproteobacteria; order Vibrionales; family Vibrionaceae; genus Vibrio; species Vibrio sp. B172a. The sequence goes on along the minus strand of NZ_JAHGAC010000019.1, from coordinate 27,279 downwards.
GAATGTTCAAAATAAACATCGCGATGGTGATAAACACGATCACAAACGTTGGATAGCGCATTGCCGCTTTGATACGCTTACGCGTTTCCAGTTCTTGTTCGTAGTAGTTTGCTAGCTGTAGCAAGGCTTGGTCTAGACGACCCGTGTTTTCACCCACGTTAATCATCGAAACGAACAACGGGCTAAACACTTTGGTATGCGGTTGCATCGCGGAAGAAAGGCCGCGACCGTTACTCAACTCAGCTACCACGTCTTCTAAGGCTTCTTTGAGCTGTTTGTTCTCACAGTTTTGCAGCAAACCACGCATGGAGCGCAACAATGGCACGCCCGCTTTGGTCAAACTAAATAGCTGACGTGAAAACAGGATAATCACTTCAAGCGGAATCGCAGGCACGAGTAACTTGGATAAGCTGACTTTGCTTTTAACCGCTTCTTTTTCTAATCGCAGGTTTAGAGGAATGATCCCCTTATTCATCAATGCTTCCGCTGCCGCTTCGGAATTCACCGCATCGACTTTGCCACTGGTTGATGAGCCGTCTAGCGTGCGGCCTTGATAACGAAAAGTTGGCATTTACTTACCTACATGAAAATTGGGTCGGTTTTACCAGAAGCATCACCCTCGCCAAGGGTCATAACTTCGTCCAAACTCACAGTACCTTGCAACGCAAGTTCCATTGCAGAAGCCAATAGCGGCTTGTAGTTTTCTGAGCGGCGCGCTGCTTGAGCAAAGCCCACGGCATCATTCGCGCGTAACTTGTCCATCATTTCATTTTCTAGCTCAAGCATCTCAAACACACCCACTCGGCCGCGATAACCCGTTAGGTTACAGTTTTGGCAACCCGCGCCTTTGTGGAAGGTTTGTCCTACTTGATTAGGGAAGCGACCAGCAAGCCACTGCTGACGGGACTCATCGAGCACATCGGTGGTTTTACAATCTGGACAGACACGACGAACAAGACGCTGAGCCACAACCGCACGAACAGCACTCGCCACCAAATAACCAGGAGCGCCCATATCAATCATTCGCAGCGCACTGTCTACCGCATCGTTGGTGTGCAAGGTACTCAATACTAAGTGGCCAGTCAGTGCAGCACGAAGGCCAATCTCAACCGTTTCTTGGTCACGCATCTCACCAATAAGGATGATGTCTGGGTCTTGGCGTAGGAAGGTACGTAGCACGCGAGAAAACGTTAGATCAATCTTGCTGTTTATCTGCACCTGAGTAATACGCGGTAAGCGGTATTCTACAGGGTCTTCTGCGGTGATGATCTTTTTACCCGGCTCGTTTAATTCACTTAACGCGCCGTAAAGCGTGGTGGTTTTACCAGAGCCTGTTGGACCAGTAACTAAGATCATTCCGTGTGGGCGAGAAAGCTGACGGCGAAGACGAGCAAGTAGCTCAGGTGGTAAACCGGAATCTTCAAGCTTACGCAAACCAGAAGATTGGTTTAGCAAGCGCATTACTACTGATTCACCGTATTGCGTTGGCAGAGTCGACATACGAATATCGATCGATTGGCCACGAACTTTGATGTTAAAACGACCATCTTGAGGTAAGCGCTTTTCAGAGATATCGAGATGCGCCATCAGCTTCAAACGCAATACTAGCGCAGAGGCAATGTTCACCTCGTTTAGAAGCGTCTCATGAAGTACACCATCGACACGTTGACGCAAACGCAACACTTTATCATCGGGCTCGATATGAATATCCGACGCACCGACTTGCACCGCATCTTCAAACATGGAGTTAACCAGCTTAACAACGGTAACTTCTTCGCTATCACCTTCATCAATTCCGTAGTCGAAGCCTTCAACGTCTTGGTGCTCTGCTTGAAGCTGTTCTGCAAACGAAGCGATCTCTTTGGTTCTACGGTAATAACGGTCAAAACTATCTACTAACTGGCGTTCTGGTGCGATGATGAACTCTAAGTCGTATTGACCAAGAAGGTTCATCAGCGACTCTTGAATAAACAAGTCCGCCGGATCACTCATCGCAACACGTAATGTGTCACCATTACGGGCCACAACCATGGCACGTAAACGACGCGCGTGTACTTCTGGGAGAATTTGCACCGCATCGGCATCAACAGGAGCACGACTCAAATCAATTAAGGGCAAGCTCAACTGCTGGGACAAGAACTCAAGCATCTGCTTTTCACTGATAAAACCAAGATCAATCAGCGCATCACCCAGCTTTTGACCAGTACTGTGCTGAGCATTCAGCGCCTGCTGAACTTGGTCTTCAGAAACAATACCTTCTTCAATTAACAGATCGCCTAAGCGTTTTCTCAACTGAATTTTCATTGGGCACTCTCCAGTTGTTTTAAGATATTCAAGCGATCACGAATAAATGCCTGAGATTGATTTGAAATACCGACTTTGCCCAGCGCTTGCTTATAAGAAGCGATCGCCGGAGTGAAAGCTAATGCTCGCTCTTGTTGAATGGCCAAACCAAGCCACCAGCGCGCATTCTCAGGCTCACGCTGAGTCAATAATTGATAGCTTTCCAGTGCAATTTCATTTTGCTTTTGCTTTTGAGCCAACGCGGCACGCATGGCTAAATATTCGCGACTTGGTGCTGGCGGTAGATGCACAAGTGGGCTTAATGCTGCTTCAGCTTGATCCGCTTTCATCAACAGTTTTGATAGCGCAAGGCGCAAGCTTTGATTATTGGTGTCTAGAGCGATGCCCGACTGTAAGATCTCATAAGCTTTGCGCGTATCCCCTTTTCCAAAATACAGCGCCGCTAACTTCTGACGAGCCTCTAAATTCGTTGGCTGATAGCGAAGTGCTTCATCGAATGCAGACAAAGCCGTCTTCATATCATTTGCATCCATGGCTTTATCTGCACGTGCTAATGCTTTTTCTGCTAACTGCTGGTGCGTCAGTTCAACTTGCTCAATGCGCATTGAGCTATCTTGTGACACATTCGACGAGGTATTCACATTTTGATTCACACTCGCCAACAACATCGGTTGTTCTACTGATTGGCTCACTTCTGCGTTAGCAGTGAATTGGTCTGCTTGCGGAGTGGATTTCGTCACAGGCAGCTCAACCGTTACCTTTGGTTTCTCAATTCTTTGCGTGTACACCACATTATCTAACTGAGGCGTCACTTTACTGGTCGGTGAGTGGTTCACTGCCATGATTGGCGAGGTCTCAACGCTGACGGTATTCATTGAAATGTTCGATGGAGATGTGATGTCTTCCATCGGTGCCGGACCTTGAGAGACCGCCCAGCCTCCAACAGCAAGGCTCAATGAGAAGCCACCCACTAGCCACAGCCACGGTTTGCTTCGTGTGATACTTGGAATCTCTGCTTTCGTTAGTGCAGAAGGCGATTCTTTTTCAGCAAGTTCTGATAATGCTTTATTGATGGCACTCAAGGCTGGCTCCATCCCCAAAATTTGGGAGTTTTAAACTTAGGTTTACGCGCATCGAAGGTGTCATGCATTGCAACGTAAACGTGTTGATTTTTTAATAAGGTGCAACGGTCATTAAACGCCGTCAGCAAGGCTTTATGGCTGATTTGGTTGATCAATCTCGGGATACCCATCGCCGAACGCCAAATGGCTTTTTTCTGCTCAATCGAGAAGATATGCGCACCATTTCCTGCTTTGTCTAAACGGTTGTTGATGTAGGCGACGCCCTCTTCAATCGAGAGAGGACGAAGCTGGCAACTAAACGTAATTCGCTGACGGAACTGTCTTAATTCATGAGTGCCAAGTCGCTCATCCAATTCAGGCTGACCAAACAAGACCAGTTGAATCAGCTTGTCTTGTTCCGTTTCCAAATTGCCGAATAAACGCAGCGTTTCCAGAGCTTCTGATGACAATGCCTGTGCTTCATCAACAATCAGTACTGTCTTTTTACCTACCGCATGAATTTGAATTAAACGCTCTTGGATCAGCGAAACCACCTTAAGCGGATCGCTATCTTCAATACCCAACTCACGAGCGACCGCAAACTGTAACTGCTCGCCATTTAGAACAGGGTTAGGTAAGTAAACGAGTTCAACTTCAGATTCGATTTGCTCGATCAACTTACGACAAACCATGGTTTTGCCCGTGCCAACCTCTCCGGTCACTTTAATCACTCCTTCCCCCATTTTGACTGCAGCCATAATGGTTTGAATGGCCTCGTAGTGAGACACTAACCCCAGAAACATTTCTGTATTTGGGGTTAGTGAGAAAGGTTGAACTCGAAATCCAAAATGCGACAAGTACATAGTCGAATCACAAAACCACGTTTAACGACAGTTCTAACGCCGATTACTCAGCGTCAGGGAACCACTCTTGCAACAAGTCACGTGAACGCTCTAGCTCTTTCTGCCATGTGTTCACACCAACAACGGTTGGTTTAAGCAGAATAACCAGTTCAGTTTTTTGCGTTACGTTATTGATGTTACGGAATAAGTTACCAAGCGCAGGCACATCACCTAAGAAAGGAACCTTCGAAACCTGCTCTAGGTTTTGTTGCTTCATCAAGCCGCCAATCACCACTACGTCACCGTCTTTTGCGCGAATTACAGAGTCAGACTCACGAATTGAGCTTTTAGCTAGAGGTAACTGAATGTTTTGGAAATCACCGCCCAAGTTTAGGTTTTTAATCTCTTCTTCTACTTCAATGACAGCAGGGTGAACGTGCAGGAGCACATTGCCTTTGTCGTCGATTTGCGGAGTAACGTCTAAAGAAATACCAGAGAAGAAAGGCGTCAACTCAACTTCAGGAACGGCATTTGAGTTCTCACCATTACCTGCATTGCTCGAAAGCTCAGTGACAAAGTACTCATCAGTACCCACTTTGATCACTGACTTTTGGTTATTTGCTGCGGTAATGCGCGGGCTTGATAGTACGTTCAAATCACCTTGCGTAGCCATGAAGTTCATCACTGCTTCAAAGTTACCATCAGAAAACGTTACATTCGTCTGTCCACCTAGCAATGAACCAATCGCATCCAAAGGCAGAGTTACTGGGTTTCTATCCACGACAACGCTGCCAGAGTTACCAATTGAGGCTGACATGTTTGACCAATTGATACCCTGTTGATAGCCATCGCTCAACGTCACTTCCAAGATTTTCGCTTCTAAAATCACTTGGCGCTGCATACGCTTTTGCGATACACCAAGGAACTCACGAACTTCGCGAATTTCATCAGGGAAAGCACGTACAGTGATCACGCCAGCTTGTGGGGTCACAACAACGCTTTGACCTTTACCTGAGCCAATTAGGTTAGCCACCGCTTGCTGTAGCATTGGCCAGAAATCGCTTTCAGTAATGGTTTCAATGCGAGTGCCGCCCGTTGAGGTTGTTGAGCTATCACCATTGTTGTTATTTGAATCTGAAGAATCAGAATCGTCAGAGCTGCCGCCTGAGTTTGATGTACCTGCTGAGGTTACAGAGCCGGTTACGATGCTTGTTAGCGAGCGACCAGAACGTTTGAACTGAAGGTAATCCACAGGAATCGTAACGGTACGCATACCAGCTGGGTAGATTTGAATTACCTTACCCGACTTCACGACGTCATAGCCGTACATGTTTTGCACAACATTCAGCACTTCATCCAGCGTCACATCAGAAAGGTTTACGGTAATATTCCCTTGTACCGCAGGGTGGATCGCCACGCTGTATTCGGTGCCTTTAACCAAAGAAGCAAAAAAGCTACGCGCCTCAACCGCGTTGGCTTGGATTCTAAAACGCTTCAATGTTCCTTGTTGAGACGACATGTTGGCGTCTAGGTTTGGCATTAGATCGGCTTCCACTGAAGAAGGAATGTCTTCTAGGGCACGACTGTTTGCTTCATTGATAGATTCATTCAGTGCTTGCTTCACTTCTACTGGATCGCGGTGACCCATAGAACAACCCATTAAGGAAGCAATCACAATTCCTACAACTAATTTGCGCATATCTGATCAGGCTCTGATTATTATTTTTTTACGTTTAAACCAAAAAGCTCTAGCTTCCACTGACGGTTACCACGCTTTAAAGTTACAAATTCACTGTTGATGCTAGCTACTCGGTAGCCATTAAGTTTTGCTCCTGGCTCAACAATACGGTCGTTCAAAATCGCTACACAGGGCGTGTTTGGCTTGCAAACGATGCTATTGAGTGTTGGCAGACGATATTGTTTTGCTTTTGGCTTTGCTTGCTCAGTAGCTGGTTTCGTCCAGCCCAGCGGTGCAGTTGGGTCTTGGTTCGCCCAACAGCTGCCTGCAATAGAAACAAGCGCCAATGAGATAATGAGTTTCTTAACCACCAATAAACTCCTCTCGTGAACCTAGGGTGTAGACTTCCAATACAAGTTTTGCTTTTGGATAATCTTCGACTTTGTAGCTGAAGCTTCGCCAGTAATAACTTGCAGGCAAGCTTTCAAGTTTTGTTAGGTAATTAGCAATTGCAAAGTAGTCACCGGTAAGTTCCATACGAACTGGGTGCACGTAGTAACCTGAGTATTGCGACGCTTCTTTATCTTCCGTTATCGGCTCCGCAGGCAATGTCTGAAGTGACAATAGGTGAATGCCGCTTTGCTGCTCCAATACACTTTCTAACAAGCTCGCCATTTGAGAAGGCGTAATCAAGTGCTCAATAATTTCAGAAAGCTGCATCGATAGGTGCTGACTTTCGGTCAGCAATTGAGAAATAGCCTGATCAATCTCAGCGTTCGGATCTTTCTTTAATTGCGCTTGGATGCGTAAGATCTCGATTTCAGTCTGTTGATTGGTCTGTTTTAAGTTACGTAGCTGTTTGTCATTGCTGGTAACTTCATTCAGTTTCGGCTCTAACACCAAGGTAAACAGCAGCATTACGACAGTGACAAGACCACACAAGGCAATCAATACCTTTTCTCGTGCGCTCATCTCATCGAAGCGCTCTTCTAACGAGGACCAGAATTCGTTCATTTCTCTTTGTCTCCACGCGTCTTCAATTCAAAGGTCACAATGTTGTCTTCGTTACGACCAATCTTCACATCATCAAATGTACGCCCAACAAGGCTAATTTCATTTTTAAATTGGCTCACCCAGTTTGGGACTGAGCTTGGCGAACGAGCCAAGCCTTTGAGATCTAAAGTCGTATTGTCGATACGAATTTCAGACAAAGAAATGTTATTGCTGCCAAGTTTGGCAAGAGATTGCATCACGCCGGAGTAACCGGTGCGTTGTGAATCATCATATTTTCCGACCGCTTTTAGTGAGTCACGTTTTGCCTTCACCTCACGCTCTAAACGTGCTTTCGCCGCCAACTTGTTGGTATCCGGCTGGTGTTTACGCAACTTAGCTTGCTGGCGTGTCAGCTCTGATTTCATGATATCGCCACGACTTTTAACGATCGCGATTTCATCCTCAACGCCTTGGCTCTGCCAAGTAACATAACCGTAAGAAAAGAAAATCAGCGCGGCAGCGACACCCCAAGAGATAGCGACGTTTTTTAACGTAAGCAGGTTCTTCTTCGGCTTTAGAAAATCAGGGTAGAGATTGACACGTCGAGCACTTGATGTTGCTAATGCAGTATCAGCCAATACATGACCTGATAGCTCGTGCTCTTCTGCAAGCAATGGCGAAACTTTGGTACTTAAACGGTAGTTAAGCGACTCCACCAACTCTTTTTCATCTTCATCATCACAACAGACCTTAAGCTGATGCAATTGGACATGACGCAGTTGAGAAGAGAGGTAATCTATTGAACGCTGCAGTTCAAGCGATAGGCTATCCATCTGTAGGTCGCTTGACGGTACGCCTGTTAATGGAGGCGTGACGCTACGAATAGAACGATGGAAAGCAATAGTGTGCTCAACGAATGCGCTAATACGGAAGTGACCGCGCGCACTGCGTTGTAGAAGTAGGAAGTTGCCTAGCTCACCAGAGGTATCCCCCCAGATATCATCCTCAGGAATAATTGCTTCAAGCGTTAATTGAACTCTGTTTGCAAGCAGTACGATCTTGTCGAGGATTTTGCGCGAAAGCACATAAGCTTGAACTTTATTTGAGTTAGGTAACTCTGCGGCATCGGCAATAATGTCGATAGCACGTTCAGAAATAAGTTCTTTTAACAGAAACGGCAACGCCGACGGCCACTCATTGCGCGGCATCGCAGGCTTGTCAATTTGATACATCTGGTAATAGTTGTGAGAAAGCACAACTGCCAACGAGTCGTAGGAACTGGCAGCAACACTGAGTGCTTGCTCACAAGCTCGCTCCCAATTTGATTCTGTGATCTCAAATTTGGATGGTCGACTGCTTTTCGTTGGTGATGATAAATAAACTGCGTCTGGCTGAATGACCAAAAAGCACGTGCGGCCACCAACCGATGACCGCTTGAGCTTATCGAGTACTGCTTTAAAATCCATGATTATTATCTTTATTTTTTTCGCCAGCGATTTCTGCGTCCCAATTTTACTTGAGATTCAGATTGAGAAATGACCGTTGGTTTGGATCTAGGTAGATACTGCTCTTCTGGAGAGAAATAACGTCCCTGCCCGCCATGAACCCCTAATTCATTTAGGGTGTTCAATTCGTGCTTATTCTCAATTCCCACTGCTATTATTTTTGTTTTACTGTTTGCGGCCGCACCCAACATACTGCGAACAAACAGCTGGTTCTCATGTCTCTGATCGATTTTTGTTACCAAGCTGCGATGAAGCTTAAGGTAACGAATGTCTACTTCTTTTAAATAATGGGTGCTAACGATCGTGCGTCCCGCTTGCCCAATCATGACGTGACATTCTAAACCGGCCAGCATTTTAGCGACTGGTCGCATAAAGTCTAAGTGTCTTACAAATTGTGCTTCCACAAACTCAAAGATGAGACACTTTCTTTGCTCACGTGACAACTGTAAGAGTTCATCACGGAACCATTTGAAGTATTCTCGATGGCCAAAAGGCACAACATGCAGATTAACGACATAACACTTGGAACTATCAAAGCTATGTTTAAAATCTTTTAAGAATTTATGAACAACAGCACGATCCATTTGTGCTTCATAGCCAACTTGTCGAACAGCAGAAATAAAGCGAGACGCTTTAACAATGCCATTTTCCGGATCGCGAATCCGACATGTTAACTCTTCATGTAATGGTTTTTTATGCGCTACATCACTTATTGAATAGGCCGATTGTGCGTAGAGTATCACATTTTCAGATGTGAGTGCTGAATCAAATAGCGTACGCCATCTCACACTACCGCGAGCTTCTTCGTCGTGGTTCCACTTCTTAAAACGACTCCAGTTGTTATTATTCTGTAACTGAGCACTACGCAATGCGGTTTCAGCTTCATCAATGATTTGGCTATGACGTTCGCCCTCTTTGTACATGGTGATACCGATATGACACCAGTTGTCAGAATCGAGAGGGTAAGGAGGATGAAGCTTTTCTAATTGGCGAATGCATTGAGACGCCAAGTTTGCGACATCTTTTGCCGCTTGATGAGGTAAGAACAGGGCAAAATCAGCATTGTAGTAGCGTGAGAACACGACATCGGGATAACGCTGAACCAAGTTTGAAAGCAAACTGCCCACTTCAACAATAAACTCATCACAAGTTTGTTTATCTTGCTCTTCTTCGACAGACTTCCAGTCTTGGATACGAATCAGCATCACTGAACCACGAGCACCACTTTCCAACAAAGCAGATTCAAGCTTGCTATCAAACAGCACACGATTTGCGGTACCGGTGAGCTTATCGAGAAAGGTTTGAGTACGAATAAAGGTATCAAAGCGGCTGCGCTCTTGGCGCGCATCTTGAAGTTCTTCGATCAATACATCTAGCGCTTCACTGGCTGTATATGGCCATTCTCGCTCATCACCTTTGGCGTATTGTTCGACTCGCCCTGCTAAGATCATGCGTCCACGCTCTTCAAGCATTTCCGATCCTGCTAGCTGTTCTTTGAGCCATTTAACACCACGCATTAAACAGAAAATGATCAAAATGACCGCTAGCGTGATCGACCAAAGTGCTTGCATCGAATAGCCGTAGCCTAAATATGGAGGAATGGCTTTGAAGTAGATGGTGTAATCTTGGTTATGATTGAGCTGATACTCGTGCTCAAACAAAACGGAATTATCCATCTTATGGGAAGTATCTTTGAAGCGATAAACCACAGCATTGTTGGTTGAGAGCGTCATTTCAACAATGTTACTTGCTTGCAGCATCTTTGGCATCCAACGTTGCATCGAATACGCTGCGTCAGGATCCTCCATCTCTTTATCAACAACTTCTACGATCCCTTCCAAATAATGGTTGAGATACTCTTGTCCTAGTCGTTTGAAAGAGAGGGTGCCACCGACAAACAAGATAAACATTGCGCAAATAACGATCATGGTGACAAAGGCCACCAGCCGCGTGCTTAGCTTAAGAGTTGGGGTATACCTCATGAATACCAAATTCCTTTTCTATTCATCATATACCTTGTTGAAATATTTATACTTGATAAGCGTTCAGTAAACAATCGCATTCGTGTGAATGTGAGAAGCTGAGGCGGAAAGAAACAAAACATCATTCGATATTTGAGCGTTACTGTCTTTTAATTACAAATTGAAATGATTGAGCCCACGATATAGGCGCGAAGATAATAAAAAAGCCGCGAAATTCGCGGCCTTTTAAACTCAATACTGAATCGACTTAGAACGGGATATCGTCGTCGAAGTCCATTGGTGGCTCGTTGTATTGCTGCTGTGGTTGCTGCGGAGCCTGTTGTTGTTGCTGAGGAGCATTGTATTGCTGCTGCTGAGCTGGCTGTTGAGGCTGACCCCAACCACCTTGCTGTTGCTGTTGTGGCTGACCACCGCCCATAGGTGCGCCACCTTGAGCACGACCACCAAGCATTTGCATTACACCATTGAAGCCTTGAACAACAACTTCTGTTGAGTAACGGTCTTGACCACTTTGGTCTTGCCATTTACGAGTTTGAAGCTGGCCTTCAACGTAAACTTGAGAACCTTTACGTAGGTACTCACCTGCTACTTCAGCAAGTTTGCCGAATAACACAACACGGTGCCATTCTGTTTTCTCACGCTGTTCGCCAGTCCCTTTGTCACGCCATGACTCAGAAGTTGCAATTGTGATGTTTGCTACTGCACCGCCATTAGGCATGTAACGAATTTCAGGGTCGTTACCTAGATTCCCCACCAAAATAACTTTGTTAATTCCACGGCTGGCCATGATGTGCTCCGTTTCACTCTGGATCTATATAAAATTTTAGCGCATAAGAATACACGCTTTGATGTTTTGATTAAAGCCTAATCCCCATTGTCTTCTGTGACAACAGTTGGTGGAATCGAAATCTCACTTCAACCTCTAGGCGTAGCATTTTTGATTCGTTTTGCAGACATCGTTTCGTGAACCTTTGAATCTCAACGCATTTCTCCTCCCTTCCTATAGCTCTGAGTGATAATTGATGCCAACGTATCCGCGTTTTCGAACTCAAGAAACTTTACTCAAGGAGATTAAGGCGCGTGAAAAAATCGGCTTATGCGAGAAAACTTTTTCTGATCAGCATGGAAGATGGTGCAGCGAAAAAGGTCGAAGCTCTGGAAAAATACACTGACATCAACATCCCTGTCATTTCGACTCAAGCTTTGATGGAAGCCAACCCGAAACACCGCAATAAAATCTTATTGATCGACTTTAGTGAACATAAAGAACTGGTTCAATCGATCAAAAATCTGCCGTTGATCTGGAAAAATTTTGAAACAGTGGTGTTCAATGTACCTAAGCGTTTGACTACGGATGAATTGCTGACATTTGGGCAATTGAAAGGCATTTTCTACCAAGATAGTTCTTTAGAACAAATTGGGGAGGGTTTAAAAGAGATCGTAAACGGTCAGAACTGGTTGCCTCGTAATGTGACTAGCCAACTCCTGCATTATTATCGTAATGTCATCAGTACCCACACAGCGCCAGCCACCGTCGATTTGACCATTCGTGAGCTGCAAGTCTTACGCTGCCTTCAAGCGGGTGCATCGAACAATCAAATGGCGGAAGAGCTATTCGTTAGTGAGTTCACCATCAAGTCACACCTGTACCAAATTTTTAAGAAGCTCTCAGTAAAAAACCGCGTACAAGCCATTGCTTGGGCTGACCAAAATCTGATGTCATAAAACTAGATGCGCGACACAAATTCACAAAGACATTAGTTGCTCATGCTTCTTTAGGCTCCGATTCTCAGATTTTTTCCTACTTAATTCATGATTCATATGCATCTCTCGTGTTAAAGTTATGCCCAGATTCTTGATTAAAAAATGAGAAAGGATATTCCCCCGATGATTAAAAAATGTCTGTTCCCTGCAGCGGGCTATGGTACGCGCTTCCTCCCTGCGACCAAGTCTATGCCTAAAGAGATGATGCCTGTAGTGAACAAGCCACTGATTGAATACGGTGTAGAAGAGGCGATTCAAGCTGGTATGAACGGCATGTGTATCGTGACTGGCCGTGGTAAGCACTCAATCATGGACCACTTCGATAAAAACTACGAATTGGAACACCAAATCAGCGGTACGAATAAAGAAGAGCTGTTGGTTGATATCCGTGAAATCATTGACTCAGCAAACTTCACCTACATCCGCCAACGCGAAATGAAAGGTCTAGGTCATGCAATCCTAACTGGTCGTGAACTTGTTGGTGACGAACCATTTGCTGTTGTACTGGCTGATGACCTTTGTGTGAATGAGCAAGAAGGCGTACTGGCTCAGATGGTAGCCCTCTTCAAACAGTTCCGTTGTTCAATCGTTGCTGTTCAAGAGGTTCCAGAAGAAGAAACCCACAAATACGGTGTAATCTCTGGTGAGATGATCAAAGATGACATCTACCGTGTAGACGACATGGTTGAGAAACCAGAGCAAGGCACGGCGCCAAGCAACCTAGCGATCATTGGTCGTTACATCCTGACTCCAGATATTTTTGAGCTGATCGAAAACACAGAACCAGGTAAAGGCGGCGAAATCCAAATCACTGACGCTCTGCTAAAACAAGCAAAAGCAGGCTGTGTATTGGCATACAAATTCAAAGGTCAGCGTTTCGACTGTGGTAGCGTTGAAGGCTACATCGAAGCAACAAACTACTGCTTTGAAAACCTATACCTAAAAGACGAAAAGAAGTCTGAGCTAGGCAAACACGCAACTAAAAAAGAAGCGTAACCAACTCAAACTGATTGATGAGAAAGCCCAGCTTAATGCTGGGCTTTTTGTTTACTGTTTTTTTGTCCAGTATTTTCTTTGCACATTTCTCACACTATGTAATACTTGCGTCACTTGGTTATACATAGAGCAAAAACGATGGATAAAATAGAAGTTCGTGGTGCCCGCACCCATAACCTCAAAGACATCAACCTCACTATCCCCCGCGATAAACTGATTGTCATTACTGGTTTGAGTGGTTCTGGTAAATCCTCTCTCGCATTCGATACTTTATACGCTGAAGGTCAAAGACGTTACGTAGAATCGCTATCAGCTTACGCACGTCAGTTTTTGTCTCTAATGGAAAAACCAGATGTTGACCACATCGAAGGTTTATCTCCTGCGATCTCGATTGAGCAGAAATCAACATCACACAACCCGCGCTCTACCGTCGGTACCATTACCGAAGTGTACGACTACCTGCGCTTGCTTTACGCTCGCGTTGGTGAACCTCGTTGTCCGACGCACCATACGCCTCTTGCCGCTCAAACCATCAGCCAGATGGTCGATAAAGTCTTAGAGTTACCAGAAGGCAGCAAAATGATGCTGCTTGCTCCTATCGTGAAAGAACGTAAAGGTGAGCATGTAAAGACTCTAGAGAACCTCGCTGCTCAAGGTTTCATCCGCGCACGTATCGATGGTGAAACTTGTGACCTTTCTGATCCACCGCCGCTAGAGCTACACAAGAAACACACTATTGAAGTGGTTGTGGACCGCTTTAAAGTACGCCCAGATTTGCAGCAACGTTTAGCTGAATCGTTCGAAACCACGCTAGAGCTTTCTGGTGGTATTGCTGTTGTTGCACCAATGGATGGCGACGGCGAAGAAGTGATTTTCTCAGCCAACTTTGCTTGCCCTATTTGTGGCTACAGCATGCAAGAACTTGAGCCTCGTTTGTTCTCGTTCAACAACCCTGCTGGCGCGTGTGGCACTTGTGATGGTTTGGGCGTGCAGCAATACTTTGATCCAAGCCGAGTCATTCAAGATGAAACGCTTAGCTTGGCGCAAGGGGCGATTCGTGGTTGGGATCAAAAGAACTATTACTACTTTCAGATGCTGACAGCGCTGGCGGATCATTACGGCTTCGATCTTCACGCACCGTTTAATTCTCTACCAAAGAAAACCCAGGACATCATTCTTAAAGGATCGGGGCGTACTGAAGTTGAGTTCAAGTACATTAACGATCGCGGCGATATCCGCGTTAAACGCCATCCTTTTGAAGGGATCCTGAATACACTTGAGCGCCGTTACCGCGATACGGAATCTAACTCGGTACGTGAAGAACTTGCGAAATACATCTCTACGAAATCTTGTTCAAGCTGTGGAGGTACACGTCTACGCCTAGAGGCACGTAACGTCTTTATTGCCGATACGACACTACCGGAGATTGTAGAACTCAGCATCGCCGACGCATTGGAATTCTTCCATTCTTTGAAGCTAGAAGGTCAACGTGCCCAAATCGCTGAAAAAGTGATGAAGGAAATCAACGATCGCCTGCAGTTCTTGGTTAACGTTGGTTTGAACTACCTCAACTTATCACGCAGCGCGGAAACCCTATCGGGTGGTGAAGCTCAACGTATTCGTTTAGCGAGCCAAATTGGTGCTGGTTTAGTGGGTGTTATGTACGTTCTGGATGAGCCATCTATTGGCCTCCACCAGCGTGATAACGAACGCCTATTGAAAACCCTGACCCACCTAAGAGATTTGGGTAACACAGTGTTAGTGGTTGAGCACGATGAAGATGCGATTCGTTGTGCTGATCACGTGATCGATATCGGTCCAGGTGCAGGTGTACACGGTGGTAACGTGGTCGCTGAAGGTACGATGGAAGAGATCATCGCCAACCCGAATTCACTGACTGGTCAGTACCTCAGTGGCGCGAAAGAGATTGCAGTACCAAAAGAGCGTACGCCACGCGATCCAAAGAAAACCGTTGAACTACTTGGCGCGACTGGTAACAACTTAAAGAATGTTGACCTTTCCGTTCCTGTTGGCTTGTTCAGCTGTATTACTGGTGTATCCGGCTCAGGTAAATCAACGCTGATTAATGATACCTTCTTTAAGATTGCTCATACCCAGTTGAATGGTGCAACAACGGCTCACCCTTCACCATATAAAGTAATCAAAGGCTTAGAGCACTTCGATAAAGTTATCGACATTGACCAAAGCCCTATCGGTCGTACACCACGTTCAAACCCAGCCACTTACACGGGAATCTTTACTCCGATTCGTGAACTGTTTGCGGGCACGCAAGAGTCGCGCTCTCGCGGTTACAAACCGGGGCGCTTTAGCTTTAACGTTCGTGGCGGTCGCTGTGAAGCCTGTCAAGGTGACGGCGTAATCAAAGTAGAAATGCACTTCCTACCAGATGTCTACGTTCCTTGTGATGTGTGTAAAGGTAAGCGCTACAACCGCGAAACACTTGAAGTACGTTACAAAGGCAAGACCATTGATGAAGTACTGGAAATGACGGTAGAAGATGCACGTACTTTCTTCGATCCAGTACCTGCGATTGCTCGTAAGCTGCAAACTCTGATGGATGTAGGTTTGTCTTACATTCGCTTAGGTCAAGCAGCAACGACGCTGTCAGGCGGTGAAGCTCAGCGTGTGAAACTGGCTAGAGAGCTGTCTAAGCGTGATACAGGCAAAACCTTATACATTTTGGATGAACCGACAACAGGTCTGCACTTCCACGATATCCAGCAGTTATTAACCGTACTGCACCGTCTGCGCGACCACGGAAATACCGTTGTCGTCATTGAGCACAACCTCGATGTAATTAAGACGGCAGACTGGATTATTGACTTAGGTCCTGAAGGTGGACAAGGCGGCGGTGAAATCATCGCACAAGGAACGCCTGAAGATGTGTCCCAGATCGAAGGTTCGCACACAGCTCGCTTCCTTAAGCCTATGTTGAAGTAGAAAAAACAGGTAAAGTACAAAGACCAGCCAATGCTGGTCTTTTTTCATTCAAAACAACACAATAACTATGGCTACTATACACGTCAGTGGAACTAAGCTTTCTCCAGGTAAGGTGCAAGTTCCTCTTAACCGCAAGTTTCTCATCGCGTTAGCAGCACTCTTTCTGCTGGCGATGCACTTCTTCATGCCTAATCCGGGTGGCTCTGGACTAGCACTATCTTTTAATGCGACCACGTGGATTGCGTTCAGCTTTGCACTTGGTATTGGCTGCTACCAACTTGCGACCAATCGTGTATTACGCTATTCCAAATTAACAATTGGTCTGTTGATCAGCTGTATCATAATGACGCTGCCTATCTTCTACCCCAATGCGGATAGTGCGCTTGCGGCAAATAAGCTGATTGGTCTGTGGTGTGGCATGTTGTTCTTCATCGTGCTGCAGCAATTCCATTTCAGTAACAAGCATCGTCAGCGGTTATTGTGGTTTATTGTGCTTGCCGTCGTTATCGAAGCGATTTTCGGTTTAACGCAATATCTTTACCTTAAACCAGGAAACGTATTTGGATACGACACGGTAGCTAACCGCCCTTATGGCATCTTCCAGCAACCTAATGTCATGGCGAGCTTCCTGGCAACTGGTTTAGTTATCGCAAGTTACCTGCTTGTCCGTCAACCTTATAAATACTCACGTAAACTTAGCGATATCTATCTGCTTTATGCTGTGCCAGTACTGACTCTACCGTTGATTGTCGCCTTGGCATCTCGAACGGGATGGCTTGCTTCTATCATCGCAATCCTACTAGTCATTCCGTATATGTACCGCTTCGCAACCAAAGCAAGGTTTGTGCGTTGGGCACTCGCAATGGCAACAGGATTGGCCTCATCTATTGTGATCATGCAAATCGCCTTTCCCGATGGAAGCGGATTAGCCAGCGAAAAAGTGAACATGGAGTCACCACGTGCTTACACCTTCCCACAAACCTTGGACATGGTGATTGAGAAGCCATTCACTGGTTACGGTTACGGTAAGTTTGAGTCAGAATACATGCTATACACTGCACGCCAGCATGCACTTAATGAAAGCTATCCTGCGGGCTTGCCATCGATGGACCACCCGCACAATGAATTGTTGTACTGGGCAGTAGAAGGCGGATTGTTGCCAATTCTGGGTATATTTTTGGCAATGGCGCTAGTGCTATATCGCATCTACCAAGCCAAACGCGGTACTCGCTTAGCACTGTTGGCTCTGTTTATTCCAATCGTGCTGCACTCACAATTAGAATACCCCTTCTATCATTCATTGGTGCATTGGCTGATCTTTGTGATTCTGCTTTATTGGGTCGACCAACGAGTGTCTCGTTACCGCCAAGTACCGTTTAGCAAAGTAACCAAAAGTTTATTGCGAGTATGTAGCCTAGTCATTCCAGCAGTGTTTACTTTCTATATGGTTAGCGCATTGCACACTAACTATGTCTTAACCAAGTTTGAAACTACGCGCCCAACCAACCCGGATATTTTGAATCAGGTGACAAACCCTGTGGTTTGGAAAGATCGTTTCGACTGGGATGTATACACTACTTTCTTAAACATCGGTTTATACAAGCAAGATCCAACTTTGATTCAGCCTTACATTGATTGGTCTTTGGAAATCATTAAAGACAAGCCACGCCCAGCGTTTTACAACAACTTGATACTGGCATATCAAGGGTTGGATGACACAAGCAAGGCAGAACAAATTCGTGCAGAGGCACAGTTCCTGTTCCCTAAAATTGATTTCAGTGGCGTCAACTATCAGCCACCTTCTCAAGCCATATCTGCTTCACCAACACCGACTTCAGGAGCTGAGCAATAAATACAAAAAAGCGAAGGAATAACCTTCGCTTTTCTTTAGCTCATTACCGAGTCGATTTATTCAGTCAGTGACTCTTCTAAAGCTCGCAAACACAAAGCTACATTTTCAGGTCGAGCACCATAGCCCATCAAACCAATTCGCCATGCTTTACCAGCCAGTGCACCAAGACCTGCACCAATCTCTAGATTGTAGGTTTCGAGTAAGTGATTACGCACTTTTGCTTCATCAATTCCTTCAGGGACATAAATCGCATTCAATTGCGGTAGTCGATACTCTCCTTCTACCACAAATTCAAAGCCTAGTTTTTGCAGACCTGCTTTGAGCTTCTCGTGCATTAACTGGTGACGCGCCCATGCATTTTCTAAACCTTCATTTTTAAGGATAAGTAGAGCTTCATGCAGCGCATACAAGCTGTTCACTGGCGCCGTGTGGTGATAGCTGCGTTTGCCTTCTCCACTCCAGTAACCTAATACTAAGCTTTGATCCAAGAACCAGCTTTGAACCGGTGTCGTTCTTGATTGAATCTTCTCAATAGCTGCCGGAGAAAGCGTCACAGGCGATAAACCTGGAACACACGAAAGACATTTTTGGCTGCCCGAATACACTGCATCTAACTGCCACTCGTCAACTTTAAGAGGTACACCACCAAGCGAGGTCACAGCATCAACAATCGATAACAGACCGTATTGCTTCGCGAGTAGACCCAGAGCTTGTGCATCACTTACCGCGCCTGTCGATGTTTCTGCATGAACAAAAGCAAGAATCTTCGCGTCAGGGTGCTGCGTTAATGCTTCTTCAACTTTATCGACAGATACAGGGGTTCCCCACTCATCATCGACGACAACCGCTTCACCACCAGCACGAACCACGTTTTCACGCATACGCTCACCGAAGACACCATTACGGCAGACGATGACCTTGTCGCCCTTTTCTATCAGGTTAACGAAGCACGTTTCCATGCCCGCACTGCCTGGCGCAGAAACTGCGATAGTAAATTCATTTTCCGTTTGGAAAGCGTATTTAAGCAGCTGTTTTAGCTCGTCCATCATAGCAATGAAAAGTGGGTCTAAATGGCCAACTGTTGGTCGGCTAAGCGCTTGTAAAACTTGAGGGGAAATATCAGATGGACCAGGTCCCATCAAAATACGGTGTGGGGGAATAAAGCTTTGGATCGGCATGTCAGCTCCTTGATTGCAGTCATTCATCCTGAGCGTTATAAAAGTTCTATTCAAAAGGTTGGCTCAGGTATCGAAGTTTTCACCCTAATAGATTTTTCCTCTATCGGCAATTAGCCCTAAGTATAGAGGTCAAACCACTGTCACAAATTCGTTAATAAAAACTTTCATTCTGGTTGAGATATTGGTTGACAATGTGACAGCAAAACCGTTCAATGTTTAAGCTTTATGCAGAAGAGGAGCACTGCCCAGGCAGGTGATTTGTGGAGCCGCAATTCCAATACCAATCACTCAGGGGGAGTAGTGCCGAGGTAAGTCAAAGTTGCAGGATTTGACTTGTCGGTTGACTTGGGTTGAATCCCATCAACTGTCATCAGCGCCGTATGATGAAGAGCTTCTGAGGGTAAATTTTCAAATTACATTCTAACTACCTCTCTATTTGCTCTGTTCCTTTCCTCACCAAACATTGGATGTATTAGGCAACCTATTAATTTGTTGTTATTTTTTCAGGAAGTCGTGGGAGAACGCAGTGAGCGCATTTAACGTAGCAAAATTCGGTGGAACCAGTGTTGCCAACTTTGAGGCAATGAGTCGTTGCTCTACTATCATAGAAAACACCCCAAATACTCGCCTTGTGGTTAGCAGCGCTTGCTCAGGTGTCACTAACCTCTTGGTTGAACTGGCAAATGGTGTTCAAGACCAAGAACATCGTGCGGAAGTACTTCAGAAACTAGCAGGCATCCACGAATCGATTCTGTCGCAACTTGAGGACGCAACCGAAGCTGCGGCAGAGGTTTATTCGATTCTTGATACCGTCACCAGTTTGGCAGAGGCCGCTTCAATCCAAGCAAGCACTAAACTGACCGATCATTTAGTCGCTTGTGGTGAATTAATGTCGACTCATATCCTTGCACAACTAATGCGAGAGCGTGGTGTGAACGCAGTTCGTTTTGATATTCGCGACGTGTTAAAAACCGATGGGAATTTTGGTCGAGCTGAACCTAATGTCGAGACCATTTCACAACTAGCACAAGAAAAGTTAGTCCCACTTTGCCAAGAATACGTGGTTATCACCCAAGGTTTTATTGGCTCAGACGAAGAAGGTAATACCACTACGCTTGGTCGTGGCGGCAGTGACTACAGTGCAGCACTCATTGCAGAGGGTGTGAAAGCAGCAGGTCTAGAGATTTGGACTGACGTTCCGGGCATCTACACTACAGACCCACGCATCGCTTCAAAAGCAGCGCCAATCCCAGAGATCAGCTTTAGCGAAGCATCAGAGATGGCAAACTTTGGCGCAAAAATCCTGCACCCTTCAACGCTAGTTCCTGCACTTCGTCACGACATTCCTGTATTCGTTGGATCATCTAAAGAGCCGGAAAAAGGCGGTACATGGATTCGCCACCAAGTAGAGAGCTCACCTTTATTTCGAGCACTTGCTCTTCGCTGCAACCAAACCATGGTGACATTACGCAGTGCGAACATGTTCCACGCGTACGGCTTCTTAGCCAAAGTATTTGAGATCCTAGCGAAGCACAAAATCTCAGTAGATCTGATCACTACATCTGAAATCAGTGTGTCACTCACTCTTGATCAAACAGACACGTCTGGCGGTGCTCCTCAATTGCCACAAGCCGCGCGTGAAGAGCTTGAAGAGCTATGTAAGGTAGAGGTGGAACACGATCTATGTCTCGTCGCTCTGATTGGTAACAACATGAGTGAAAGCAAAGGCTACGCGAAGCAAGTATTTGGCACGCTAGAAGACTTCAACCTACGTATGATCTGTTACGGAGCAAGCCCGCATAACCTGTGCTTCCTTGTTCACGAGTCTGTATCTCGCCAAGCGATCCAAAAACTGCACACCGAGTTGTTTGAGCAATAAGATACTTTGATTCACTAATAAACAAGGGCTGCACATGGCAGCCCTTTTAGTTTCAAGATAGTTTGGTTAACCGTTAATGTTGGGACCTAACCATTTCTCCGCTTCGATCCTATCCCAGCCTTTGCGATCAGCATAGCTTTGCAACTGATCCTCTTGGATCTGAGCGATCGCAAAGTAACGAGAATCAGGATGCGAGAAGTACCAACCCGAAACGGATGCACCAGGGTACATCGCATAGCTCGATGTCAGTGACATGCCAATGTTTTCTTCAACATTCATAAGCTCCCAAAGCGGTCCTTTCTCAGTATGCTCTGGACATGCTGGATAGCCAGGAGCAGGACGAATACCTTGGTATTTCTCACGAATCAGTTCTTCATTCGACAGAGCTTCATCCACAGCGTAACCCCAAATCTCTTTGCGCACACGCTCATGTAGATACTCAGCAAATGCTTCCGCCAGACGGTCCGCTACCGCTTGGATCATGATGGCATTGTAATCATCACCCTGTGCTTTGTATTCGTCAGCAAGTTCGCGTTCACCGATACCGCCGGTTACAGCAAAAGCACCAACCCAATCGCGCTTACCAGACTCTTTCGGGGCAACATAATCCGACAGGCAGTAGTTGAAGCCTTTTGGTTTCTCCGTCTGCTGGCGCAAGTTATGCAGCACTTTCGCCACTTCTGTACGCGATTCGTCGGTGTAGACTTCGATATCATCACCCACGCTTGCTGCAGGAAACAGACCACACATGCCTCGCGCTTTGAGTAACCCTTCACGCTCAACACGATCTAGTAGTTCGTTAGCATCTTTATACAGGCGTTGAGCCTCTTCACCCACTTCTTCATGGTCAAAGATTGTTGGATACTTGCCGACTAACGACCAAGTCATAAAGAAAGGCGTCCAGTCGATGTACTTACGCAAAGTAGATACTTCAAAGTCATCAAAGATATGGATGCCCGGCTTCACCGGAGCAGGAGGCGTATAGTTATCCCAATCAATCGCGACTTTGTTCGCTCGTGCTTCTTCTAAAGTAACAGGCTTAGTGCGCGGCTTCTTACGGTTATGCTGATCACGTACGCGTTCATAATCCACGTCAAGTTTCTCAACAAAGCCAGGACGAAGTTCGTCTGAAAGTAATGATGTACATACACCAACCGCACGAGAAGCGTTATTGACGTAAACCACAGGATGTTTGTAGTTCTGCTCAATCTTAACCGCCGTATGCGCTTTCGATGTTGTCGCACCACCAATCAGAAGCGGAAGATCAAAATCAAGACGCTCCATTTCTTTGGCGACATGCACCATTTCATCAAGGGACGGAGTGATCAAACCAGACAGACCAATGATGTCGACGTTTTCTTCTTTGGCTACCTTGAGGATCTTCTCACATGGCACCATGACGCCAAGATCGATGATCTCGTAGTTGTTACATTGTAGAACCACGCCAACAATGTTCTTACCGATATCGTGCACGTCACCTTTTACCGTAGCCAACAAAATCTTACCGTTGGAAGAACCTGCTTGCTTCTCTTTATTGATAAAAGGCTCTAAGTGCGCTACGGCTTGCTTCATAACACGCGCAGATTTCACTACCTGAGGAAGGAACATCTTACCTTCACCAAATAAGTCACCCACCACGTTCATGCCGTCCATCAATGGACCTTCAATGACTTCAAGTGGCTTAGAGGCATTGAGGCGAGCTTCTTCGGTATCTTCGACGATAAACTCAGTAATACCTTTAACCAGCGCATGCTCCAGACGTTTTTCTACCGCCCAGGTACGCCACTCTAGTGCAGAAGCATCTTCTTCTTTGCCTACACCCTTTCCGGCATATTCTGCTGCAATATCAAGTAGCCTCTCGGTAGAATCATCACGACGGTTAAGAACCACATCTTCTACCGCTTCACGCAGTTTGTCTGGAACGTTATCGTAGATCTCTAACTGACCCGCATTAACGATGCCCATGTCCATACCATTTTTAAAACAGTGGTATAGGAACACCGCATGAATCGCTTCACGAACGTAGTTATTGCCGCGGAATGAGAAGGAAACGTTAGACACACCACCGGAGATCATCGCGTGAGGCAAGTCACGCTTGATGTCTGCAACCGCTTCGATGAAATCCACGGCATAGTTGTTGTGTTCTTCGATCCCCGTCGCAACTGCAAAGATGTTCGGGTCAAAGATGATGTCTTCTGGTGGGAAGCCGACTTCATCAACCAAGATACGGTAAGCGTTAGTACAGATTTCTAGCTTACGTTCACGTGTTTCTGCCTGACCAACTTCGTCAAACGCCATAACGATAACTGCGGCACCGTATCGACGAATCAGTTTTGCTTGCTCAACAAACTTCTCTTTACCTTCTTTCAAAGAGATGGAGTTTACGATGCCCTTGCCCTGAATACACTTCAGACCCGCCTCGATCACCTCCCATTTAGAAGAGTCGACCATGATAGGCACTTTGGAGATCTCAGGCTCAGATGCGCATAGGTTTAGGAAGCGAACCATACACGCTTCTGCATCCAACATGCCTTCATCCATGTTGATGTCGATGATCTGAGCGCCGTTCTCAACTTGTTGGCGAGCAACCTCTAGCGCTTCATCATAGAGCTCTTCTTTGATCAGACGTTTAAATCGAGCAGAACCAGTAACGTTAGTGCGCTCGCCCACGTTGATAAATAGCGTCTCTTTTTCAATAGTAAGAGGCTCGAGACCGGATAAACGACAAGCAACCGTAAGCTCAGGCAAATCTCGAGGTTTCACACCTTCAACTGCCATTGCCATATGGCGAATATGCTCTGGCGTGGTACCACAACAACCACCAATTAGGTTGAGGAAACCACTCTCCGCCCACTCTTTAACGTGTTCCGCCATATCTTCTGGCGAAAGGTCATATTCACCAAATGCATTCGGTAGACCCGCATTTGGGTGAGTAGAAACAAAAGATTCCGAAATACGAGAAAGCTCTTCTACATACGGGCGCAGTTCGTCAGGACCAAGCGCACAGTTCAAACCAAATGAAATCGGGTTAACGTGACGAAGAGAGTTATAGAAGGCTTCCGTAGTTTGACCTGAGAGGGTGCGTCCAGAAGCATCGGTAATGGTACCGGAGATCATAACTGGCAACTCGATACCTAATTCTTCGAAGACGCTATCAACTGCGAAAGCACAAGCTTTAGCATTAAGTGTATCGAAAATGGTCTCGATCAGAATAAGGTCAGAGCCACCTTTGATCAGCGCTCGAGTTGATTCTGAATAAGCTTCAACAAGCTCATCGAAGCTGACGTTACGATAGCCCGGATCGTTTACATCAGGGGAGATAGAACAAGTACGGTTTGTTGGACCAAGCACACCCGCGACATAACGTGGGCGCTCTGGCGTTTTTGCCGTCCACTCATCAGCGGCTTCACGCGCAAGCTTTGCAGCGGCAAAGTTGATTTCCTCACTCAGGCTTTCCATCTCATAGTCAGCCATCGCAATCTTCGTCGCGTTAAAGGTGTTAGTTTCAAGAATATCAGCGCCTGCTTCTAAGTAAGCGCTGTGAATTTCCTTAATCAATTGAGGCTGAGTGAGCACCAACAAATCGTTGTTGCCTTTTAGATCACAATGCCAATCCGCAAAGCGCTCTCCTCGATAGTCTTGCTCTTCAAGTTTATATCCCTGAATCATGGTGCCCATACCACCATCGATCAGCAAGATACGTTGCTTTAATTGAGCTTCAATCTGTTGTCTTACATTACTTCCCACAGTACAGCCTCATTCCTTTAGTTATCTCTCCATCCTATCACACAAATTAAAGGAGTCTAGACGTCTAAAATACGAATTACTGATTATTTTGTCTCCGTCGAGTTACAAAATAATCTCGAAAAAATGTTTGCTATTTAGTCAACATCGTCCGAGAATTCCATTCATAAAATGTTACAAATAGAGAGCTCTATGTCGGTCTATCATACTTTATGTTTTCTATCTGCAGCGGCAATGGTTATTGCCTTTGTAAACAGTAAGATAGGAAAGATGCAAACCACCATCGCAATCACTGCCGGTTCGATGATTCTTTCACTCCTCATTCTAATCGCAGGTCAAAATGATTGGTTTCATCTCACCGAGATAGCGACCGAAACTGTTACCAGCATTAACTTCGAGGATTTTCTTCTTAAAGGTATACTCGGATTCCTACTTTTTGCCGGTGGTTTGGGTATCAAACTCCCTAACCTCAAAGATCAAAAATGGGAAATCACCGTACTCGCTTTAGGTGCAACACTCTTCTCAACCTTCTTTATCGGTTTTGTACTTTACGGCTTCTGCCAAGTTATCGGCATTCAATTTGACCTCGTCTACTGTCTGCTCTTCGGTGCGCTTATCTCCCCAACCGACCCGATTGCTGTACTCGCCATTGTTAAAAAGCTTAATGCACCAAAACGAATCTCTACACAGATCGAAGGTGAATCTCTGTTTAACGACGGCTTTGGTCTGGTAATTTTCGTAACACTATTCACCATCGCCTTCGGTACTGAAGCACCTACCGTTGGCAGTGTGACACTTCTATTTGTTCAAGAAGCGATTGGTGGCATCGTTTATGGCTTCGTACTAGGTCTTATTTTCCACTACTTAATCAGCGCCACTGATGACCACTCAATGGAGCTATTGCTTACTATTGGTGTGCCAACCGCTGGTTATGCATTTGCGGAATACCTTCACGTTTCGGGTCCGCTTGCAATGGTGGTATCAGGCATCATGATCGGTAACTGGACACGCTTTATTGGCTTCTCTAAAGAGAGTGAAGATCATCTAGACCACTTTTGGGAGTTGGTCGATGAGTTCTTGAATGGCGTGCTATTCCTTCTGATTGGTATGTCGATGCTGCTGTTCGAATTCCACAAAGAAGACTGGATTATGATGGCAATTTCAGTACCACTAGTACTTGCTGCTCGTTATCTAAGTGTGTTCATTTCTTACATTGGGTTTAAGCGCTATAGAAAATATAATCCATGGTCTATTAAGATCTTAACTTGGGGTGGCTTGCGCGGTGGCCTCGCTCTAGCTATGGCGCTATCAATCCCATCGGGTATCTTAGTTATTCCAGAGAAATTGATTGATGTGAAAGAGATCATCATGGTGATGACCTACTCGGTGGTCGTATTCTCAATCCTGATTCAAGGCTCCACCATTACGCCAATGATCGAGAAAGCGAAACAAGCTGAGAAAGAAATGGAAGCAGAAGGCTCAGTTGAACCACAAGAAGCAAAAGCTTCTCAAGAGTAAGTACTTCTACAATTTTCAAACTAGGCAGCTATTTGGCTGCCTTTTTTATGCCTAAAACCTAGGGTATCTAAAGCCAAAACAATAAACTAAAGCCTATTTCCCTCCCCCTTAGCTCTAGTAATTTCATGCAGCGCTTCTTAATCCTTAATCATGTACACAGACCGATGTAACACTAAGAGGAGAGTCGACAGTAGCTTGCCAAATTGAAAAGAAGAAGTTCTCCCTCCCCCATACTATAAGAACAACTCCAAAGCTTAGCCGTTAATGAATGATGGAATATAGGGTCTTCTGATTAAGGCCTGCTTTACAGGAATAAGTGAAGACGAGACTAGCGAGAGCTATGGAGCTTATCGACTCAAACATCAAAATCATTACTAGATTAAGATAGGGCATTCTAAATGAGTTGATAAGTCCGAAACGTAGATTACATGCTAACTAAGCTTTATTAGAGAATTAACAAGCCCATAGATACGAAAAGTCCAAGGCGCTCTTTCACATCGTTATTTAGTGTTTTTCTGAATAAGAAAAATTAAATCGGAAACGCTTGAAGGAGCACTCGACTAAGAGAACGTCTTTTGGGGATATGCTTCCTAAAAGGGGATGTCATTATACTCTAGAAAGAACAAAAGCCAGTCCAAAGGCTGGGTTTCTAAATAATCTAAATAAGTAGCAGAGCGACTGAACTTGCACTCAATTAATACTCACTACTCGTAGACCAGAATAATATCGCAAATACGGAAAGACCCCAGCACTTCTGCTGGGGTCTGGAGTAAATAGGAGAGTCGGCGGGGACGTCTAGTTTGGGGTTGTGGCTATGGGACTAGTTTCCTGAAAGGGAAAATTTCTTTGCTCTTAAACGACAAAACCCAGTCCGAAGACTGGGTTTCTAAATAAGTGGCGGAGTGGCTAGGCTTGCACTCAATTGGACTCGTTGGTCGCAGAGCAAAATAATAGCGCAAACGAAAAAGCCCTAGCATTTCTGCTAGGGCTTTGTCTGAATAAATGGCGGAGCGGACGGGACT
>NZ_JAHGAC010000018.1:0-77430 GCF_030248355.1 Vibrio sp. B172a | reverse complement strand
CCCATAATGCGCACTTGGGGTGTAAGTCCCAGATAGTAATGTCCGGCTTGAGCCACTTTAAAATGTCCTCTTAAGATTAACGACATTCTTTGTTTTTAAGACTTTAGCCGTTGCTGATTACCTTCAGTGAAAAAGATAATTATCGCTTCATGTATTAGCTCCAGCATTGTCATCTTTCACGAGTCATTAAACACTCTTTTGGCGTGAGTTTAAATCTATCAAACAAGGCACTGAATACTCTCACGTATCCAAACCGACGATTACCCGTTGGCTTGATGGCACTGTTCCAATCAATCCAATGGCAGAAAAAGTCATGTTGATTAAGTCACTTGGCTACTTGCCGAATGATTTACGTTGGTCTGGTTTTCGTGTGTGTAAGAAACGCGCCATCTGGTCGTGAGTTCAGCCTGAAAGCTTTGTGTTCTGGCGTGACGAGCATCTTCAGCTAGTCGAAATGCTTGGGCAGATAGGCTAAATTGGCAACAGACGTAAAGTCTTTTTTCCCTTCAACAACGTGGAACATGGTTTCTCATTCTTTTACAGTGTGATGAAGTGCTCAAGTGATGTGGCTGAAATACTTGCCGATTTATGCACTTGCCATAAGCACATCCCAACGGGAAGTAGAATAAGTATGCCTTTAGCTTTCTGGGCAAATATTAGAATGTTCTCTGAGCTTGAAGCGCTATCTACAAAACATAAAGTGACGATGACTGTGTATGTTGATGACCTCACCTTTTCTGGCATGCAGATGAATAAGTTATTCAGAAGTTCTGCTAAGAAGATTATCACGAAGCATGGACATATCATGCACCCTACTAAAACCAAACTCTACAAATCCAACCAAGCTAAACTCGTGACTGGTGTGGTTGTTGAAGGTGAAAGTATAAAAGTTCGAAATGAGCAACATCGTAAGATGCACGAAGAGCTCGGGATTTGGTACGAGATTAAAGATCTGCCTTACGCGATGTCCTCTTCTGTTACTTCAAAGCTGCTTGGTCGCCTTCATGCAATGGGAACAATAGATGATAAGTTCAAACAAAAAGCTAAGACGGTAAAGAGAAGCACCGCTAGCTGACAACTTGCAAACTGAACCAAATGCCATTGGTTCAGTTTTTGTTTAGTAAGTGCCATCATAAATGCCAACTAAAATCAAAAAACCGAACCCCATCGCTAAGGTTCGGCTTTTCTAAGGCTTCTTGATTTTGGTGGGCGTCGATGAAAACGAATTGGAAGCCTGTCGAGGTCAATCGACCTGCCAAATGTATTGGTTCACTGCCCGCTGTGTAAATCGTCATTAGTGTGGGTCTGAATTCGCTCGAAAGGTTTAAGCGTTTTTCAGATCCTCATTACACAATGATTAGACCCACCATACATAACTCAACCTTACTTACATTCTTCTATTTTCTTTCGAGAACTTACCACTGAGCTTCTGCATTGAAGCAAAATCAGGTCGTGAAACCAAACGTCCCTTCGCAGATCACTATTAGTGGTGCAAGCGTGTTGCACTCCATTTCTTTTGTTACGCCCTACGTTACGATGTAACACGTAAGTAAAACAGGTTCCCACATTCGCTCTGCCTCGCTGTGTTGCCCAATGATCATTTTCTAAAAAATAACAGCACTAACTGTACATCCGTCCAATCCAATTTCTTTCAATTCACGCTTTTAGATTTGCTGTTATGGGTGAGTACTGTTGGATTAATGGATGTTAGTCCGCAAGCACTTACTGTCGTCAAAGCTCCCTTGATATCGAACTTATCTAAGTGAGTATTAAAGTGACGGCGTCTCTTTTAGATTTCTACAGAATATTCCACTACCCGTTTTATCACTTAAATCAGTCCTTGTAATTTAATTACAAAACCATGCATCATAAAACTCTGCGTTAGTCTTTTATTCTTCGTTAACTGATTGTATTTCATGGTTTTTGTCAATTTCAGTCTCTTTGGGTGGTGTTTTTCCCTGCATTTTAAAAGTGACAGTTAATTGAAGTTGGTAAAATTTTACTAACTGATTATGGTAGAGCATTCTGCTGTACTTCTGTCTTATTCGTGTGACGTGGTAACGGAATATTTTGTTAGAAGAAAGGTGGTGAGTTGTCTGCTTTGGTTGGGTATACGACGGGCGTAAAAAAGCAGGGTCTGTGCCCTGCTCTTCGTAATTTCTTAGTCTTGTTTCTTTGCTGCGTATTCTGCTCGAATTTGCTCTGCAACGATCTTAATCGCTTCTGCGGTACTGGTACCCTTTTGCATTAGCTCTTGAATACGTTCTACAGCTTGTTGCTGTTCTTGATGGGACAGAGGTGGTAAATCGTCAAACATAAAAAAGCTCCTCAATGTGAGGAGCTGACTATAACGATTCGCTTAGTAGGTCGCAAGGAAATTAATTGAAGCGCCCATTGCGTTTTCATTGGTGTATTGAGCGGCAATATCCATCTCTATTAAGTTGAGTGGTGATAATCCAATACCCGCAGTAATCGTGCCCTCGTCGTCTGAACGAGCTAGGTTTTTCATGTAACCGCCACGAAGCGCAAGCTGGCGTAGTACATCGATTTCAAAACCCGCACGTAGCATTTGTGTGTTGTCATCAAAGGTAGAGAACTTCTTCTCTTCATTTAGGTCGTAATCAACACTGAAGCTAAAGTAATCCGCTACGTAACCTGCACCAACGGTGTAAACAGGTCGCATGCTGTATTCATAGGATTGGATTGTGTCGCTGTTGTATGTGAATGACTTGGTTTTCACATCTCGGCCAATCAAGTTCTTCGCAGAAATACCTAATCGATACGGACCGAAGAACCAAAGAGCGCCAGCGTCCAAGTTGAACATGGTTTCTGCGGTTTCATTTTCACGTAGATCTTTCGTATCGAACGCAGCAAAGCTTGTCGCGTATGAATAAGTGTAGATACGCTGCAGTTTAGGTGTGATACCAAATGACAGGTGCTGGTTCATGAAGTTGGTGTACTTCGCGAGAGAGACCCCCGCTTCTGCTACACCGATTGAAACGCCGCGAACATAACTGTTTTTGAGAGAATCAGCTGGAACCGAAGTATCAACTTCCGGAGCTACAAAGGATTCAGTGTAAAGCTTGCCGTAAGCCGTTGCCGATAAAAATCGATTAGGGATACCAACTGCCACAACGCCGCCCAAATCGAAGTCCATCTTCTGCCCATCAATGGCGTTCAATGAATTGACGATATCTGTAGGGTCATTAAGTTTACCAATGCGCTCAATCTCATCGATTAAGCCATCTTGGTCGTTATAGTTAATACCAAAGCTCGGTACGATCATACCAGCATCGTCATTACGTCGGTAAATCGCGGTTAGAGCTGGGTTAAAGAATGGTGCTGTTAGGTAAGAGGCAGATACGGTGCCAACGCCACCCATTGCATCACTGCGTGCCTCGACTGCGTAAGTAGCAGCAGAAGCCGCGCCAGAGAATAGCGCAGCAGTCATTGCAGTGGCTAAAATTTTGTATTGTGTCTTCATACTACACTTGTGTTTTTGTTCTTCCTGAACTTATATCGGCACAAATGTAATTTCTTTAACTATTCTTCGAGAGAAACATCATAAGTTCGACTAATAGTTTGAGCCTGCTCCACAATAATGTCCCCTTGCCAACGGCGACTGTTAATGCTCACAGCTAACACATAGCGATCGTTGGGGATGCCTTCAAGCTCTAGTGCATTTGGATAGTTAGACTCGTAGGTCTTTTTCCACACTTGATCGTATTGCCCTTCAACATAATCGTATAAGCCGACTTCGAGTTGTGGCAATGGACAGTGCGGATTTCGTAATGCGCTCTTTTCGACCTTCCAATTCTCTTTAGATGTCCAACGAACGTATTGCGTCGAGTTCGAATCCCCTAAGATTACCCAAGTGCGGTACGTGCGGTTATCTTTCGTCGTGATTGAAAGATGATACAACCCTGCGTCTAACTTACCGGTTAAGTTATAGCGCTTGAGGAAGTTTCGTTCATTCGCGAGTTCTGCGCCCTCTTGCGGCTCTTCATAGTTAAATGAGGCATCCGCAGAGATTGAGCTATCAACCCAACGACGAAACGAAATGTCTTCAATATCGGTGGTTGCACGTAACTTCACCACTAAGCGGTAAGTGTCACGACCCGGACTTTGAATAGTCTGACGAATTACGTTAATACCGCTGATCCAATCAGGCAGTGTGACACCTGTAAGAGATTTACCACAGTCTTTAGATAATGATTGAGCAAGCAAGTCATTAAGATGCGGTCTTAGCTCTTTATTGGGTTCACTTTGCCAGAGTTCGACCAGGGAATTGAACATGCCACCAAGGTCATCTTCTAGGAGATGTTGGTGTGCTTGTGTGAGAGGTGTGTTTGTTTGAAACCAGTCCGTTGCATGGACTGGTTTCACTAACAGTAATGATAGAACTACAGGAAGTAGTGTTTTCATTCTTGCTCTTACGCTTTCATCTTGTAGCCAACGCCACGAAGCGTTTCGATTTCAAGACCAGGCAGTTTTTGGCGAAGCTGAAGTACGTGAGTATCAACGGTACGCGTTGTTGGGAAATGGTTGTAACCCCATACGTGGTCAAGCAATTCATCACGTGTAAATACACGGCCTAGGTTTGATGCTAGGAACAACAACAAGTCGAACTCTGTACGAGTCAGTGTGATCATTTCACCTTTAAATACGACTTCGCGCGTTGCACGGTCGATCTCTAGGTCTTTTGTCATAACTTTATCAGCGTTACCTTGCTCTGCTGAATCTGGTGCACGCAGTTGTGCACGAATGCGAGCAAATAGCTCCGCTTCAGCGAAAGGTTTGGTTAAGTAGTCGTTTGCGCCAGAGTCTAGGCCCGCTACTTTATCTTTAACAGTAACCAATGCTGTTAGCAGGATTACTGGGATATCTTTAATTTTTTTCCATTCAGGAAGAGATTGTACGGAATCGCCGTCTGGTAGTTGGCGATCCAGAATGACTAAGTCAGCCTTTTTCCATTGTGGCTCAACGTCTGAAATACGCTCCACATGTAAACACTCATATCCTGCTTGTTCCAGGCTTACTAACAGGCCGTCAGCCAAGTTTTTATCGTCCTCAACGAGAAGCAGTGTCTGTTTCACAAGGTATCTCCAATATAAAGGTTGTAGGTGGTCCCATTAGGGACATTTTTCCGCCCATGCGGCCTACCATTGATTCAACTATTGTTAGTCCAAGTCCTAAGCCGCTCTTACTCACGAACGGTTTTCTTAGGTTTGCCCAATCTTTCGCAGTTAAACTGCCGGCATCGATGACTTGGATAATGATTTTATCTGCACTGGTTTCTACACATAGCTCAACCGGTGCTTCACCATACTTTAATGCGTTACGTAGCAAGTTATCGATACAGGTCCCGAGCCAATACACGTTAACTTTAGCAGCTACATCTTCATTTATTTTGAAAAGTACAGCGTTATCAAATTCTTCTTCAATCTTATATTCTAGCCATTCTGCAACGGATGGAACCCAGTCTGTTGCAAGCATTTGGTTATCAGATTGCAAATAATCCTTACTTGCCTCTGCTAATTGGCGTAATCGGCGCGTATCTTCACACAATCGGCGAAATTCGTC
Source organism: Vibrio sp. B172a (assembly GCF_030248355.1). Lineage (NCBI taxonomy): Bacteria > Pseudomonadati > Pseudomonadota > Gammaproteobacteria > Vibrionales > Vibrionaceae > Vibrio > Vibrio sp. B172a. The sequence goes on along the minus strand of NZ_JAHGAC010000018.1, from coordinate 71,847 downwards.
ATAAACACTTTCTGGCAGATGTTCAAATTCGCGACGGAAACCCTCAACTGTTAAAGACAGTGATGCGATCGGCGTTCTCAGTTCGTGCGTTAGAATTTGCAGCACCAACATTCGGCTGCGCATTTCTTCCCGTTTACTGTTCCAACGATACACTGCCCAACCGATCACCAACAAAATATTGGCAATCACGAGGATGATCATACTGATCCGCAACACTTGCGAGTGATCTTCGACATCCCAACAAATGTTGCCGCGTTTTACGAAGCAGCTTCGGCTTTCTGATGCTAAACCGTAAGACAGACCAGCGTTTGCTACGTTCTCCTGCCAGACGTTTTTAGCGAATACAAAGTAATGGTCGCCACGGCGTAACCACAACTCTTTTCCTTCAATAAACATACTCGCGCCAGCGATGAGAGCGTTGATCGCGTCATCATCCATATTCTGTAGGCTTTCGAGTAGCTCGTCCCCTTCGTCGTTATTTCGCTCTTTGATATGCATGTACTGAGCAAGTTTAGGACGTAGCTCAGGATACTTCTCTGCATAACGTGCTGCGTAGGTACCACCACCTGGGTGAATTAAACCGCTACGCGAGAACCAACGTGGTGTAAGTTGCGTCCCCTTACATATGGCACGTGTAAAGACTAAAGGTTCAGTAATTAAAGGACTTAATGGTAATTTTCCGCGACACGTGTTCGCTAAACGGTACAATTGCTGAATGTCTTTCAGCGGATAATCTGCCGTTTGAGGCAACATCGAATCCGGCGACAGTAACTTGGTCGGATAGTTAGACTGCAGTATGCGTATATCATACGATTTAAGAGCCACTTCGTAATTAAATAGCTCTGTAAACGTATCTATTCGTTCTGGTAATGAATCTGCAAATGCGGGTGCCGAAAAAATTGGCAGCATTAAGGCAGAACGTAGCAAAAACTGTTTAATCAAACTGTTACCGTTACTAATTATATTAGCCAGAACTATACATCAATAAACAAGCAAATGACATTAGACGGCTTAAGGATTTGCAGTACTATAACATTGAAAGCGCACAAAAAAAGGCCAGCGAATGCTGGCCTTGATTAGTTTTAAAGCAAATTATATTAAAGTGCTTTGAAAATTGCCTCGACGCTTTCTTTCGCATCACCGAACAGCATTGAGGTGTTTTCTTTAAAGAACAGTGGGTTCTGAACACCTGCGTAACCCGTATTCATTGAACGCTTGAATACGACTACGTTTTGCGCGTTCCAAACTTCTAGTACAGGCATGCCTGCAATTGGGCTGTTTGGATCTTCAAGAGCTGCTGGGTTGACCGTGTCGTTTGCACCGATGACAAGAACGGTATCTGTTTCTGGGAAGTCATCGTTGATTTCGTCCATTTCTAGCACGATATCGTAAGGTACTTTGGCTTCCGCTAGCAGTACGTTCATGTGACCAGGCAGACGGCCCGCTACTGGGTGAATACCGAAGCGAACTTCAATACCTTGTGCGCGTAGCTTCTCAGTAATCTCATGCACTGGGTATTGCGCTTGAGCTACTGCCATGCCGTATCCCGGAGTGATGATCACTGATTTCGAGTTCTTCAGCATCTCTGCTACTTCTTCTGCTGAAGTTTCGCGATGCTCGCCCTGCTCTTCATCACTTGAAATCACAACTTCTTGACCGAAGCCGCCAGCGATAACGCTGATGAACGAGCGGTTCATTGCTTTACACATGATGTAAGAAAGGATCGCACCAGAAGAACCTACCAATGCACCTGTCACGATCAAGAGGTCGTTTGCAAGCATGAAACCTGCTGCCGCTGCTGCCCAACCTGAGTATGAGTTCAACATTGAAACCACAACCGGCATATCTGCACCACCGATAGACGCCACCAAGTGGTAACCGAATGCAAAAGCAATCAGCGTCATTACGATCAGTGCGAACATGCTGCCGTCCGCTTTTACGAAGTAAATCATAAGAAGCGTAGAAACGACGATCGCCGCAAGGTTCATTTTGTGTTTGTGAGGCAAGTTAAGTGGCGAAGAAGAGATCGTGCCGCGTAGCTTACCGAAAGCAACGACTGAACCAGTAAAGGTTACCGCACCGATGAACACACCAAGGAAGACTTCCACTAGGTGAATTACGTGTTCAGCGTGCATACCAGCTAGGTCAGTTGAAACTGGCGCTGGTGGCTCTAGGTAACTGTTGTAACCTACCAATACCGCTGCCATACCTACAAAGCTATGTAGGATCGCAACCAGTTCTGGCATTTGAGTCATTTCTACTTTCTTCGCGTAGTGGATACCGATGCTACCACCGATGACCATCGCGATGATGACCCAAACAAAACCTTCCGCATTCGGGCTAAAGATTGTCGCAATGAGCGCAATCGCCATACCCGCAATACCGTAGTAGTTACCGTTTCTTGCCGATTCTTGTTTAGAAAGTCCCGCGAGACTTAAGATGAAAAATAGCGCAGCAATGATGTATGCCGCTTGTACTAATCCTGCAGACATTGGTCACTCCTATTATTTATCTTTGCGGAACATTTCGAGCATACGTTTGGTTACGGTAAAGCCACCAAAGATGTTAATGCTCGCAATGAGTACAGCAATGAATGATAGGAAGGTAACGACACCATTACCCTGACCAATTTGCAGCAGTGCACCTACTACGATGATGCCTGAAATCGCGTTGGTTACAGACATAAGCGGTGTGTGCAGTGCATGTGTTACGTTCCAAACTACGTAGTAACCTACTACACACGCCAGTACGAATACGGTGAAATGAGATAGGAATGCCGCCGGAGCAACAGAGGCAACCCAAGCAAAGGCACCTAAACCAACAGCTAGAGCACCGAATTTCTTCAGTGGTGACGTAGGTTCTTCAACTTTAGGTTGAGGTTTAACTGGTTCTTGCGGTTTGGCTTGTGGCTGTGCTGAAACCTGAATTGGTGGCGCAGGCCATGTCACTTCGCCTTCTTTTACTACTGTTACGCCACGAAGCACAACGTCTTCGAAGTCGATATTGATGTTGCCATCTTTCTCTTTGCAAAGCAGTTTCAGAAGGTTTACAAGGTTGGTTGCGTAAAGCTGAGAAGATTGCGTTGGCAGACGACCTACCATGTCAGTGTAACCAACGATTTTCACGCCGTTAGCCGTGGTAATAACTTGATCTTTTACTGTATATTCGCAGTTACCACCGTTTGCAGCAGCAAGGTCAACGATCACACTGCCCGCTTTCATGCTATCAACCATCTCTTTGGTGATAAGCGTTGGCGCTGGTCTGCCAGGAATCAGTGCAGTTGTAATGATGATATCAACATCTTTCGCTTGCTCAGCGTAAAGCTCAGCTGCTTTCTTGTTGAATTCATCCGACATTTCTTTTGCGTAGCCGTCACCTGAACCAGAGTCTTCTTTGAAGTCTACCGTTAGGAACTCTGCGCCCATCGATTCAACTTGCTCTTTTACTTCAGGACGAACGTCAAAAGAACGAACGATAGCACCAAGGCTACCTGCTGCACCGATAGCAGCAAGACCTGCTACACCTGCACCTGCAACCAATACTTTCGCAGGCGGTACTTTACCAGCAGCGGTGATTTGACCAGTGAAGAATCGACCGAATTCATGAGCGGCTTCAACCACTGCACGGTAACCGGCAATGTTCGCCATAGAAGAGAGTGCGTCTAATGCTTGAGCACGAGAAATACGAGGAACCGCATCCATTGCGAGAACGTTGATGTTCTTGCTAGAGAGTTGTTCCATTAACTCTGCATTTTGAGCAGGCCAGATGAAGCTCACTAATGTTGCGCCATCTTGCAGTAATGCGATTTCGTCGATGCCTTTTTCTTCATCTACGAGTGGCGCATTGACTTTGAGAATTAAGCCTGATGTCCATACTTCTTCACTAGATACAATTTTCGCCCCAGCAGCTTCATAAGCGGCATCATCGAAACTGGCTAGCACCCCCGCTTGTGATTCGATTGCGACATCGAACCCCAACTTAATTAACTGCTCAACCGACTTTGGTGATGCAGCTACTCGCGATTCACCCGCGAGTATTTCTCTAGGTACACCGATTTGCAAAACGCATACTCCTTGTATACATATCAATAAATTAGTCCCAAAACAGAGCGTCGCTCTACTCTAATTCTTTTTTATTTCTATCTGTTTACTACGCAAGATAAATACAAACGAATGATGGTGTTTGGGGTCACCCATTTGCACAGTCACTTCTTGACTAACAGTCCTGTTATTATTCTGTTTTTATCTAACGTCAATCGTGACTTCAAGTGTTTTGTAATAAAAATACTAAATTTCATTACATATAACGCCACGTAATGAATGATTCTCCACTTCGCGCTGAAAAATAACAACGATTTGCATCACTAAGCAGAGGTCTAACCAGACGTCTGCTAACTGCTTGTTTTACAGATATTTAAGCCTAAAAAAGAAAGAGAGCCATCAGCATATACACTAATGGCTCTCTTTAAGATGATTCGAATCAAGTTGCAGTGATTTCTTAATCGAAGATCTTTTCACCCATTTGGTCGATAAACATCTGCGATTTTTTTAGCATCAGTTCGTTGGCGTCTTGCTCTGAACCTAGCAAATCTGAACGGATAAAACGGTGTGATTTCACTTCTCCGTCGAAATCTTTTTCGATACGCCCTGCGATGCGGTACTGGCCACCTTCTGAAAGGCTTTCTTGGTAAATTAAGTAGCCTTTGTATTCTACTGGTTCAACGGTTTTTACTTCGACAGCTTTGTCACTGCCACCAAACAAGCGCGAAAAGAATCCCACGGTTCCTCCTTGGGTATGCCCACTCTCTTATAGGTAGTTTTCTATACAGTGGTGAGTATCAATTACTTTATGTTGACGTTGAGGATCGGTTTCTCAAACCAATCCAGTTCTTTGTCTTCATCATAACTGGTATGCGACAAAATTACAGGCACATCATTGTTACGATTTTTGCGTCTGTCTTCCTGAATCATCACTGCTGCGTTCTCAACCGCCACATCGACACTTTGTTTGAATTGAGCCAGTTTACGCTCTGGAAGTGCAGACAAAAAATCGATGTCATGACGAATGTATACCGGCTTTAGTTGAATGAGCGCTAAACATGCAATATCCGCCAATTGTTCATTGTCGAACTGCTCCACGTACTGCTCTGAAGCAAGCACCAGCCCAACCAGTGTTTCCATGTAATTGTGTACGTCTGAACTGATCTGCATCGATTTTTCTCCTTTGTTCAACACTTTGAAAGTATAGCAGTCGGGACTAACGTGCAACTCGTTGATTGCTCTTAATTTAATCAACCTCTCTCTTTTTGTAAGCGTTCGCTGTAAAACACTTGGAAAATTCCCAAATACACGTATTCTTGTTAGTTTTGAAAGTTACAGAATTTATACTGTTTGCACACGGTATTAATTGAATGCTTAATGTAACTCACTAGATATATTCAACTATTTTCAGGTAATTTGCAGTAGATGGTTTCATCTTTAATGACCTCCCCAGGCTTTCGATTCCTATTCCCAATCTTGTTGTTGGGCGTAGTCAGTTTGGGTATGGATAACATCATTCAGATGACACAATCTAACTGGGGAATTGCTGCGAATTTGCCGTACATTTTGCTCGGCTGTGCGTTGTTGATGTGTTATCCATTCAAGCAAGGTCGAGAGTCCATGGTCTGTATCGCCATGCTCTTTGCCTACTTTGTGATTCAACATCGTCTTCAAGTCCCTCTTCAAACCGGAACTGCGCTTTTAGAGCTCACCATACTAGCGAGCTTGTTACCCGTTTCATTTCTCGCGGTATTCATCTTTAATAAAGAAGGTTTTGATTCAAGAGCGACGTTGACTTACGTGTTCATGCTGATCATGTTCGTATTTTGGTCCTACGTGACTTTGACGTATTACGTCGAAGGTGGATTTGACGAATGGACTAACGGGATCTTGTTTATCGTGCCGACTCTCTCTAAGTTACCACTCGTCTTGGTGTTGTATTGCATTGGCATCGTGTGTTTCCTGGGTATCTTGGTCTTAAAGAAAAACAAGATCATTCATGCCATGACCTACTCTGCTATGGTGCTTGCATCAGCAACGTTTATCTTCTTTGACGTTCAGTATATTTCGAGCACGATGTTTACGCTGACAGGTCTTTTGATCATCATCTACTCTACTTCGGCTAGTCATCAATTGGCTTTTACCGACAGTTTGACTCTGATTCCAAGCCGCCGTGCGTTGGATCTTGAGCTTAAACACATGGGACGTAAATTTACTATTGCGATGCTAGACGTTGACCACTTTAAAAAGTTCAACGATACCTATGGCCATGACACAGGCGATGACGTGTTAAAGATGGTTGCATCGCGCTTAATGAAGACACAAGGTGGCGCGAAAGTTTACCGCTTTGGTGGCGAGGAGTTCACCATTGTTTTCAAAGGCAAATATACAGAAGACTGTGAAGCGCATTTAGAAGAAGTTCGCGAATTGATAGCGCAATATGAAATGATTCTTCGTGACCAAGACACCCGCCCTGACGACAACAAGCAAGGTCGTAAAAAACGCGGTAGTGCAGATTCGAAGAAGAAAACGGTGTCAGTTACAGCAAGCTTTGGTGTTGCAGACAGTCGCAGTGCACGAAACCCTGCAGATGTCATTAAGCTTGCGGATGAAGCTTTGTATAAAGCCAAAAAAGCGGGCAGAAACTGTGTGAAGTACTGCCACGCCTAACGCTTATAAAAACTATTCTTGATTAAAGAACAACACTAAACTGCCGCCTTTTAGCGCGCTGCCATAGTTAATGGTCAGCCCCAGACCGACATTGTCAATCCAATCTGACTTAAATGGTGGCGTCATCAGCCAGCCTACACTCGCTTCATAGTAATGCGACGTGTTCATCGGTTTGCTTGTGTCTCCACCTACATCAACTCGGTTAAAGCTGGTATAAACGGACTGGACCGTTCGGCCCACCTTGGTAAAGTCATAGAATAACTTTACACCGTTGACCCAATACCAGCCTTCTGGGTTGCCGACATCCCCGTTATTGCCTTCTCCCCATCCTTTACCGTAGAAATAATGTTGAGAAGACCAAATATACCATTTGCCCCAATGCTCGTTTTCTAAATACTTCAGCTCGGCGTTCACTTCGCCAACAATAGCCCATGCATCGGTATTCAGGAATACGCCATCTAAAAAGGGCCTCAAGTCACTGATAGCATCACTTCGGTAGTCATACTCGTTGCGATAATACATAAGATGAGCGCCAGCGGCGGTGCTCAAGGTGAGATGTTCTGTCAGTTTGTTTTGGCGTTCGAGTTCGGTATAAGAACCTAGAATGAGCTCTTTGTTTCGATCAGGGGTTTTGTCTTCATTTATATGAACGTCTTGATCGATTCCCAATGCATACAAGCGCCCTTTTAAGTTGTATTTTGTTGGGGATTGCTCGTCGTCAGTGAGAGAAAGATGGTAAGGAAGTGTGGAAATAGCAACTTGTTTTCTCAAGTCAACGGAATCTTGCGTTCCTATGTCTTCGTTGTCTATGTCGAGGTATTTGTTAGGGTCAAAGTCGTGAAAGCCAAGAGTGAACACATCACTGTCTGATAGCACGATACCGATGGCAAAGTTACGCTCAAACTCTTTCTGCAAAGTTTGTTGAACAGGACTGGCGTGAGTTGCCATTGAAATAAGTGACAATGTCACTAAAGCGTATTTCATCTTATCCTTTTGATTTAACTTGCATTTACCACCGTGTACGTATTTCTTCCAAGCGATTTGGACGTATATAGCGCCCTATCTGCTGTCGCGTACAATTCGGCGACATTATCCTTACCTGTAGGCTGAAATGCAAACACCCCCTGTGACACTGTCACCCTGTTTGCGACGCTTGAATACGCATGAGGATAATCAAGAAAGTACATCGCTTCTTGTACACGCTCAGCTTCTTTTTCTGCGGTTTGCGCATCTGTGCTATTAAGTAAGATGACAAACTCTTCCCCTCCATAACGCCCCACATATTCACCAGAACGACAGAAGGTTGCTTTTAACTGATTCGCGATGGCTTGTAGACAGCGATCCCCCTCTATGTGGCCGTAGTTATCGTTAAACGGCTTAAAGAAGTCGACATCAAGAAGAATTAACGCCATCGGCATGTGGTGACGACCGTGCCATGCAATCATGGTTTCGAGCTTCTGATCAATATAACGACGGTTGTAGAGTTTGGTTAGGCCATCTTCATTTGCCTGTTGTTGCAAACGTGAATTCATCTCTTCGAGCTGTGCGGTGGCTTGCTTTAACTCACGACGCATGTGCGCAATTCGCTGCATTGCCATTAACTTAGAGTTTAGAACAAGCTTATCAACAGGCTTAATCAAATAGTCATCACCTCCCGCTTCGATTGCTTTCGCGATCATTTCAGGCTCTTCATGGCTGCTTAAGAAGATGATTGGGATCCAGTCTGGAAAGGTTTCTCTGATATGAAGTGAAACTTCGAAGCCGTTCATGTCCGGCATCGCAATATCCAGCAGCACGAGTTCAGGGTCGAAACTCTCATAGGTATTGAGGGCTTCCATCCCACTGCCAACGGCTTTAACAATGTGACCTTGTTGTTTTAATCGGATTGCCAACTGCATTCGGTCTAGCTGAACGTCATCAACTAAGAGAATGCGCATTGATGTCCCTGTCGGTTGCATAGCGCGTTCCATTCTTTTTATCAGTCTTTATTAAACATATATCATACACACGAGGTTGTTGCATTACGCGACAAATTTAGTGCTATATTTTTTTGTTGAACGGTCACGTAATCAGATAGTTCTTATGGTAGCTATTTGACGCATTTGGTATTAATATTCCCGCCTTTTGTAACTAGAGACACTTTAATCTGGTTACATTACGCACTACAAATTACGTGCGCTCTTATGTACTAACAGGACTCATGATGTCAGAAGCAACTAACAACGAAAGCAAAAAAATCGATCTAGAAGCTATTTCTCCAGAACTACGTAAAGTTATCGAATTCGATGAAGTTCCAGAGCAAATGTTCGAGATGGTTACCTCTATCCATGAAGTGTCTGAAGAAGCTGTTCGTGCATCTTGGGATGAAATGCCAGGAAGTGCACAAAACATTCTAGACAACTTCGAGCAGTTCCACGCTCTAGTTTCTGTTGGCCAAGCTTTTGCTGGTCTGAATGTAATGGAAGAATTCCCGACTCTTAACCTGCCAGAAAACATGACAGATGAAGATAAAGAAGACTACCGTGCTCAACTGCTAGACAATGTTCTACACAACTGTGTAAAAGACATGGTTAAGCAACTTAAGAAAGCACGTCGTGACCCTCTTCTTAAGCGTGAATTCAAAGAAGTTTTCGCGAAGTAATTCCGACACTTTCTTTAATAATAAAGGCCGCACCCTGCGGCCTTTTGTGTATCTACGGTTTAGAGAACTTAATGATGCGCCAAAGCAATATCGCGTTGCGTGACACTCACACCTTTAACTTGAGCATAAACCTCATCACCGACTTTCAAATTCAGATCATCCAATGCCCACGGTGTTATCGTCGCCCACAAGTGACAATCTTCATCAAGCTTTAACGAGACAGTGATACTTTGCTTATCTTCACCAGTTGAGAGCGCTTCTATTGACGCCACCGTTGCTGGTAATACGTTTCGAATCGATGTTGATATTGGCTTTTCTAGCGCGATAGAAACGTCGTTTGCACGCACTTGCAGTCGGATTGGTGTATTGGGTTCCCCATCCACTTTTTGAACCCACAGACAAGCGCTTGGGGCGAGTTTCACGCACGTCAACGCGTATTTCTCATGGTGTGTCTCGATCTTGCCTTCAAACAAGCTACTGTGGTCTGAGAATGATTGCCAAGGGCGCATAGCATGAGATGCCCATACCTCTTCCAATTTACCTGACGTCATGATTCTGCCTTTATCGAGAATCGACAGGTGCTGCGCTAAACGCAGAATCTCTTGCAAGCTATGGGTAACGTAGACGATAGGAATATTGACTTGTTCAGACAATTCTTCCAAAAATGGCATGACTTCACGCTTACGTGGCATATCCAATGACGCTAACGGCTCATCCATCAATAGAAGATTTGGCTTTGATAGCAAGGCTCGTGCAATGGCGACACGCTGCTTCTCACCGCCGGATAACGAGATTGGAAAGCGTTTAAGTAGAGGCTCAATCGCGAGCAATTCTGTCACTTTATCAAAGTAATCATCATCTTTTTCGGCTACGCCGTAGAGTAAGTTACCTTTCACGGAGTAATGCGGGAACAAGCGCGAGTCTTGGAATACATAACCGATTTTGCGTTTGTGCGTGGGTAAATTAATACCCGCATTACTATCGAAAAGAACGTGTTCACCAATTGACACTTTACCTTGCTTTGGCGTGACCAGCCCGCTGATAACATTGATTAACGTAGTCTTCCCTGCACCTGAACGGCCAAATAACGCACTTATTCCGTTACCCGGTAACGACAAATCGATATCAAAATCAGTTTCACCAAGTGATTGTTTAAATTGAATTTTGATGCTCATCGCTTAGCCCCCAAACGTGAAGCTGCTTTGCGATTTAACCATTCTGAAATCATTAACGTCGACAGAGCCAGGACAATAGAAATGATGCATAAGCGCGCGGCTTCCATCTCTGCTCCAGGTGTTTCTATGAAGTTGTACATCGCTAAGGGAATGGTTTGTGTCTCTCCGGGAATGTTTGAGACAAAACTGATCGTTGCACCAAACTCTCCTAAGCTACGAGCAAAAGACAGCATAGTGCCAGTAATGATGCCGGGCATCGTTAAAGGTAGCGTAATAGTTAGGAAGACTTTTAAAGGTGACGCGCCTAAAGTTGACGCTGCGTGTTCGAGTTTAGGATCGACATTATCTAAGCTAAGACGAACGGAACGCACCATTAGAGGCAATGCAACAACGATACAAGCGATAACTGCGCCCTTCCAGTTGAAACTGAACACCAGACCAAAGTGTTCAAAAAGCCAGTTACCCAAAACGCCTTGGCGACCTAGCGAGATCAGCAGTAGGTAGCCGATCACTACTGGCGGTAAAACCAACGGTAAATGAATAAGGCTGTCGAGAATGGATTTGCCGATAAACTCTTTTCGTGAAAGCAACCAAGCAAGAGCGACGCCCAATGGAATAAGCCAAACGACGGCATACGCGCCAACTTTTAGGCTTAACATTAAGGCTTGGTATTCAAGTTCTGTCACTCTGTGCCCTTTTTATTGAAAACCGTACTGCGCAAACACTTGTTTGGCATCATCAGATTTCAAATATTCGAAGAATTGTTCTGATTGCGTCGAGTCTTTAACGATAGCCGCTGGATAGACGATATCAGCGTGGGTGTTATTGGCAAATTCACCGACCACTTTTACTTTATCTGTTAAAAGCGCATCCGTTTTGTAAACCACACCAAGTGGCGCTTCACCGCGTTCAACTAATGCTAAGGCGAGTCGAACGTTTTTCGCTGGCGCTACTTGTCGCTCAAGTTGTTTCCAAACACCAAGGTTAGTAAGAGATTCTCGCGCATACATGCCCGCAGGGACCGAGACTGGGTTACCTAGCGCAAGGCGATTGCCCTCTAAAGCTTGGCCCCATGCATTGGCGTCTGAAAAGTTAAATGAAGTAACGGTTGAAGCTTTAGGTGCGATAAGAACCAGACTATTACGAACCAGCTCGGTGACATTGTCACTCTTTACGGCTTTTGATTTTACCAAGTAGTTCATCCACTTAATGTTTGCAGAGATAAACACATCAGCTGGTGCGCCGTTTAGAATTTGGCGAGCGATGGATGAAGACCCGCCGTATACTGGTGTGACTTTTACGTCGTATTGTTGTTCAAATTTTTGCGCGATATCGTCAATCGCATTGGTCATTGACGAAGCCGCATAGACTTTTAAATCGGTCGTTGCGTTTGCTGCTGATGAAACGCTCAGTATTGCCGCTAGGCAAGCATGAATCTTCCATGCTTTCATAAAAACACTCCAGTGCTAGACAGGCAGAAAAAGATATTGTGGAACAACGTGTCCACTTTTATTTATGCTTCAAACAGTTAAAAACTGGATTTATTTGAACAGAAAGTCAAGATTCATATGTTGTTCTATCGCATCCGCAATGCGATTAATGCCTTGTTCTTTTAACTCTTCAAAGTCTTGTTGTTTGATTTGAGTACCGTTTACCCATTCAGACACCAAGCTCAGCACATCTGCTTCATCGAAGAACCCGTGTAGGTAAGTTCCCATAATTTGGCCGCATTCACTCAGCGCTCCTTCTGCTTCGCCAGAAGTTAACTTAAGAGGTTGTGCGCCCTGCACTTCACTTCTTCCTACATGGATTTCATAACCCTTCACTTTGGCTGTTTTGCCGTTTAGGAATAAATCTGCTTGTGAATGAGTAAGCTGTTTACTGTCGGTCAGAGTTGTCGTGATGTCTAACAAACCAAGACCTTGACTACGACCAGGCTGGCCCTCTACGCCATTTGGATCATCAATTACGTTGCCAAGCATCTGGTAACCACCACAGATGCCAATGACTTTACCGCCCAGACGGATGTGGCGTTGAATGTCTTTATCCCAACCTTGGCTACGTAGGTAATCCAAATCGTCTCGAACTGACTTAGTGCCCGGTAGGATCACGAGATCGGCTTTATCGATCTTTTCGCCTTTACCCACATAGCGAAGATTAATGTCTGGATTTAGGCGCAACACATCAAAATCGGTATGATTACTGACACGCGTTAATACTGGTACCACAACATTGAGCTTCACTTGTGAAGACAGCTCTTGCTGTGCCGTAATGGCATCTTCCGCTTCGAGGTTTAATCCGTGAAGGTACGGCAATACACCGAGTACAGGCTTGCCCGTTTTCTCTTCTAGCCAATCAAGACCAGATTCAAGCAAGCTGATGTCGCCACGGAAGCGATTTATAACGAAGCCTTTAACGCGAGCTTGTTCAGATTCGGATAGTAACGCCAGCGTTCCATACAGATGGGCAAATACACCACCACGGTCGATATCCGCAATAATTATGACCGGAACGTCGGCTTCTTCCGCAAAGCCCATGTTTGCGATGTCATTTTCTCTTAAGTTGATTTCCGCAGGACTACCAGCGCCTTCAATCATCACGGATTCGAATTCATCTGTTAGCTTTGCGAATGAATCCAGCACCGTTCCCATTGCCACTTTCTTGTAATCATGAAAGCCGACAGCGTCCATATTCGACAACGCTTTGCCTTGTAAGATGATCTGAGCACCGGTATCACTGTTAGGCTTAATCAACACAGGATTCATGTGAACCGTAGGCTCAACGTTGCAAGCTTGTGCCTGAACCGCTTGAGCACGCCCAATCTCACCGCCATCTTTAGTTACTGCACTGTTTAACGCCATATTCTGTGGCTTGAATGGGGCAACCTTTATCCCTTTGCGGGCTAATACCCGGCATAAACCTGCCACAAGGACGCTTTTTCCGGCATCTGAAGTTGTGCCTTGAACCATTAATGAAGGGATTGGTGATTTCATGAACGTTTAATAAGAGAAAAAAGAAGGTGAACAATCATAACGTTATCTCAGTATAGGACTCAAGAAAATGAATCGAATATGAATGTTCGAATCAGTAATGGTTCAAATAAGGTTTGTTTTAATAGCACCATCAAAAACGAACACCTATATAGAGAAACCAAATTATGAAAAACACTGTTATCGCTACTATCGCTGCACTTGCTATCGCTCCTACTGTTGCAATGGCTAAAGACCACAACCATGGCCAATCAAGCATTCAATTTAATGGTCCTGTTACCGTTGAGAAAGTCGATGCATTGATTAAAGACTCAAGCATGTTCACTGAGAAAGACGTGGTTGTAGAAGGCAACCTACTTCGTCAAACTCGTGCCGACCAATTTATCTTTAGCGACGGCTCTGGTGAAATCATGGTTGAGCTGGACGACGACATCCGCCTAACGACGCCAATTGACCAAACGACAAAAGTACGTCTGTTTGGCGAGTTTGAAGGCGGCAGCAAGCCAGAGATTGAAGTAGAACACCTTGTTGTTATGTAATTTTGCCTTTTCGCCGCTCAATTGAGCTGCACAACATTGAACTGAAAAATCATACGCACTTTGTCCTAGTGCATTAGGTGACGGGAAACGCCTAAAATGATACTTTGTAAATCTTGGTCTGCATCTTGCAGACCTTTTTTTCGTTCGTATTATTTTCTTGCCCGGAGACACCCATGTTAGGTAAAGCTCTAAAGGTTGCTGCCTTTGGTTTGTGCGCTGTTTTGCCGCTATCTGCACATGCAAACAACTTCAACTACAACACGATGGAATTCCGCATGGGTACTAGCCCAGGTACGTTTGGTGGAGAAGTAACAACCTACTTCACCGAAAACACGCACTTTGTAGGCCGTGCCGATAGTGAGTTCAGCGGCGATTGGGACATTGCAGGTGGTATTGGTTTTAATGGTCCTGCTGGTCAGTTCGCGGATATCTTCGGCCAAATGTTGGTCCACAACATTAAAAAAGACAATGGTGATGGCGACGAATGGAAAACCGAAGTTAACATTGGCACACGTATTTGGTTTATGCAGAACGTTGAATTACACGGTCGTATTGGCCAGTTGATCGACAATGATGACTCTAAAACCATCTACAACCTTGGTGCTCGCTTCCATTCAACGCAACAGCTGTCGTTGGGTGCAGATTTAAAAGACAATGGCACGTATGGTCAACAACTTGTTCTTTCTGCGCGTTTTGCTTATTAACACCAATAAGTAATTGATTGAAAATAAAAAAGCCTCTCGATTGAGAGGCTTTTTTGTTATTACGTTAAGCGCTTAACAGTAAGTTATTTGCCGCTTGGTTTGTTCTGAACGTATTTCTTAGATACATCCACAACGGCTACATCACGGAAGAAGCTACGACCTAACAAAATTGGGAACTTCATGTGACCACGTTCTGTTAACGTAAACTCGGTTTGCTCTTTTAAGTCACCGACTTGGATGTAAGCTAAAACGACGGGACGCTTATCTACGTCTTCAGATGAAGATTGGCGAATCTTGGCCCAACGCTCAACAGGCAGTTTGAACTCTTTGCTCGCCTTACCATTGATGTCGATTTTGAACTGTACCCAGTCTTTGCCATCACGCTCAAATGGAACCACTTCAGTCGCACTGATCGATGATGTCGTTGCGCCGGTATCAACACGACCTTTGAACGTCTGGTTGATAGCTGGAATGTGGACCCACTCTTCAGCACCCAGAATCAACATACCATCAGGTGTTTTTTGTACCTTAGCTGGTTTTTCTGGCTTTGGTTCTGGTTTCTTCTCAGGTTTAGTTTCCGGTTTTTGTTCCGGCTTCACCTCAGGTTTTGGTTCTACTTCAGGTTTCACATCCGGTGTTTCAACCGGTTGCTCAACGACTGGTGTCTCTGGCTCAACGGGCTCAGTGGTCGTCGGTGTCGACGTACAAGCGATAAGACCGCCGCTCATCATTAGCGGCAGAATCAGTTTCCAGTTCTTCATTAGCTCTCCCAATTAACGTTGAGATACTTTTTGGATAGCGTCAGCAACGTAAGGAATATGAGTTTCGGTTAAACCAGCGATGTTGATACGACCATCACCGACACCATAAATGCCATAATCTTCACGCAGTTGCGCCATTTGGTTTTCACTAAAGCCTAGCACAGTAAACATGCCTTTGTGGCTCTCAATGAAATCAAATTGATCTGTATTATGGTTGTTTCTCAATTCGTTACACAAAGTTTGACGAAGGTTTAGCAAGCGTTGCTGCATTTCGTTCAATTCTTGTTTCCAAACGGAAGTAAGATTTGCATCTTGAAGGATGGTTTTCACTAATGCTGCACCGTGATCTGGCGGCATAGTGTATGTTGAACGCGCTAACGTAAGCAGTTTGCCCTTCGCATTCGCCACATCTTTTGCATTTTTACCGATTACAATCGCTGCACCAGTACGCTCGCGGTACAGACCAAAGTTCTTCGAACATGAAGTCGTAATCAGCATTTCTTCAACATTGTCGGCCATAAAACGAAGACCTTTTGCATCTTCTTCTAGACCGTCACCAAAACCTTGGTAAGCAATATCTACAAACGGAGTAAAACCGTTCTTTTGCGAAAGCTCAGCAATCGCTTGCCACGCAGAGAAGTCGATGTCTGCACCCGTTGGGTTGTGACAGCAACCATGTAGAAGAACCACGTCAGAAGGACCGGCTTTAGAAAGGTCTTCTAGCATTTTCGCAGTATCAACTTGCTTGGTCTCTGGAGAGAAGTAATGGTAGAACTTTACTTTAAGCCCAGCCGCTTCCATCACTGGCTTGTGGTTTACGTAGCTTGGGTTTGAAATCCAAACCGTTGTATCTGGTTGTGCAACCTTCATTAGGTCACCCAGCATACGCAACGCACCACTCGCACCAGGCGTTTGAATCGCAGCCACGCGATCTGTTGCTGACGTGCCAGTCAGAAGCAAATCGATCATGCTTTGGTTGAATTCTTCACAGCCAGCAAGGCCAACGTAAGACTTGGTCTTCTGGTTTTCGACAACCACTTCTTGAGCCATTTGAATGGCTTTCATGATTGGCGTTTCACCAGCGCTGTTTTTGTATACGCCAATACCAAGGTCAACCTTGTTTGGACGTTCATCGCCGCGGTATGCGACGGAAAGAGACAAAATGGGATCTAATACGGGAGTTGGTAGATTAGAAAACATGAAAGTCATAACCCTTTGAAATTCAAGTATCGAACCTCACGGTAACACTTTCGTTAACAATGGCGAAATGATTTTTTACTCATTTCGCCAATTAGAGTACAAAATTCTGGTGACTACGGAATTTTATGAACTCAATCGGTCACAAAAAGAACGATTCACTCATCGTAATTGATATCGAGTTTGCCATTTTTTCTGAACTCACGTGGGGTCATTGACGACCATGCCTTGAACCGAGTACTAAAGTTTGCACCAGTTGGATAACCAACTATTTCACCAATATGTTGAATGGACCACTCAGTCGATCTCAGTAAACGGGCTGCGTATTCCATTCGCATACGAGTTAAGTGTGCCATTGGGCTTCGCCCAAACTGTTGTTGCGTCAGGCGATGTAAGTGAGGCTCCGAACAAGGATAAAGTGCGGCAAGTTGCTCTACTGTCCAATCTTTATGGAGTTGTCGTTGAACCAAATCGAATACACGGCGCAGTTTTAATTGGTTTCTTGAAAGGGAGTCAGAATGCGGCATGTTAAGCATAAGTTCTAGCTGAGCAACGCTATGCGCCCCTACTTCACCACCATAATCTATGGGCAAATTGATACTGCGCAATAGGGTTTGAATACAGGAATACATCACCTCTGGCGCTGGGGTTAGTTGATAGTCGATATCGTCATTCACCATTTCCCACTCTTTATATTGGGAAAGAAACACCCATGCGATTTGCCATGTTTCGTCTTCCATCCCAAAGCCATTTTCAATGCCTGCTGGCACGATCACTAACGACCCTGGCTCAAGTTCATAACGACAAGCTCCGCTCTCTAACCAGCCTTTTCCACGAACCGTATACAGCAACATGTGTTTCTTCTGGTTTTTGCGATAAACCGAAAAGAAATCTCGGCAAGTCGCTATGCCGCATTGGACGATCCCTCTTTCTTCGAGGGCAAGTACTCGAGTGTGATCGACAAATTCTTGATAGGTCTTATCTGAAATAGCGTAGCGTTCTTGTTTTTCTTCCATGGGACGACAACTCACAAATGCACTCAAGGCAAACGCGTTTTATCAAAGCATCGATAAAGACTGGATAGTTTGACAAAACTTTTGGATGTCTTTGAAAAATACACCGCCAAATCATACGGATAAACTACTCGCATTGTTCTTAGAGGATAAATGCGATGCTCTTAACACGTCAATACATAGACAAAGCATTTTGGAAAAAACTGATTGCGATCGGTGTACCTGTGTCACTGCAATCCATGCTGTTTTCGTTACTCGGTGCCATCGATATTTTTATGGTTAGTCAGTTAGGTGAGTCTGCGACAGCAGCGGTTGGCGTTGGTAACCGAATCTTTTTCTTTAATCTCGCCGTGGTGTTTGGGTTGTGTGGTGCAGTAACGGTTTTAGCCTCTCAATATTATGGCTCTGGAAACCTCTCTGGCATACGCAGAACGTTAGCGCAATCTTGGTTTATTTCGCTGGTAGTGACTTTGCCATTCATCTGGCTGTATGTGGTTTATGACAAAGAAATCGTCTCTTTTATTGCGGACGATCCTGAGTATGTTGGCTATGCGAGAGAATACTTAGTCGTCACAGGTTTGAGTTTGATAGGCACTGCAGTTGTCGTTCCTATTGAGTCGGTTTTGAGATCCGTCGGTGAGGCAAAGATGCCGACTTACGTCAGTATTGCAGCTATCATCGTGAACGTTTTCCTTAATGCGGTTTTGATCTTTGGCTTACTCGGCTTTCCGCAATGGGGCGTATTTGGCGCAGCAGTGGGAACGTTTATTTCGCGCTTTTTCCAAACTGCGGTGCTGGTTTACTTCTTTTGTCGTCGGTATTCACATCTACTCCCTACTCTTTCAGATTGGCGTGAAGGCACAGTAAAGAAGTATCGAAACAAATATTTCAAAGTTTCTATGCCAATGCTGATCCACGATGCGTTGTGGACTGGCGGATTAATAGTCTACAGCATCATTTACGGCCAATTGGGCGTAACCGAACTGGCAATTATCTCGTTCCTATCACCAATTGAAGGTGTATTGATTTCAACCTTTATGGGATTCGCTGTTGCCGCTTCTGTACTGCTTGGGAATGACATTGGAGCCCAACAATATGACCGTGTAGAGAAAACTGCGTGGTGGTATGTATTAACGAGCGCAGTATTGGCAACCATTTTGTTCTTTGTCGTATGGATTTGCTCGCCTTTGATTTTGAATTTGTTAGAGATGAGCCCGCTCACAGACAAACAAATGGCGTTAAATGTATGTTTGGTACTCGCATTAGGCATGATACTGCGCGTGTTTAATATGGTTGGTATTGGAGGTGTATTAAAGAGTGGCGCTGATATTCGCTATAGCATTTTCATCGACACGTTTGGTCAATGGGCGATTGGTATACCACTTACCTACTACACTGGAATGGTGTTAGGTTTACCACTGCATTGGGTGTTGATGTCTCTACTGGTCGAAGAATTAGTAAAAGGCATTCTAACGACTCACCGAATTCAGTCCAAGCGATGGATTAATAACATGGTTGATGATGACTCTAGTGTGACAGCGTAACTATAACGTTGTGCTATAGTTGTTGAGTCAAGCCTCACACCGAACGATTTCATCAATCAAAGCTTTAAAAGAACTCACACCAAAAGGGCACATTCGAAATATCCGAATGTGCCCTTTTTATATTGGCTTTTCTTGAGTTGGAACGCTTAAAGCTCAGTGAATCGATGGATGATTTGATTCGAGCTGCCTCGCCATTCTAGATTGAGGTCTCGTTTATCTTGCTCGTATTTGCCATCAATTAATGTGTCGATGTATTGCGTCACTTCACGTTGCGCATCGTCTAGCTCTTCAAGCGTGTAACCTGTCCAAACCCAAATATCTTTGCCTGGACACTCTTCTCTTACGCGTTTTACAAGCTTAAGAATGTGCGGCACGTTCGCTGGATGCAAAGGATCACCACCAGACAGAGATAAACCACGGCGTTTGATACGCGTGTCGTTTAGGTCTGCAATGATTTTGTCTTCTGCTTCTTGCGTGAAAAACACACCAGAATCCAAGCGTTGCGTCGACTGGTTATAACAGCCGCGGCACTGGTGTACGCAGCCCGACACAAATAGCGTGCAGCGTGTACCTGGTCCGTTAACAACGTCAATTGGATAATATTGGTGGTAGTTCATAATCGTGCCTTGTTTTGCTGGCTTGAAAAGAAAATCAACCCACGACAGGTTGATTTTCATTATTGGGTTTGAGCTTAAGTAAACCTTACAGGTGTTTAACTCGACGCTTCACTTCTTCTTGCTTACCGAAGTTAAACGGACGTGCATCTGGGCTGCCTAGGTAGCCACAAACACGACGTGTCACTGACACTTTGGTTGAATCATGGTTGCCACAGCTTGGGCAAGTGAAGCCTTTACTTGTACAGTCAAACTCACCGTTGTAGCCACACTCGTAACACTCATCAATTGGCGTGTTTGTACCGTAGTAAGGTACGCGGGTGTAACTGTAATCCCATACGTTTTCTAGTGCTTCAACGTTACGTTGCATGTTCGGGAACTCGCCGTAACAGATAAAGCCGCCGCTTGAGATTTCTGGGTAAGGCATCTCAAAGTCGATCTTGTCGTATGGGTTCACCTTCTTCTCAACATCTAGGTGGAAGCTGTTGGTGTAGTAACCTTTGTCTGTTACGCCTTCAATGACGCCGAACTCTTTCGCATCGATGCGGCAGAAACGGCTACATAGGTTTTCACTTGGCGTTGCGTATAGGCTGAAACCGTAACCAGTATCTTCTGCCCAACCGTTTACTGTGTCTTTCAGGTGCTTGATGATCGCTACTGCTTTTTCACGCAGCACGGCGTCATCGTAAACGTGCGCTTCTGTACCGAATAGCGCGTTGATTGTCTCGTGTACACCGATGTAACCAAGAGAAATAGACGCACGACCATTCTTGAAGATATCTGCGATTGAGTCGTCAGCTTTCAGGCGAACACCACACGCACCTTCCATGTAAAGGATTGGTGCAACACGTGCTTTCACGTTTTCTAGACGAGTGATACGTGTTTCTAGCGCTTTACGAGCAAGACGTAGACGGTCGTTTAGAAGCTCGTAGAATTTCTCTTCACTGCCGTTTGCACGAATAGCTATACGAGGAAGGTTCAAGCTTACTACGCCAAGGTTGTTACGACCTTCGTGAATCAACTCGCCGTTTTCTTCGTAAGTACCAAGGAAGCTACGACAGCCCATTGGCGTTTTGAATGAACCCGTTACTTCTACTACTTTGTCGTAGTTAAGAATGTCTGGGTACATACGCTTGGACGCACACTCAAGCGCAAGTTGCTTGATGTCGTAGTTTGGGTCTTCTGATTTGTGGTTCAAGCCATCTTTGATGCCGAATACAAGTTTAGGGAATACCGCCGTTTTACGGTTCTTACCTAGACCTGCAATACGGTTCTTCAGAATAGACTTCTGGATAAGGCGTGATGCCCAGCTTGTACCAAGACCAAAACCAAACGTAACGAATGGGGTTTGACCGTTCGCAGTGTGTAGCGTGTTTACTTCGTACTCTAGAGATTGGAACGCGTCGTAACACTCTTTCTCAGTGCGTGCTTTTGCGAACTCTTCTGGCTCAGCAATGTTCCACTCTTTTGCGATCTCTAGATGTTTCTCGTAGCTTGTAATTACGTACGGCTCTAGAACTTCATCAATACGGTTGATGGTTGTACCGCCGTAAATGTGGCTCGCTACTTGAGCAATGATCTGTGCCGTTACTGCTGTTGCTGTTGAAATTGATTTTGGCGTATCAATCTCAGCGTTACCCATTTTAAAGCCGTGCGTTAGCATGCCTTTAAGATCGATAAGCATACAGTTAAACATTGGGAAGAACGGTGCGTAATCCAAATCGTGGTAGTGAATGTCACCCACTTCGTGTGCTTGAACGACATCGCGTGGAAGGATGTGCGTCTTCGCGTAGTGTTTCGCTACGATACCAGCCAACAGGTCACGTTGAGTTGGGATTACTTTACCGTCTTTGTTCGCGTTCTCGTTGATTAGGTCTAGGTTGCTTTCTTCAATCAGACCTTCGATTTCACGAGTTAGTGCGCTTTGCTTTTCACGAGCGATATCGCGATCGTGGCGGTATTCGATGTAAGAACGTGCTAGGGCTTTGTAAGGACCTTGCATGAGTTCATTCTCGACTAAGTCTTGAATCTCATGGATGTGAACTTCATCGTGATCCTGAAGCTGTAACTCAACTGCCAGAGCAACATTTAGTGCATAAATGGCGACATCTTTGTCTTTGTTTTCCGCTGCTGCTTCTACTGCTGCTTGAATACGATCCCTGTTGAACGGAGCTCTTGAGCCGTCACGCTTGATTACGATTGGTTTCACTTTTTCTCCTTACCCCAAAATACTCACAGACTTATCCACAAATACACTATATGGGGTTATTTCTTATTCTGATGACACAATATATTGTGGCGTATTTAACGAGAAGCACCAATTGAAAACATTGATTTTGATCAATAAAAAATGGGTAGCGAACAAGAACAAATCGATCTTATTGGCGTTGATCTCAGTTGCGAAGAAAACTGTGAAAATTGCAAAATTGGAGCGAAATCCACTTGCTTTTTTTCGAGGTCTTATAGGATAAAGGATGGAAAGGAATGCGCTAAATAATAGGAGTGCAACAGACCAAAATGCGATCACTTTTTGTTACGACGATATTACTTT
Organism: Vibrio sp. B172a; assembly: GCF_030248355.1. Taxonomy (NCBI): domain Bacteria; kingdom Pseudomonadati; phylum Pseudomonadota; class Gammaproteobacteria; order Vibrionales; family Vibrionaceae; genus Vibrio; species Vibrio sp. B172a. Next base: position 49,408 of record NZ_JAHGAC010000018.1, on the reverse strand, counting down.
TTAGTTCTCTTTCATTTGCTCAAAATTCCATCAACTTAACCAGTTGGAATATTGAATGGTTATCTATAGATGGTGGAAAAGTTTCGAGAACACCACAAGATTTTGAAAAACTGACCCACTATGTGGATAAAACACAAGCCGACATTCTTGCTTTTCAAGAAGTCGAAAGTGCTGCTGCCATCCAAAAAGCCGTTGGCAATGACTTCACTATTTATCTGTCTGATCGTGCGAACGCTTCTAATCGACATCTTCAGTTCAACGATACCAATCAATACACAGGTTTCGCGGTGCGTAATGGCGTAAACGTATTAGACAAACCAGACTTTTCTATCACACGAGGCAACAGCAAGCTCCGCTTCGTCAGCTACCTTGTTTTGAATCCAAACCAAGACAACGAGACTCACCTACTCTCTGTGCATCTAAAAGCGGGTTGCAGTGGCGCATATCGCAATAACCGCGACTGTAAGATAGTGAAACAACAAGGACAGGCACTAGCTAAGTGGATAAAAACGCGCGAAGACAACAAACAACAATACGTGGTGCTTGGCGACTTTAACCACAATTTGGGTTATCGAGGAGATTGGTTATGGGAAGTGCTATCGGACAATACCAATGCTAAGTTAGTGACCAAAAATACCAAAGCGGAATGTAAAGTGCGTTCTAATCGTAATCCGAATAAAACCCACCAATTCCGCTCGGTGATAGACCACATTATTGTGAGTGGTGATTTAAAGGCGCCGTCTGGTGTTCAAACTGTTTTCAAAACACAAGATGTGCTCGACTACAAACTGAGTGACCATTGCCCAGTTTCTACGACGCTCTCTTTTTAACGTTGATACTTTCTTTAGCGATGAACCACTCTTTTAGCGGTGAATGACCCAACCAACATTGCCGCTATAAAGAGCAGAACTTGTACGTTGCCAGCAAAAAGGCTGGCAACCGCAGGACCAGGACACACACCCAATAAGCCCCAACCAATACCAAACAGTGCTGCACCACCAACTAGCTTTTTGTCTATCGTTTTAGAAGTTGGACAGACAATCTCATCACCAAACACAGATTCGCTTCTTGGCTTTATTAATAACAGATAAGCAGGAACGAACACCGCAAGTGCTCCGCCCATAACGAAGGCTAAGCTTGGGTCCCATGAACCGGTAATATCGAGAAAGCCGATCACTTTTGCCGGGTCTGCCATACCGGAAATCACCATACCAATGCCGAAGAGCACACCAGAAAATGCAACGATGGAAATTTGCTTAATACTTTTCATTACGTGGGTTTTCATTACGACACTATTCCTTACGAGACTAGCAAGACGGTTAACATGGCTGTTGCCATAAAAGTACACGTCGCGACAACAGAACGGATAGAGAAACGCCCCATTCCGCAAATACCATGACCACTTGTACAACCATTACCAATACGTGTACCTATCCCAACCAGTAAACCAGCAACGACAACCAAACCAAGAGAACCGCTGTACTCAGTTGGTACGTGTCCGCCAAGGGCATAAACAGCAAACACACCGCCTAATGCCATCGCAATTAAGAACACAATTCGCCAAACGCGATCTGTATTCTCAAAAGCGCCATTTAATATCCCGCTGATTCCCGCTGTCTTACCAGTGAAGAGCATCAATATTACCGCTGATGCGCCAACCATGACGCCGCCCAAAAGCGACATCCAAGGAACTTCAAACATAACAATCACCCGTATAAAGTTTTGAATTACTGCTTACAGAAAACTTGGTTAAACGCTTCGATCAGTGGAGCGACTCTCCCATCAGAAATCGAATAAAACACCTGCTGAGACACCTTTCGAGCTTTGATGATGTCGTGTTTTCTCAATACGGTGAGGTGTTGTGAAAAGGCTGATTGGCTTAATGTTGAGCCTTCAAACAGTTCACCGACCCCTTTTTCGCCTTCAATTAGCTTGCACATCACGATTAAGCGCTCCGGATGAGCCATAATTTTAAGTAGCTCACTCGCTTCGGTCGCGCTTTGTAGCATACTGTCGCCCATTCTTATGCCCCTTCATCAATACTTTAAGTTTCATTAGATATTACTAATTAATATTATTAAGTCAATGCTAATGTAGTTAAATTAACATTAGACATGGCTAATTTATTTAAGTAAGGTGTAGGCGTTTTCGATCATTCAGTAGGAGAAATCCATGAGCAAAATCGTGATTATTGGTGGTGTTGCTGGCGGTGCATCTGCAGCAGCTCGCGCTCGTCGTCTTAGTGAAGACGCAGAAATCATTATGTTTGAACGCGGTCCATTTGTGTCATTTGCAAACTGTGGCTTGCCGTACCACATTGGTGGCGATATCCAAGAACGCAGCAAACTGCTTCTTCAAACGCCTGAAAGCTTTTTAGCGCGTTTCAATGTTGATGTTCGTGTGATGAACGAAGTGGTTTCAATTAACCGCCAAGATAAAACGGTTACGGTTAAGAACCTACTTGATGGCTCTCAATACCAAGAGAGCTACGACTTTCTTCTACTTAGCCCTGGTGCAGGTCCTGTAGTGCCGCCTATTCCGGGTATTGATAACCCGTTAACGCATTCGCTGCGTAATATTCCAGATATGGATCGCATCATTAAGACGATCGAAACCAACAAAGTTGAACACGCTACGGTCGTTGGCGGTGGTTTTATCGGTTTGGAAATGATGGAAGCCTTCCACCAGCTTGGCGTAAAAACCACATTGGTTGAAATGGCGGATCAAGTGATGACGCCCGTTGACCGAGAAATGGCAGGCTTTGCTCATGCTGAAATTCGTGAGAAAGGCATCGACCTGCGTTTAGGCGTTGCTCTATCTTCTGTTGAATACATTGCGAACCAATCTGTTGCTAATACTGAAGCGGGTGAAGATGACACGCACCAACACCTTCAAGGAAAACTGACGCTGTCTCTAAACAATGGTGATCAACTTGATACCGATATCCTAATCATGGCGATCGGTGTTCGCCCTGAGACAAAACTCGCACAAGAAGCCGGTCTTCAAATTGGTGCGTTAGGCGGTATCTACACCAACGAGTACATGCAAACCAGCGATCCTTCAATCTATGCCGTTGGTGATGCGGTTGAAGAGAAAGACTTTGTCACTGGCGCACAAACACTTGTTCCGTTGGCAGGTCCGGCAAACCGTCAAGGTCGTATGGCAGCAGACAACATGCTTGGCCGCCAAGAAACTTATCAAGGTACACAAGGCACGGCGATCTGTAAGATCTTTGATTTGGCCGTCGCTTCTACTGGTAAAAACGAGAAGCAGCTTAAACGTGAAAACATCGCTTATGAAAAAGTGTATGTCCACACAGCAAGCCACGCGAGCTACTACCCTGGCGCAGAAACTGTGTCGTTCAAAATGTTGTTTGATCCAGCAACCGGAAAGATTTTAGGTGCACAAGCAGTAGGTAAAGATGGCGTGGATAAACGTATCGACGTAATGGCAGTTGCTCAGCGTGCTGGTATGACGGTAGAACAACTACAACACCTTGAGCTAACTTACGCGCCACCATATGGATCAGCGAAAGATGTGATTAACCAAGCGGCGTTCGTTGCGAACAACATCATTAAAGGTGACGCAACAGCGATTCATTTTGATGAAATTGACAACCTGTCAGAAAACCAAGTGCTGCTTGATGTTCGTAATCCGGGAGAATTGGAATCTGTAGGCTTCATTGAAGGCGCGATCAATATTCCTGTCGACCAGCTTCGCCAACGTATGAATGAACTGCCGAAAGACAAAGAGATCGTGATTTATTGTCAGGTCGGTTTGCGCGGTAACGTCGCCTATCGTCAACTGGTCAACTCAGGGTTTAAAGCACGTAACCTACTTGGCGGTTACCGTACTTACAAGTTCGCAAAAGCTTAATCTCTGATTCTAAAAATCTAAGGTTTAGGGTTGAAAATAAAAAAGGGGCACGTAATGTGCTCCTTTCTACATCTCGGATTCGACTAATTGAATAATCTTGGTCGCTTTTTCAAAGTGATCGAGTTGATGAATTTGAATCCACCAAGTCGCCGCTTCCATCAATAACTCAGGATTGTCATTCTTATTAGCGAAAAAGGCATAAAAGGACACACCAACATTGTCGCCTTTCTGCTCTATTTTCTTCTTACATACCTGAATGATTTTGTCTCTTAACGCGATGTTCATTGCCTTTCCCTTTCTCTTTGCGATAGCAAAATTAACCCAAAACCAGAATAACTGTATTTATATACAGTTATTCTTAGTAAGGCAAATAAACATAATCATCTAGATGAATATTCGCGCACGAAGACCTAATACCCAAGTGCTGCTTTTGTTCGAAAATGCTGGGTCTTTGATGTATTGAATATCAGGGGTAATTTGAATGTAGTCGTTCAACTGCATGTTGTAGTAAAGCTCGGCCGTGAACTGTTCAGAGTCATCCACACCATAAGCGTGCTCTAGGTCATCGTTAACATGGCCCCAGTTAACCGCGAAGCCTAGGTTGTTGGTTGGCTGACCTAAACCAAAGTAACCAATCCCCACCGTTAGCGAGCGATCATAAAGTGCTACATCACCTTTCGAGAAACCACCACGAACAAATGGCATTAATTGCTCTGTAGCAAAGTAGCTTGCTGAAAAGTTAATACCCTGTCCGCTGTCTTTATTCGTGAGGTTATGTTGCGTATCGCCATCCAAATGCCAAGCCATTAGGTGAACATTGTCGGTATAGATTTGGTCTTGTGAAGCCGTCCAACCCAGCTCGAACGTGGTAAACAATTTATGATCGTTGAATAAGGTATCGAAGCCATCAAATGGATCATCTGAACGCCCTTTACCATCTGCTACGCCAGCAACCATATAGAAGTTATCATTCAGCATGTGTCCGACGGCTAAGCCGAGAATCCCATCATCCGGTAGACCAATCGAGCCTCCACCAGTGCTGAATGCAAGGTTAGTAAATCCGGTCCAAGGGCTTGCCAATGCATAGGCATCAACGTAGTCAGTTGTATCTAGGAAACCCACCATGAAGGAAGTTTTGCCACTGTTGAGCTTTTGCTTCCAATATAGGTTGGTTAGACGAGCCCCTTGATCACTGTATGCTGGACCAATCATCCCTGCGAAACCTAACCCGTTACCGATAAAGCTAAACTCTTTCGGTGACAAATCGCTATACGCATGGCGGTGTTCGACTTTCCAAACCAATCCGCCCGTATTGCCCGATTCAAGCCCAACAAGATTCCAACTACCGTAAAAGCGAGCAACACCAGCGCTTGCTGTATCTTCACCACCACTTTGAGGGTCTGAGGCAGTTAGGCCAAGGAATTGATAGTCCAGACCGAAAGTAACATTGTGTTCCTCTGCTAATGACTCACGCCATGAGCGTTTCTCTCGAGCATTTTCTGCAATAGTATTATCCACCGTATCAGGGCTACCAAAGTTCGCCGCGTTAACCGATGACGCCATTACAAGTGAAAGAGCAATAAAACTAAGCTTTGGAACAGTTACTTTCATGTCTGGGTTCTCATTAAATTGATTTCTAGAAAGAGATTTTAATGATTCAGAGTTTTGAAAATTGCCATTAAGCGACAGCTCACTGCTTTTATGTATTTTCGATATGTACTCTTATCGATAAGGTCGGATAGAAACCTCATCCATTTGATAGATAGTTTCTACGTTGGCAGCACCATCAGAGTATGAAACGTCTGCTTTGGTCTTTTTCACATGCAGATCCCCTTTAACCCAAATTGGTTCGTAAAGAGACGTCAGTTTTAAACCTTTTGGATAATCAACCAATACAATCTGGTTTGCAGGTGGCGGAGGAGTATGGATACATGCGCCCATGGTTGGAACAAGGAAGAATTTTGTGACAACGTCATTGTTAAATTCTACTGGCGTAACAAAGCCAGGAATTTCATAAGTTTCTTCTGTTAGCGTTGTGTTTGGCATTGATGCCAACATACGACGATGTTCAGTAATTTCGTTGCGCTTTTTGAACAACCACTCAATGTCTAAGTCGTCAGCCTTTAAGCTGTCTTCCAGTTCTTTCATGGTTTGCTTTTGTTGCTCGTTAAGATTTTGAGAATTGCGATATCTTGCAAGAGAGCCCAGTTCAAAAAGTTGTTGGTCTGTGAGTTTTACAAATGGGTCTTCAATCTGAGGAACATTCACCGGCAGCAGTTGCTCCCAGCTCAATTGATCGGCGGATACATTTGATGAAGCTAGCAAAACTAAGCCAGCCAATAGGTACTTCTTCATACGTTCCCTTGAATAGTTCTTTGTCTTTTAGAGAAAAATTTGGGGACAACGTATGTCCCCAAACTGATTGCAGAGTTTACTACAAGGTGTTCTTGTGGATCTTGCCGTCTTTCATAATTACTTTGAATTTATCTTGGTAATCGTTAAGAACTGTGATGTCCTCCAGAGGATTTCCGTCCACCAGCACCACATCTGCATACGCGCCAGGCTCTACGACACCCAATTTGCCGTATTTATATGGATTCATACCACCCGACCAACTAAGCACTTCTGCTGCGTTTGATGTGCCCATCTTCATGATTTGATAAGGAGTAAACCCGACTTTCTCCATCCAAACCATATTGTCTGCTTGGCGTGTATTGTAAGCCGGACCAAACATATCGCCGCCAGTCACAATCAAAAGGTCGTATTTACGCGCCCACTCAAACATCTGTTTCGCGCCTTCGTTTACTTTGGTCGCTTTGGCTTTTTGATCGGGACTGAAGAAAGTGATCTTCTCTGGTTCCGCAAAGGCTTCGAGAGACATCACCGCTTGCGCAGAAAGTGCCACACCCTTCTCTTTCATTCGCTTGATGGTTTCCTCAGAGATAAGGAAGTTATGCTCGATAACTTTCACGCCTGCATCAATGGCGCGATTAACCGAACGGTCATGATAAGCGTGTGCCATGACATAAGTGCCATAATCTTCCGCTACACCCACAATCGCTTCCATTTCTTCTTTCGAGAATTGCGTCATATGGATTGGGTCAAACTCACTTGCGACACCGCCGCCAGCCATGATCTTGATTTGAGTTGCCCCCGAACGTAGGTTCTGACGCGCAGCTCGACGAGCCTCTGTTTCACCATCAACGATATAACCAAAGCCGTGGCGTTCAAGATCATCTACACGCCCCGGAACATCGTTAAAGCTACCAGTATCTGCGTGACCGCCGGTTTGACTCAAGAAACCGCCCGCTGGGAATAGTCGTGGGCCTTCCAGCAAACCATTGTTAATGGCTTTTGCCATGCCAAGAATGTTACAGCCAGCGTCACGAGCTGTGGTAAAACCTTGGTCGAGGTACTGCATCATGGAAACGTGGGCACGAGCGCCCATTGCCATTTGATCGTAACCATCTCGACCTACCAACATGCCTTCCTGAATACACATATGGGAATGCATGTCGATCAAGCCAGGGATCATGGTTAAGCCTTCGCCGTTAATCGTCGTGGTTTGCTTGTCAGTTTTTATCGGTTTAGCCGAAATCTCTTTGATTAAGTTATCGACAACCAATACGTTCTGGTTTTGCAGTAGCTTTTCATCCGTGCCATTGAAAACATCGACGTTGGTAAACAGCGTAGAGGCTGCATTGGCATTGAGGGCGAACGCACAAGATAGCGCAACTAAAGAAAGGTTCTTCTTAGAAATTGTCATTATTACACCTATGTTTTTGGATAGTTGGGGTCCATTTCCTATAACCTCCCTGTTTAAACAGTGGCGTTATGAGGGCGTCTATTTCAGTGATCACCAAAAACAACTGATCAGATAAAAACACATATGAAACAGACGACTTACGTTAAAAACATAGAAGTCATAATGACGACTTTCAAGGTGGTTTAATTGCCTTTACACGACAACATGCGGATATTGTTATAGAAATGTGAGTTGAGACGAAAACCTCCGATTATTCAAAGGTTTTATGTGTAACTCATTATGACAACGACTGGCGGTACGCTTTTGGTGTCATTTTCATCATTCGCTTAAATGCACGGGTGAAATGAGCAGAATCTGAATAGCCTGTTTTGAGCGCAATATGTGTGATACTCAGGTCTCGGTCAGCTAGTAGGTCTAGCGTTTGTTTAAGCACCAAGCCTTCGATCACTTCTCTATACGTCGTATCCTCATTTGCTAGCCGCCTTTGTATGGTGCGAGCATTCATGTCAATCAACTCACCAGCAAACTGGATAGAGATCTTGCCCATAGAGAGATAAGGCGTCAGCGCCCTTGCTAATGCGTCACTGAACTTATCATCCTCTCCCCGAATACTTGTACTTGGCGCCGTTTGAGATGGCGTGAAAGCAATTGGCTGGTTAATCCATTCATTAGGGATTGAGATTGCAGTAACCGGTCTACCAGTAAAGAACTGCGCGCTCTTCATACCCGGCAACAGATTGAAAGGCTCGGCTTCTACATCTTGAATCCCGACTTCTGCCAATCGCCATTGGGAGCCAACAAGCTTTTTGAGCAACTCATTCATAAACATCGCGGAGAACATTTCTGCGTAGCGGAACCATTCTCTTTCTGCGTTCTGTTTTTCTCTCACTAGCCACCACTTCCCACCGCGTGATTGAACAGAAATACTCACGTTATCGGAGATTTGTTTAAGCAGTTGGGAGACATCTTCTAGGGCTGCTTTTAGCGAGTGAGTTTGAGTAATTTGGTTTGCAAATCTAGGCACATAGATGTCGTGACAAAGCGTCCAAGTGAGCAAGGCAAACTTCTCTGGTGATGCGCGTTCCCCCAACGTTTGGAAGACTGCTTTTAGCGCGCTCTCGGGAACAAACGCGTCAAGGGATTGGTTAGACAAGATATCCTGTGGCATTCGGGCGGATTCAAGTAATGAGTGAATATCTCCATCAAGCTCATTGAGCATCGTGGCAAAAAGCTTTACTTCTTCCGAGTGAACCAAAGGAATATCTGTATTGGGCATGCAAGCTATCATCTTAAAATACCAAGGATTATTCTAGTTTATGCACAAACTTCCGAGCTGTCATTAATAGCAATCTAAGTGCCATTCCATATTGAGAGAGAACTCACCTGCAGGCATTTGATACTCGTTCATATCAACTCTGGCGCTGATTCGGACTTCTTTACTCGAATCTAATTGCTCAAGATTTAGCTCAATGCCTTGCCGCCAGTAGTCAAGATTACCGACAAAACGTTCCGGTGTTTCCACTTTGAAGTGAATACGCTCAGGGCTGATGGTCTCTGCACCCATATCAATATTGAAATAGGACAAACGAAAATAGAGACGCTTATCTCGGTTATTCGAAAGTAGTTTGAGCGTTAATGAATCACTGCCAAATCTTCGACCGAAATGAATTTCGCCACGCTCTTTAATCACTTCAATGCCACAAGATTCATCGATATGTTTATGAAAATGAACTTGTGCCGCACGAGAAAGCGAACTCAGGCTTAGCAGTGCGACTGCTAATAATGAAATTAGAAATTGCTTCATAAGAAAACAAGCCCTATTAAAGGGCTTTCATTAATTTATTAATCACCACATTCGATGACCCAATTAGTAACTAATGTATATTGGTCAGCATCCAAGTTGCTTTCATCGACATTAATTCGAGCGGACAAGTCCACAAGATTATTATTTCGGATGTCAGAACGGGAATATTCAATACCTTCCTCCCAATCTTTAGCATTCATATTTGCTTCATGGACACCGCCGGATTTGAACCACACATCTTCTTTATCAATATGGTTACCGAGTTCATGCTCTTTTAATGGCTCAAGGCTGAGTTCAATCTTTCCGTCGTCTTCGTTATTAATCAACTTAACTTGTGCTTTGGAATCGTTGTATTGATCACCAAAAGCAAGATCAGCGTTTGCGATGGTGACATCAATGCCGCATTGTTCTTGAATAGTTGCACTAAACGTGACGTCATCACTTGTGGCTTCGTCCTTATCTTTAAGCGCTTGAGCCTGTGCACCAGTCGCTGCAATGAGTGTTGCTAACAATGCAATGCGGACCGGTCGTTTCTTGAGTTTCATGTTTACTCCGAAAAAGTGGTTTGAGTTTGCTTCATTCTCTTGAGCCTTTGTGTTTCTGCTTGAATTTGCAGAAGCTTCAGCTCGTGCTCTGCCTGAGCGAGTTCTTCCTGCCGTTTTCTCTCTCGCAATTCGAATTCATAAAGACGAGTACAATCGACTCGTTCCTCACCACCGAATTGAAAAGTCAGTGACGCGTATACGCCAGCCTCATCTTGGTTTTGCTGGTAATAGTTGTTGTAGTAGTTATCACTGTCTTCTTGACCCGTTGCGCCATACGTACCGACCTGAAAGGTTTTACCGGTTGAGACAGCTTGCTCACAGGTTGCGCCTTCAGACGTTCTGATTCTGTCTGTACCCGATGGGTTCGAAACACTGGGAATAGGATTTGCGATAGCGCCAAAGCTCAGCAGCAACAAAGGCAAGCCACAAAACAGGACACGCTTGCTAGCAATCGTGTTCATGCTTTAATACCTTTTTAACCGGATGTTAGAACACACTTCGTAGCTATTTGGTGTGTTATTCACCATTCGAGTACAAATTTTCTTTTTGCTTATTTGGCCCGCAGGTGTTTTGACTCGAACGTTTAATGACACTTCTTGTTGAGGATCAAGTGTTATTTTACTGTTGAACGTCTTATCATCGATTCTGAGATAATAATCCGCTTTTTTGTTGTACTTATTCTTTAAAAGAAATTGAACTTCCGTCATATCGGTATATGCGGTGAACTCTCTCTCTTTCCAAATATGTAAATTTGCCGATGCACTGCCAGAGATTAGCATCGTTAATATAATCACCTTTCGTATCATGGCTTATTACCTTGAGAAGAAATCAGACGGTGATTTTATTTTGTGCAGTTTTTAATCCTTACCATTTTACGCCAAGGAAGAAACTAACTAGGTGACTGGATGCTTATTGCCAGAATTAAGGCTATTCCGCACAGAATGTGATGATTTTCACGCTTTCTTAATCAGCAATCGTTTTCTAGGAATTTTTCCTAGTCGATCTAAGCCCTCCTCTCATGTGGTTCAAAAGAGGACTCTCTACAATCGCCGACAGCTAAAAGAAAGCGAGCACGCAAGTGCATCACACTAATACAAGAGAGTTCACGATGTTAAAATTCCTTGAACAAGTCCGGAAGCCTACCCTCGATCTTCCTGTCGAAGTACGTAGAAAAATGTGGTTCAAACCATTTATCCAATCTTACCTAGTGGTATTTATTGGCTATTTGACCATGTACCTGATCCGTAAAAACTTCAACGTCGCGCAAAACGACATGATTTCTACTTACGGTTTGTCGATGACAGATCTAGGCTTGATTGGTCTGGGGTTCTCGATTACTTACGGCATCGGTAAGACCGTAGTTTCCTACTACGCCGATGGTAAAAACACCAAGCAGTTCCTTCCTTTCATGCTTATCCTTTCTGGCCTGGCAATGCTTGGTTTCAGTTTCAGCATGGGTGGTGGCAGCGCGAGCTTGTTCTTGATGGTGGCGTTCTACGCACTAAGTGGTTTCTTCCAAAGTACTGGTGGTCCTTCTAGTTACTCGACCATCACTAAGTGGACGCCTCGTAACAAGCGTGGTTCTTACCTAGGTCTTTGGAACATGTCTCACAACGTAGGTGGTGCGGGTGCTGCAGGTGTGGCTCTGTTTGGTGCTAACTACTTGTTTGACGGTCACGTAATCGGCATGTTCGTGTTCCCTTCTATCATTGCGATCATCGTTGGTTTCATCGGTATGCGCTATGGTAACGACTCTCCTGAAGCCTACGGTCTAGGTAAAGTAGAAGAGCTATTTGATGAAGCAGTCAGCGAAGAAGACGAAGCGGCTGAAGGCAATCAAATGACTAAGAAAGAGATCTTTGTTGAGTACGTTCTGAAAAACAAAGTGATCTGGCTACTTTGCTTCGCAAACATCTTCCTTTACATCGTGCGTATCGGTATCGACCAATGGTCAACGGTTTACGCATACCAAGAACTTGGTCTATCAAAAGAAGCAGCAATCTCTGGCTTCACCCTATTCGAAGTGGGTGCGCTTGTGGGTACGTTGATGTGGGGTTACCTATCTGACCTTGCAAATGGTCGCCGTGCGCTCGTGGCTTGTGTTTCTTTAGGTTTGATCATCGTATCACTTGAGTTCTACCAACACGCAACCAGTGAGTTCATGTACCTAGCGTCGCTATTTGTTCTTGGCTTCCTAGTATTTGGTCCTCAACTGCTTATCGGTGTTGCCGCGGTTGGCTTTGTTCCTAAGAAAGCAATCAGTGTGGCAGACGGCGTAAAAGGCACATTCGCTTACCTAATTGGTGACAGCTTCGCGAAACTGGGTCTAGGTATGATTGCAGACGGTACACCAATCTTTGGTCTTACGGGTTGGAAAGGTACGTTCGCTGCCCTAGATACCTCAGCAATGATTTGTATTATTTTGCTTGCTTTCGTTGCTATCGCAGAAGAGAAAAAGATTCGTCAAAACAAGAAGAAGCTTGAACTCGCAGAAAACCAAGCTTAATCAAACAGCGCGCTTTGCCAGTCAAAGCGCGCTAGATCATTAAATAAACTTGGTCAATTTAGTATCATAGTAGGTTTTTATTGAGCTTAGATACCAATCAAAACAAATAGGTGTTTATTCTTGCTGGCTAAAATCACTTATAGCTTTGTTGGAGATTTTGTAATTAGAGCAACTAGCTAACGGCAATCTCCGCCTCGCTCTAAGCGATTTTTTCTGCGCAATTTTCTAAACACTTATTTATCCCGATTGGTATTGAGCTCATTTTCGTTTGTGTATTGCTGAAGTTTGGTATTTAAGATGATTAACGTAGCGCTTGTTGATGACCATGTCATTGTTCGTTCTGGATTTGCTCAATTGCTGAGCCTTGAAACAGACATGAATGTTGTAGGTGAATTTAGCTCGGTAGCAGAAGCTCGAGTGGGATTACCTGCGTGCAAGCCAAATGTAGTTATCCTAGATATCTCGATGGCAGACGAAAGTGGGCTTACCCTACTCTCCGAAATCCCTTCAGGCATTGCTTGTGTCATGTTAAGCGTGCATGACTCTCCCGCAATGGTTGAAAAGTCACTTAAACTCGGCGCAAAAGGTTACCTAAGTAAACGTTGTAGCCCTGACGAGTTAATTCAAGCAGTCAGAACCAGTGCTTCAGGCGGTTGTTACCTAACACCCGATATTGCGTTGAAGCTCGCGACACCAAGTGACAAAGCGGCGACACTGACTCAATTGACTCGCCGAGAAAACGAAGTGTGCCAATTGCTGGCTCGTGGTTTAGATGTGAAATCAATCGCCACTGAGCTTGGCTTAAGCCATAAAACCGTTCACGTTCACCGTGCAAACGCCATGGATAAGCTTGGCGTGAAGAACAACGTTGAGCTCGCCAAACTGTTCTCGCAAGAGTCGTTTTAATGCGTAGCTACACCATCACCTCCATTTGCGGTTTATTCATGACAGGATGCTCGTGGTTCTGTCTGTGGGTGATCGCCTATTACTTTGTGAACGATGCAGAGCTTGCGATCTTGTTGTTCCCCTTCGCATTACGTTTAGGGTTAACACTGCACACGCGCACAAAGTATTGGGCAACGATTTATCTCGCCGAATGGGGACTGACCGTGGCTCTTGCTCTACTTCTTGAACAACCACAATGGTTGATGGTGTTGGTGGCCAGTTTCCTAAGCATTCCGGTTGTTTACTTTGCTAAGCGTTATTACAAAGGCGATCAGAACCAGCATTTAGCGGTGATGGCGGTCGTGTTGCTCGTGACGTCTTGTATTAACGTACTTGCGGTTGGTTATCACGTTCAATCTGTCTACATGGCGTGGTTAGCGAGCATTGCGGGGGGGTTGTTGGTGCTGCCAATGTGTTACCTACTCTGGAACTACCTCTTCCAAAGCCCTTGGTCACCGCTGACCTCGAATTTGTTAGCCAACGAAGTTCAGTTCAAAGTGCGTCATATTCTGCTTTATAGCGTGCTGTTGATTGCCAGCATTTTGGTTCAAACCAGCTTGCCGGATGAGTTAAAACGCTTCGCGCCTTTTTGCATGGCGATACCAATCATTGTGCTTGCGCTACGCTACGGCTGGCAAGGCGCTCTGCTTGCGACCATGTTAAATAGTATTGCGCTGATTGCTGCGCGAAGTGGTGTTTCGAATCTGGAAATCACTGACCTACTTTTGTCCCTTTCAGCACAAACCTTAACGGGCATTATGCTCGGTTTAGCGGTGCAGAAACAAAAAGATCTTAACCAAAAACTTCGTGGCGAATTGTCGAGAAACCAAACCTTGTCCCGACAACTCATTCAAGCGGAAGAGTCGGTACGTCGTGACGTAGCAAGAGAACTGCACGATGAAATTGGTCAGAACATCACAGCGATCCGTACACAAGCGAGCATCATTAAGCGCGTTGATAACGCAGAAATGAACACACGCTGTGCCGACATGATAGAGAACCTATCACTTAATGTTTATGACACAGCCAAGCATCTGCTGAGCAAACTGCGTCCGAAAATGCTCGATGATTTGGATTTGAAAGACTCCGTTCACCAGTTAACCCGTGAAATGGAGTTCGACAATCATGGCACTCGCGTTGTGCTTGATTGGCAAGGTGACTATGAGTCTTTGGGCGACACGTTGAAAGTCACCCTATTCCGTTTATGCCAAGAAGCATTAAACAACGCAGCTAAATACGCGAATGCGACGTCAATCGTTATCGAGCTGTCTATTGACGAGAACATTTCGTTGAACATTGCAGACAACGGCATTGGTTTCAAAACCGAAGACTGCATGAAAGGCATGGGTGTTCGCGGCATGCAAGAACGCGTACAAGCACTCGGCGGCAAAATGTATATCTACTCTTTGAACGATCATGTGGATGGCACACAAATCGCCATCACATTACCTAAGGTGTAACGAGCATGTTTGGATTATTTCAGTCTCCGAGCTACAACCAAGCTCCCCTTAGCAAAGATCAAGTGGATGAACGCTATCGCTATTGGCGTCTGCACATCATGCTGGGCATGTATCTTGGTTATGCGGGCTTTTACTTCACTCGCAAAACATTTAACTACGCTGCACCCGCAATGATTGCTGATTTAGGTTTAGATAAAGCCGATATCGGTATGATTGGTACGCTTTTCTACATCACCTATGGTTTATCGAAGTTTATCTCGGGCACCATATCTGACCGTTCTAACCCTCGCTTTTTCATGGGTGTCGGTTTAATCGCAACGGGCCTTATCAATATCGCGTTTGGCTTCTCTAGCTCTTTGGTTGCACTCGCTGCACTTTGGGTGATGAACGCCTGGTTCCAAGGTTGGGGTTGGCCTTCGTGCTCTAAGTTACTTACGACTTGGTATTCGCGCTCAGAACGTGGCTTTTTGTGGGCAATTTGGAACACGGCTCATAACGTAGGTGGCGCGTTAATTCCCCTACTCGTTGGATTTCTCACATTCCATTACAGCTGGCGAGAAGGCTTTATTGTACCCGGCGTTATCGGCGTAATTCTTGGTGTGATTGTTTGTTGGCGCTTGCGCGATAAACCGACCACTCAAGGGCTACCAACGGTTGGTCAATGGCGTGATGACAAGTTAGAGCTGGCGCAAGAAAATCACGGACAAGGTCTGAGTTATAAAGAAATCCTCAAACAATACGTGTTCAACAACAAGTACATTTGGTTGCTCGCGTTCAGTTATGTACTGGTTTACATCGTGCGCACCGCCATCAATGACTGGGGTAACTTGTACCTGACAGAACAACACCACTACAGTCTAATCAATGCCAACGCAGCATTGTCGATGTTTGAAATTGGTGGCTTTGTTGGTTCACTGGTGGCTGGTTGGGGCTCGGATAAACTGTTCGGTGGTAACCGAGGCCCGATGAACCTATTGTTTGCCGCGGGTATATTCTTATCTGTCGCAGCACTGTGGTTGATGCCATTAACCAACTTCGCGTTCCAAGCTGCGGGATTGTTTTCTATTGGCTTCTTTGTGTTTGGCCCACAAATGTTGATCGGTATGGCAGCAGCGGAATGTTCACACAAAGATTCCGCTGGTGCAGCAACGGGCTTTGTTGGTTTGTTTGCCTACATGGGTGCCGCACTTTCTGGCTACCCATTGGCATTGATTCTTGAAGAATACAGCTGGACTGGATTCTTTATCACCATTTCGGTATGCGCAGCCGTTATTGGCTTGTTGTTATTGCCATTCTTACAGGCTCAACCTTCAAGAAAGCCGCTCGCTCCCAAGCTTAGATTGTAGACATCTGATTGTAGAAGCGACTTCTACACCTCTTAGGGTGAGTTAACCGCTCATCCGCCCAATCTCCATTATTTTTTGCTTCCGATTCAGTTCGGAGGGTTTTCTACGGGTAAAATTCATGAATTCGAATACTATTTCATCAAAATGCTTCTTCAAAATGGACAATAAGATCCAAAACTACGACTGGGGAAGCCGCACAGCAATCCACGATTTGTTTGGCTTTGCTAACGAAGCTCAGCAACCTCAAGCCGAAGTTTGGATGGGCACGCATCCGAATGGTTGCTCTATCGTTACACAAGGAAACACTGACGCTTCAAATACAACTGTTTCGCTATCAGAATTGATCAAACAAGATCCGTCAGCGTTTCTATCCCCAAGCACGGCAGACGCCTTTGGTGACCTACCTTTCCTTTTCAAGATTCTTGCGGCGGATAAAGCCTTGTCTATTCAAGTACACCCAAACAAGCAAGATGCAGAGCTCGGTTATGCAAATGAACAACAGCTAGGTGTCCCGCTGAGTGCATTCAATCGTAATTACAAAGATGCGAACCACAAGCCAGAGCTGGTTTACGCCCTAACGGAATATCAAGCAATGAATGGCTTTCGTCCCTTTGATGAAATCATCGCTGAGTTTCGCCAGTGCGACATTCCCGAAATCAACGGTTACCTAGAACAGTTTGAACGCAATCCCAACCAAGACGGCTTGTGTCACTTCTTTGTGGAGATTCTTTCCATGGAAGAAGCGCGCAAGATTAACGCCGTGGATCACTTATTAAGTTACGCAGCAGCCAGCCAAGCACGCCCTGTGTGCGAGTTGATTTTAGACCTTGCTGCTCAGTACCCGAATGACGTGGGTTTGTTTGCCCCATTGCTGCTGAATGTTATTACGCTTAAACCCGGTGAAGCCATGTTCTTAAGCGCGAGAACGCCTCATGCTTACATCAAAGGCACTGGTCTGGAAATCATGGCGAACTCAGACAACGTACTTCGCGCTGGGTTAACACCAAAACACATGGATGTGGAAGAACTGGTTAAGTGTACCGACTTTATTCCAAAACCGATGAACACGCTACTAACCAAAGCAGCAGTCAACGGCTGTGAGCACAACTTCCCTGTCCCTGTACAAGACTTCAAGTTCTCTGTCTTCCAAGAGCCAAAAGATCAACAAGTCGAGATGACCAGTGCAGAAATCTTGATGCCAATCGATGCGGACGTAACGCTGCTTGCAGAAAGCGGCGAAACATTGGTGCTTGGCAAAGGGCAATCGGCTTTCATCCCTGCTTATGTAGGGAACTACACGCTCAGCTGTGAAGGTCGCGTAGCTCGTGCATTTAATGGCTAAGTTCATTTCCTCTTAAAACAAAAATGGCGGAGACTTTTCAGCTCCGCCATTCAAACCATTCATTTGTTTACTCACTCTGTGCTTGAGCCAAACGAATACTCACCAAACTTGCCACCATGATGGCTAAGTAAAAGCTCCCTACTATCGCCTCGAAGAAAACGAAGAATTGAGCCACCGGAACCGTCGGTGAAATGTCACCATAGCCGACCGTCGTTAATGTGATAAAGCTAAAGTACAAAGCATTAAACAAGTTCGACAGCCAAGGTTTTGCTTCTAGTCCTGTGAAAGAGCTCGGGAAGAACTCCAACACCAACAAGTAGATCACTGCCCACGCAAGCCCTAATAATAGATAGATACAAATCGAACCTATGATGTGGTTTGTCGTTACCGACTTGGTTAGCACCACCTGCTTTAGCGCCGAGTATATGTGCGAAAACAAGAACACCAATAACGCACCTAGCGTCAAAATGGACAGATCTAAATGCTCTAAGAATGACATCCCATAGGAGATGACGGCCACAATCAGTAACACGCCATACCATGTTCGGTTGGTTTTGTTCTTCTTATTGATACCAGCAATCGAAGCACCTAGTGTCACCACCAAAAGAGCAAGAACAAACTCCTGCCCATCTGGATAAAACTGATGCATCACAGCACAGCCGAAAAACAGCGCAATAAGTGCGAAAAACAAAAAGTAGAAGTTGTCTTCCCTGGTCATCGGTTTCATGATGCCACCTCTACTTTGTCTTCCTCCTTCGCTTTTTGGTCCATGCTCAGTGCTTTGTTTGTTTCCGCGTCATCTTCATCTAACCAGTTCACCATCAACTGGTAAGTCAGACTCAGTACCACGGCACCAACAAACAGACCTACGATACCAGACATTGCCATACCACCCAGAGCACCTAGTAGCGTCACAAGCATCGGTGTGTCAGAACCACGGCTTAGAAGAACAGGTTTCAGTACCGCATCACTTGCGCTCACCAAAATACACCAAACGAGGAAGATGCCAGCAACCAGTGTAGATTCGACACTAAACACGTAAATAATCGCAGGAATCAATGCCAGAATCGGTGGCAACTGAACAATCGCAATCAGAATCACGGCAACCATCCAAAGCGCAGCTGCAGGAACGCCAACCGCGACCATACCCACACCCGCCATGACAGATTGAATCAGTGCAACGCCAATCACACCTTGAACGACACTGCGAACAGTCGACTTTGAAAGATCAATCAACGCTTCGCCTTTCTTGTTGGTAAGGCGGTCTGCTAGCTTGGTAAAACCTTTTTGGCAAACTTCAGCATTGCTCATGAACGCACCTGCAATCATGGTCGAAATGATGAACTGGATGAAACCACCACTTACCGAGCCAACAATAGATGCTGCTTGAGAAAGGAAGCCTTTCACTTGTTCGCCATACTTAACCAAGAAGCCTTCCATGTTGGTCGATGCGTAGTTAATCGCAACGAACAGCTTGTCGCCTATAACAGGGATCTCTTTCAAGCTTTCTTGCGGCTTGGGTACAACTAAGGTGCCATCTTGCAACCCAGTGACGACCTCGGTACCACTGGTATAAAGACCAGATGAGAGCGCGATAAGTGGGATTAAAAGTAACAGCACACCGATAGTACTGAGGAGCGCACTCGCCTTACCTTTTGAGATACCTAAGCGATTGTGAAGGGACATCATGACTGGGTACAAAGCGATGGCAATAATACCGCCCCACACGACCAACATAATGAATGGACTGAGGATAGAGAAACACCACCAGATCAGCAACGCTACGGCTCCGATCTTGATAGCGGCGTCTATCGCCTGTTTAGAGAAATCATTTGAAGCTTTCATAGCGTTACCTTTTCACTGTCTGTTAAGTGTTATGTTTGCAAAAACTTCCATTGTCGGGTTTCCAAAAAGAGTGATGCGAGGATCATGTACGTCCCTACCAACACCAATTGGAAGATTCGGATAAATGTATTGCTGTCGATATCGCCAGAGCTCATTAGCGTGCTGCCGATCAAGACAAGCAAGGTACTGAACGCCGTAGCGAATATCGGCGCCTTCTCTGGCACGGTGTAAATTTTCTTCCCTATCAATACCGCCAATAACGCAATAAAGGCGGTGTAAAAGAATATGTTTGGCACAATGGCAAGAATCGAGAATGCCAAGATGGCAAGTATCCCGCCGATACCGTTACTGATGATTAAGAACGCGCTTAATTTGACTGACTTCTCTGACGTAATCATCAAAGACAGCAACGCGACAAACATCATGGTGAGCAGCGCTTCTGAAATCTGAAAGATAAAGAAGAAGCACACCACAGGAAACGAAATCAACATGGCTCGAAATGACGCATGCCAACGTTGTTCTTTACCAATTGGTGGAGCCGCATAACCGGCGAACTCACTGTCTGGCTCTGGTAGGTAAATATGAACCAAAGCAAAAATCGCCACCGATACCGCACCAGAAGTTGCCAAGCCACTCGCGAGCACTACAGAAATCGCAGGGTTATTGATTGCCATAAACGGCAACATCAACACCGCAATCAACAAAATGGTCGCGAACAGATTCCATTTGGGGTCAGTAAACAAGTAGTAACCCCATGCCATCATCAAACCGACGGCAATCAGTAGAACAATTGGGTACTGAGTAATGCCTCCTGAAAGAAGCAACCCCAACCCCATGGTGGCAATCAATGCCAGCAGCAACTCGTAAATCGTTTCTCTATGAAGGTTTGGCTTATCGACCAAGAACTTCGCGGTAAATACTGGCGCGACAAACGCCAGTTGCCAATTAATCCAAGCAGCGAGAAACACCGCCAGACCTACACCAATGGTGAAGCGCAGAGTCCGGCGTTGAGTTGCGTTATCAATGCTCAAATTATCGGACATAAGACAGTACGCTCAGTAGACGAATCCAAAGTTTGCCAAGGGTGTTGAACACGAAGTTCTCACCGCTGTAAACAATCACGTCTGCTTGACCGCCAACGCGTAGCATTCCCGTTACTTCTTCACGATCAAACTCGATAGCGATTGGTAGCATTTGCGTTTGGCGTAACCAACCTGTTTGTTGGTTGGCTTGCGCTAACTTACCCGCTTGTTGGTTTTGTCCCCAGTCGACACCCCAGTCGATGCTGCTGACTTTGCCTTTGATCACTTTGCCAGGAACAAAATCTAGGGCGATTTCTACTTCATCACCAATGCTGACGTTGCCTAAACTGTTTTCACGGAAGTACGCCTCAATCCAAATGTCTTCTGTCGACACAAACGTCATGATTGGCTGACCTGCAGAAGCGTAGAAGCCTTCAGTTAAGCTGAAGTTCGAAACACCACCTTGAGTTGGCGCACGAATCACGGTACGTTCTAAGTTCAGTTGAGCTTGCTCAAGAGCCAGCAATGCCGCTTTAACTTGGCTGTTTTCTTCACCTTCTGCGCCAAGTTGTTGTTTCGCTTTTTCAAGATCCGCTTCTGCATTTACTACGTTCGCTCTCGCGGTTGCCAATGATGCTCGTGCTTTATCTGCATCCGATTTCGACACTACGCCTTTCTCTGCCATGGCAAGAACACGGTTGGCTTGCGCTTCAGTGTTTTGGCGTTCAACAATCGCAGAAGTTAATCTTGCTTGCGCCGAAGCGATTGACGCGGTTTGTGCACCAACGTTCTGCCCAGCAATTTCCAGATTCTCTTCAGCTTGCTTTACTGCGATTTCATAATCTGATTTGTCGAGAACGGCGAGCTCATCACCCTCTGCAACAAGTTGGTTCGGACGAACCTTAATATCTAAAACGTTGCCAGAAACCTGAGGTTTTATCGGCACGATATAGCCTTTGACACGTGCATTGTCAGTCACTGGAATGATGCGGTCTGACACAATGCTGAACCCGAGCATGACGACAATAAACAAAAGCAAATAGTTGGTGACCGTCTTTACTTTGTCTTTTTTATTCGTCTCTTTGTTTTCTGCCACTTCCGTTGGCTGTTTTTGTTTTTCGTTCTCGGACATGTTATCCCCTTGCCATTGAATAGATTGAACATTTTAAGAATATACCGTCCTGCTCAACCTTCAATTAATTGAATAATAAATAGCGAGCTATATCTAAAACCGTGCGTTATGCGCTAAGATAAAACAGTGATAAAGGAGTATCCGCAAAAATGCCAAATCAAACGTTTCATCTACCTGTCATTCAGACTAACTATGCTCGTATTCTGGTTGAAGTCTTTGCTGACTATGGCTTGGACAAGCATAAGCTACTTAGTGACGCTGGCTTACCTGCGGACTTATTCCAAACCGAGAGCGACTACATTCCGTCTGAATCGATAAAACGTTTAATTCATCTCACTTCTTCCCAACTTGGCGTAACGAAATTCACCGACTTATTGGTGTTAGTGTTTCGTCGCCGCGTTATACCCAATGTCTTGCATCAGTTTGTGCCATTTCAAACCATCGGCGATTCAATGCAGCACATTGATGAAATCTTCAGTTTAGACTCACCTGGCAGTAATGTTTCTTTTGAAACCCATCATGGCCATGCCTGGTTCTGTCGATATTCGGAACAGAAAGACACGCAAATCGCTAACTGGTCTGAGGCATTTGCTGTGATTTACATCATTGAGCTCATTAGCATTTTGACCAAAACCGCTTGGTATCCAAGCAAGGTACGCCTGCAAGGCAGTAACAGCGATATCGTAAAAAGTGTTGTTCCTAGCCAGTGCCAGATATTTGTGGGTCAAGAAAAGACCGGGGTTTATATTCCCGCGGACATTCTTAACGTACCAATCCAAATATCGGACTCACAGTTAGGCGCTGAACCGAGTCAGATCCAGTGGCATACAAGTTTTACCGATAGCGTGTTTGAACTCCTGCGCCCTTATGTGCGAGAGCGTAATTTGTCGATAGAAGAAGCGGCTCAGTTGCTGAGCTATTCTGTTCGAACCTTTCAAAGAAAGTTAAAGAATGAAGGCACTTCTTTTCGGCATATTAAAGAGTCATTGATGTTCTCTGTTTCTTGCGAATTGATGGAAGAAGGACACTCTCTCACTTATATATCCAATCAACTTGGCTACACCAGTATTTCGCACTTTTCGCGCGCCTTTAAAAGAGTGTCCGGGTTATCTCCTAAAGTGTATAAACAGTCTATTGCGCTGAACGCGTCCAGCACTTCGTGACGTTATACTGCTCAGTCCATTTGAGGCTTGGTACTTGGTAATTGTTTGAGCTTGGCCTGCATCAGTGTTGCGAGGTCTATTTCATCACACAACACTTCCACGTCCTGAACTCGAAAGTAAACAATCATACGTTACCCTCAATTGAAAACGTGGGGCTATTATGCCGTGGCGCAAACCAAGTTATTTACCATTTTACGCCACACAACCACATTCCAATCTCATTATTTGAAGTCTCAAATTAGAGTAGTTCGCCCACTTTGCACAATTTTTACAATAAGAAGAAATTCGGTGGTTTGTTCATTGCGTTTTACTTCTCAGTTCGGTTTCTATCTTAGCTTTTATCTAATTTTCAATAACATACTGTATTGGCTAGCCCAAATGTCAGTTTTATCAGCCAATGGATAACGTTCTATCTATTGGTCAAGCCGAATGTTCATCAGTTTGAAGCGGAGCAGCCTTTTGTTGCAAAACGTATACGCGGGATTGTAATCACGTTTTGTATCACTACAATTCCAAACCAAATGAATAAAGAAACGTTTGTATGCCGAAATTAAATTTAGACAGCGCAAGGAATAGCTCTGCACTCTCTGATAATGAAACCTGCGAAAAAGTACAATCGGCATTAGAACCGAAATACCACAAGCCAGAAAAGAAACTTTGTCTCAGTGCGGGCCTGACGGAAAAGCACATTGAACGCCGTTGGAAAGTACTCGAATCGATGACGGACAAAGATCTTCTTCTGGATCCTTTCACACAATCGCATTACGACCAATACGCCAACAACATTGAACACTTTATTGGTACCGTTAACGTCCCTGTCGGTGTTGCTGGGCCTCTACGTATTAACGGCTTGTTCGCGAATGACGACTACCTAGTACCACTCGCAACAACAGAAGCCGCGCTTGTTGCTTCTTATAACCGCGGCGCGAACTTGATTACCGCAGCTGGTGGTGCAAGTACACTTTTGATCAGCGAAGGCGTCAGTCGTACTCCGGTGTTTGGTTTCCAATCACTTGCAGAAGCAGCGCAGTTCGTAAGTTGGGTGGTCACTCAATACGATATCTTCCGTAAAGAAGCGGAATCCACCACCACGCACGGCAAGCTGAAAGACATCAACGTTAACATCGAAGGCAATCATGTTTACTTAGTGTTTGAATACGTAACGGGCGACGCGTCTGGCCAGAACATGGTGACCATCGCGACACACAAAGTCTTCCATTACATTCTTGAACACAGTCCAGTCGCACCGATTGATGCTTACCTTGACGGTAACTTGTCTGGTGATAAGAAAGCCAACGCCCACACTTTACGCTCTGTTCGCGGTAAAAAAGTCTCAGCTGAAGTGACGATTCCTGCAGCTTTGGTCGAGAAATACCTGCACACCACACCAGAGGCGATGGTGAAATTTGGCAAAATGAATACTGTTGGTGGATTGCTAAGCGGCACTATCGGTATTAACGCGCACTACGCCAATGCCCTCACCGCTTTGTACATCGCCTGCGGGCAAGATGCAGCTTGCGTTGCAGAATCTGCGGTTGGTATTACTAGAATGGATGTGGATTTTCACGGTAACTTGTATACGTCAGTCACTTTACCAAACATTATGGTTGGTACTGTAGGCGGTGGTACTGGCCTACCAACGCAAAAAGCTTGTTTGGATATCCTTGGTCTGCATGGTAATGGCAAAGCAAAAGCGTTGGCAGAAGTCGCTGCTGGCCTATGCTTGGCAGGTGAGCTTTCCATTGTTGGCGCATTCTGTGCCGATCATTTTTCTCGAGCGCATCATAAGCTAGCGAGAAAATAAGCTGTTGAGCCTAATTCGTTAAAACAAAAAGCCGCGCACTCGTGTTAATGCAATGAGTGAGCGGCTTTTTAGTTTAAGCTCTTGTGCTTATTTCGTTATTGATGCTGCAAGCACCTTCGCTTTTTTACTCTGGTTGCGGTGGTATGTATAAATCTACAGTATCGACAAAATACGTACTCCACATTTCGTTCATACTTGTATCTGAGTACTCGTCAAAGATAATAACGGCAGCGCCATATTCACCTTTGAAGTAAGGCGCAATCAAACGGACAAAATCGTCTCCTTTGCTTAACCTTAAGTATCCTTCTGAAGTGATACTCCAATCCCACCCGAGGTTTTCAGTATTGCCTTCGGCTTTCCAAGTCTCGCGATCGGCCATACCACCTTCATAGATGTCCCAGAAACGAACTTCGACTCCGTTTCCTTTGCGTCTCGTCAGTCTTGAATCGACAACGTCATCCGCCGTTAATGGTTGTAAGCCACCACAGTTTGTCAGCTCTGTCGCCAACAACGCGGCATTGACTGATTCACCAGTCGCATTGACCTCGCAGTAATCGTAACCCTCACTGCGGCTCACGCCACGGATAGACTCACCAATGACTCGCAACCAGATCGCTTGTTCAGACAGTCCTTCTTCGAGCCAACCGTCGACCAGTTCATCTAAGTCTTCAATATAAGGACCGACGTACTCAGGATAACCTGTGTAATTGTCGTTGATCAGAGTACTGTATTTTTGTCCACCATCATTAAAGGTGTAGTCATACCCTTCAATTGCAAAGTGTTGCCATTCAACATGAGTACGAATATCTGTCTCTGACCAATAGGTTTTCACTTCGTCCCAACGGTTGAACATCATACCATCGCCATTCTCATCAACTTTCTTGACCGCGTTAGCTTCATCGAGAATATATTTGCCACCCACACTCGTTTCGATTTTCTGACCGTCGTCGTTGACACCCTTGGTATAGGTATATTCTTCCCAATAATTGACTTGGTATTCGAAGCTAACTGAGCCATCCCAGTTCCAAACTGGGCCTGCTTTCGTGTATGACTCGGAGCCATCGGCATTATTCATACTTGTTGTCGTTTCATTAACTGAACCGTCTGCATCCCAATCATGCTTGATGACTTCTTTGTTACCACCATCCACATAGTCCCATCGTTCACGAACTTGCGCATAGGTGGCCGCTTCTAGAGGAACTGCAGCATCTAGGTCGTACTCTTTAAATTCACGAGATTCATAATCATGTTCTGCCGTTGTTTCTTCTACCTCAACCATGGTTTGAAGTAAGTCCACACCAGACATATCGCCGGCCATAACCGCTTCTGCAAACAAATCCACCGTGCTGTAGCTTAATTCACGTTCCGGATCATCCGTAGTGACACTGTCACCGCCAGAATCGGCAGGATTGGATTCATCAACGTAACGGGTAAATTCCCACTGACCGCGAGTCTCCCCCTCATCTGCGACACCGACATCATATACATGGCTGGTGAAATCAAACTCGCCATCGAAGTTCAAGTCTGCTTTAAACGTTATCTTGGCCGTGAAAGTACCGTCATCGAGGTTCTGCACCGCTTCCTCTGTGAACGAACTGAACACCGTTTTTACGCCGGCTCGTTCATAATACTCTGTAGCCGTGGCTTGATAGGTCAACGTGTTCGCGGTTTCATCGACGATCTCCGTTTCACTACCCTCTACCGTGAAGTCCAATGAGATGTCCATGTTGTCCGGCGTACCGTAGTAACTGTCTGTATACGAGTAATGGGTCACCTTACCATCGGGGTATTCATCCTCTAGCTCTTCGGCAACTCGCTCATCCGATACGCGCTCGTCGACTTTACTTTCAGCTAGTTCGAGAATTTCGCCTGTGTCGCCTTCAGCGATAAAATCCCCCATCAAACGGTCTTTAAGTTCTTCATCGGTCAAGGTGCTATCTTCGAGCTCTTCTTTTAACTCGTCGACTGCGTCGTCAATTGCTTGGTTCACTAGGCTTCCTAGCGCAACAAGCAGCGCTGCGATTTCCTCATCACTCAACTCATCGAGGTTTTGATCTTCCAGAACGGCGCTTACTCGAGACGTCAGCTCTTCATGAACTTGGGTAGTAAAAGGGTTGATGACCTGACCATCGAGTTCACCGTCTTCAAGATCATCAAAGTCGGCTTGTGTTAAAGGTGGCATCCCAAGAACAATGGCGTGTCCATCTTCAGCATCTTCAAAGACCTTTTCTGCTTCATTGGCAGCGATTTTCTGCTCTAACTCTTCCATCGTGGTTGGGGGTTCAGTCCCCACATCGACAGAGTCGTTTGTTAACTGAGCCAAAATCGGCACACCCACTAAGGCGTCCTTTTGTGCTTCTGAGATTTGAAATGTATACGTACCATCAAGGCCGGTAGTTGCCTGAGGTTCGTCGGCGTCTGGCTCACCATCTCTATCGATGTCCATCCAGACTAAGGCGTTATAGATGTACCCATCCACGACGGTACCATTAAGTGTGTACGTTTGACTGGCGCTCTCATCATTGTCATCACTGCCACACGCAGCGACCGTAGATGCAATAACAACAGCGAGCATAGTTTTGCGAGCTTCCATGTGTGCTCTCCTATCCAACATTTATGGTGCAGCTATTACCTCTCCTCTTTACTAGCTGCGGATTGAACTGTGTCGAACTCATCGACCCGGTAAATGTTAGCTATTGATCGCATTTATTTGTGCAATTTATGTACAATCGTGAGCTTATTCACGCTTTATGCAACTTAATTAATAGATCGATCAGTAAAGTAATCACTCTGGCATGTTTTTTTAGATCTAATTTCTTTAAAGGCTCACTCGAACCAAACTAAGTGATATATCAACAAGCCCACCATTGAGTGTTCGAATGATAAAAACAGGCAAAACATGAAAGCTTGCTTAAAAATTTCATAATTAATTTGAAGTTTAACTAGGCAGTTTTGGCGCTTATCTATCAGTTATTTATCAAACCAAACGTGAGCCTACGTTTTTCAATCCAGATTATTTTCTGAGAAATCATACTTTGTTAGTGAATTTTCCCGTCTATACTCCGCTCTGCAGCTGCTTGATTTCGTTACTTTATTTTACAGCTCACTATGAGCTTCATTTTACTCCCGTTAAATGGATTTAAGTCGTTCCTTTGGGTAAGCGAGTTAACTATGAGACGTCAGAAACAGAATGAGATTTCTTGTTGGGTGCTAGGTTTTGTTGCCATGCTGTTGTTTTTTGTAGGACCAGTATCGGCCGACGAAGACGACCCAGATCTACCAACTGCACGCTTTCTATATCAAACCACGTTTGGTCCAACTCCTGCTTTAATCGACCAAATAAACCAAACCAATTACGAGGATTGGATTACAGAACAAATACTTCTCCCTCCTACTTATCACAGTGATCTTTACTTCACGCCTTTTAGTAAAGGGGCACAAGCAAACCGAGAAAACGCTTGGTATCAAATCGTCCTCACTTCGGAAGATCAACTCAGACAAAGAATGGCCTTTGCTCTTAGCCAAGTGCTCGTCGTATCCCGATATGGCGGCCTACTAGGTAGCAAGCCGGAAAGTCTGGTCAATTATTATGACTTACTGGTCGAAAATGCCTTTGGCAACTATCGTGACTTGTTGCTAAAAACCGCTATGCACCCTGCCATGGGAAACTATTTGTCAATGATGGGAAGCGCAAAAGCAAACACGGCGACAGGTGCACTGCCAGATGAAAACTTTGCTCGTGAATTGATGCAACTGTTCACCATCGGTTTGTATCAATTGAACTTAGACGGCAGCGTCAAATACGATTTAGACACTGGGCATGCGCTCGCGACCTACACACAAACAGACATACAAGAACTCGCACGCGCGCTGACGGGTTGGAACAAGTCAGACACCGCGTTTGTGAAGCCTATGCGCGTGATTAAAAACCGCCACGACATTGGTGAAAAACACGTACTCGGTAGCAAGATCCCTGCGGGACTGACCGCCGAAGAAGATTTGGAACGTGTCATTGATATTTTGATGAGTCACGACAATATCGGGCCGTTTGTCTCTAAGTTGCTCATCCAACGCTTTGTGACCTCTAATCCAACACCAGAATACATTGCAAGAGTTGCAACCGTGTTCAATAACAACGGCAATGATGTGAAGGGTGATATGAATGCCGTCATTCGAGCGATCTTACTCGATGATGAGGCTCGCGGGAAAACATCCATTCGCCCAATAAAAGTAAAAGAGCCAATCTTGGTGCTCACTAATTTCCATCGCGCGGCGGGCTTTACACTCGACGCTGCACGTTACGATGGCGCGGTCTCCTTGATGAACATCGCCAATCAAGGACCATTAAGGTCACCTTCTGTGTTTAACTTCTATTCGCCCGATTATCAGCCTTCAGCCGACTTTGTGTTTACCGGAATGGTTTCACCGGAGTATGAACTATTGGATTGGTCGGTATATACAGAGTTGGTTAACTTCATGCTCTACAGCGTACGTAAAGGTTCTGGCTCGACTTACTCATTGGATATGACTGAGTTGTACGAGTTGCTTGATGAACATGAGGCATTGGTTGAGGCCATCGATGTGCGTTTCTTTGCGGGCACGGCTTCTCCGCAGCTAAAACAAATCATGCACAACGCACTCAACAAATACAAAACCAATTATGTTCCCACCACCAAACTTGCCTTAGTGATTTTCACCGCGATTTCTGGCAGCGAATTCTACATTCAAAATTAGGAGCGAATTATGAAACTTTCACGACGCAATTTTATGAAAAGTACGGCTTCTTTGGGTGCTATGGCTTCCGTGGGTTTACCGGGTTACGCAATGGCTTCACCAACCAATGATTTTCGTGCACTTATCTGTGTGTATTTGTCTGGCGGTAATGATGCTATTAATACGTTCCTGCCCTTGTCCGACTTCCATTACGACCAATATGCCAATGTGAGAGGCAAACTCTCTGTTGCCAAAAACAGCATCATCCCTATTGGGCTAAATGCCACAGACAACCAAGGCAATACAGTACCCTTGGGTATGCATCCAAAGTTAGCGCGACTGGCTGAAATGTTCGATAACGGTGATGCCACTGTCGTTCTTAACAGTGGTGTCCTTGAGCAACCCATGACGAAACAGATGATTGAATCTGGTGAGGTTGCTTTACCTGATCAGCTCTTTTCTCACAACTCGCAAAGCAACACCTTAATGCGAGGCGGCATGAACACGTTCACAAACCTAGGCTGGGCAGGAAGAATGCTTGATGTCATGAGCTCACACTCAGAGATTACGCCGCTGTACAGTGTTCATGGTGATTCCTTGTGGTTACGTTCACTTGAACACCGACAAACCGTACTTAAGAAAGACCGAGCTGTTCAGCTGAGCGCGATTGGCAACCCACTTTACAAAGAGGTCTATGACCAACTCTTGGCGACTTCTCCTAATAATCCATTCAGTGGCCACTTTAATCTGATGGTTGATGAGTCTATGACCATGAGCGGCGTATTAGCAGAGCAACTGCACAATGTAGAAGATGCACCGCTGTTTTCCTCTACCACGCTCGGTAAGCAAATGCAGACGGTCTACAAATTGATTGCGAGCCAGAGCCAATTGAATCAACAGCAGCAGGTGTTCTTCGTTAAACATACTGGTTATGACGTTCATGATTCGCAACTGTCGAAACACCCTGCATTATTAGGAGACTTGGCGACAAACCTGTTTGCCTTGTATCGAGCAATCGATGCACTTGGAATGCGTGACAATGTCACTACATTTACCATGTCTGACTTTGGTCGCCGCATGACAAACAACGGTAACGGTACCGACCATGGTTGGGGCGGACATCAGTTTATTATGGGTGGCGCGGTTAACGGGTCGAAGCCAATTGGAACATGGCCTGAATTGGTATTGGATGGCGAAGATGATTACTCGAAAGGACGTTTGATTCCGAAAATCGGTACTGACCAAGTGGGTGCAACGCTAGCTCAATGGATGGGCATTACCGATGGCGCAGCGTTGGATTACGTGTTCCCCAACATCCGAAACTTCTCTTCATCAAATCTCGGCTTTATGTCGTAACGCCTTTATGTCTTAACACGTGTGAGATAGGCACAAAAAAGGGAGCGTTAGGCTCCCTTTTGCTTGTTAGTTGTTTTGACCAGTTAGCCGCTAGCGCTAGTTATGCGTCTTCACCACGTGGGCGTTCATTACAAAGCTTAATTGCACGCTCTAGTAGCTCAAGTGCTGACTTGTCACTCTCAGGTAATGCAGCGTCACTTTCAGCAACAGGCGTTACACGGTCACCCCACTTCAATACAGCTGCGCCCCATGTTAGACCAGCACCGAACGCTGCTAATAACATGTTGTCGCCAGGCTTAACACGGCCTTGTTCTAGCGCTTCACACAATGCGATTGGCACCGTTGCTGCTGAAGTGTTGCCGTAGTTTTGGATGTTCACAAACGCTTTTTCTTGTGGGATACCAGAAAGGTCACACAGCGTTTGGATAATACGGATGTTTGCTTGGTGCGGGATTACCACGTCGATTTGATCTGTGGTTAGTTCTGAAGCTTTCAGAACTGTTTTCGCCGCTAGACCCATGCCTTTTACGGCGCGTTTGAAGATCTCTTGACCTACAAAGTTGAAGTCCCAGTAACCGTTGTCTTCCGCAAAGCGGTCCATGCATGTACCAAACTTAGGTACGGAAAGGATGTCGCGCCCTTTTGCATCACAACCAATTTGCGATTGCAGTAGACCTGTTTCTTGCTCTGTACGAGTCAGAACAACGGCCCCTGCACCATCGCCGAACAGTACAGCAGTATCGCGCATTGCCCAGTCGATGTAGAAAGAAAGACGTTCAGCACCAATAATGATTGCGTTTCGATAGTTGCCCGATTGAATCAAACGTGTGCCTGTTTCTAGGCCGTACACGAAGCCAGTACATGCCGCGTTTAAATCGAATGCAGCAGCAGAGCGAATACCAAGGTTTTGCTGAACCTTAGAAGCAATGTTTGGAATAAGAGAGTCAGGAGAGCATGTCGCAACAATGATTAGGTCGATGTCACTCGCTTCTACACCTGCACGAGCCATCGCGTGTTGCGCGGCTACCGTTGCCATGTCAGACGTGTTTACGTGGCTGATGCGACGGTTTTCAATACCAGTACGGGTGCGAATCCATTCATCTGAAGTTTCAAGGAAAGTGCTAAGGTCATCGTTAGAGAGCGTGGCTGGTGGAAGACATTTTCCCCAACCAGTAATTTCAGCGTAGTAATTTGTCATCGCAGACCTATTTATTGTTGTATTTTAATGAAATTTCTTAGAACCTGTTCGGGTCCAAATACAGACTTGCCGTCTTATAATTCGGCAGGCTAAAAAATAAGTATACAAATTATGAGGCTGACTGGTAAGTCATGTTTTCATCAAGTTGTCATAAAGGAAGAAGTCATGTCATCGTTTAAAACTCGTTGCCCGTCTTGTGGCGGTTTAAATCGTGTCCCTAATGAGCGAGTTGCAGAAGCTGCAAGTTGCGGTAAATGCAAAAACGCCCTGTTTGATGGCGCACCGATAGAAGGCACTGTCGATAACTTCTCGGCGCTGCTAGAAAGTAACACGCCAGTTGTGGTGGATTTTTGGGCACCATGGTGCAATCCATGTGTTGGTTTTGCGCCTGTTTTCTCGGATGTGGCACAAGAACAGACCGGAAACGCTCGTTTTGTCAAGATTGATACCGAAGCGCAACAGCAGCTTGCCGCTCAATTTGGTATTCGTAGCATCCCAACCATTATGGTTTTTAAGAATGGCCAGCGCGTGGATATGATCAACGGTGCCCTACCGAAGACTCAATTCGATCAATGGTTAAATCAAGCACTTAGCAAATAAACCCTTCCGCCAGCCTCGCTTACAGGCTGGCGTTTTTATGCAGCATTTCCCCATAGAATTTCGATAAATTTCTTTTGTCGAAACGACTCAAATATATCGTTTTACTTGCCTATTAATTAGCCTCATATTCGCGCCGAATAACCCCTGATTTTTACTTAACTTATAGGCGCAAAACATTGGAAAACACAGCCATTCCTGCAGCATCACCACGAGTCACAGTTCCTGTCGTAGCACTGTCTCTTTATGCAGTGGCGTCAGGCTATTTGATGAGCTTGATCCCTCTTATGCTTGGTGAATACAACATCTCTGCTGATTACGCGAGTTGGTTGGCGAGTGTGTTCTATGGCGGTCTATTGATCGGCGCAATGTTCTTTGAGCGTATTGTTCGCAACGTTGGTCACCGTAAAGCGTTTGTAGGTAGCCTAGCTGCATTCTCACTAACGATCATCGTACTGCCTATTATTCCTAACGGCATGGTATGGCTTGTCGCACGTTTTATCGCAGGTATTGCGGTCGCTGGCGTATTTGTCATTGTTGAATCATGGCTAATGTCTGGTGATGAAGCATCACGCGCTAAACGCTTGAGCCTGTACATGCTGTCACTATACGGCGGTTCTGCACTGGGTCAGTTTGGTATCGGTATCCTTGGTGTGAGCGGCGGTGTTCCTTTTATTGCCATCACAACACTGATCTTAATGGCAATGCTAGTGCTACTGTTCATCGATTGTGAACAACCAAACAGCCATGAATCAACTGCACTGTCGTTTAAACAAATTTCTAAACTAAGCCACGCTGCGATCATCGGTTGTGTAGTGTCTGGTCTTACTTTAGGTGCGATTTACGGTTTGATGCCTGTTGAGCTTGCAAACCGCAAAATCAGCCACCAAGACATTGGCACTCTAATGGCGCTCGTGATCCTTGGCGGCATGCTGGTTCAACCAATGGTGACTACGTTAAACAAGTACATGGCACGTACAGTGCTAATGGCGTTCTTCTGTATCCTTGGTATTTTCTCTATCGGTCTGACCTTCGTTTCTTCGTCAGCGGTAGTACTGGCAACAGCACTGTTCCTATTGGGCATGGCAACATTCGCACTATACCCAATTGCAATTAACCTGGGTTGTGAAGGTTTGGACGAGCGTTTCATCGTGTCTGCAACGCAAGTCATGCTGTTCAGCTACAGTGTAGGCTCGGTAGCAGGCCCGGTGGTTGCTGATAAGTTCATGGGTCAAATCCACGGCTTGTTGGGTTACCTGTTCGCAGCATTGCTTGCAACTTGCATCTACATGCTAATCGCTGCGACCAAGTCAAAGCATCAAATGGCTGCGGGTTTGTAATTTAAACCTCTGCAAAAAGACAAACAAAAACGAGGGTCAATGCCCTCGTTTTTTTGTTTCTGAATTCTCTATTTATTCGCTCATTAGGACTCAGAACGACTCATTAGTTTTGATTCTCCAGTAACCTCTTGCGATAGCGGGTTGGCGAAGTGCCGTAGAACTTTTTAAATCGATGAGTGAAGTTGTAAGGATCGCGATAACCCAATCGGTTGGCAATCATAGCGACTGACCAAGCTGGATACTGCAATAAGTCTGCGGCCTTATGCATACGAAGCTCAATTAACTTGCTTCTCGGACTCATATTGAAAAGCTGTTTAGATAAACGATTGAACTGCTCTTCACTGATAAAACACTGCTTTGCCATTTCGGCAATGGTCCACGGCAAGTGTAACTGACCTTCAACTTCGTTAAAGAGTGTTTGAACGCGCGATAGCGACGTACTGATTGGGGTTTCAACACTTTTTACCAATCGTTGCACTTCACTGATCAACAACTGACGAAACCCCGTTCTTCCTCCAATTTCGTTATAGAGTAAGGTCATCAATGACCATACCTGCTCAGAGCCCCTAAACGGCACCACGGTTTGCCCCAAGTCAGAGAGATGCTGCCAAGCCTCTGTATTTTGTGGCAGAAGCCAAACCATCTTCCAGAGCCCTTTGCTTGGATTCATTTCAAATCGAAAACACGTATCCACGGGCAAAATAGTCAGCGTATAAGGCTCAATTTCTTTAACGAAATCCGGTGTAATCAAAACACCGCCGCCTTCAATAGTAAACAGCAAGGTATGAACGCCCACTTTATCTCGCTCGACATGGTAACCATCGCGCAATTCAGCCAACCCCGCCATAAAGAT
Source organism: Vibrio sp. B172a (assembly GCF_030248355.1). NCBI lineage: Bacteria > Pseudomonadati > Pseudomonadota > Gammaproteobacteria > Vibrionales > Vibrionaceae > Vibrio > Vibrio sp. B172a. The sequence goes on along the minus strand of NZ_JAHGAC010000018.1, from coordinate 14,795 downwards.
ATCAGCTCGTTTCCATTCGGGGATTTCAGTTAGAGTCAGGAATCGTTCTTTACATGCAGGAGCTAAATGCACATCGTCGTGCCACTCTGTTTTGATGGCAAATTGTTCGATGACGGATTCGCACAGGTTTTGTGGTTTTTCGCACATGTATTTCTGTCCCTATTGGCTTTATATTCCTCACAAATTTCGAGGAGTAACTATGACGAACAACATTGGCATCAAAAACAGCGACAACTCTTTATCTAGCGGGCTACTGAAGCAGATCATCCGCTTGGGTTTCCCTGTCGCGATCCAGAGTGCGTTGGTGGCTATTCTTGCCTTGGCTGATGTTCTCATGGTTAGTGACTTTGGTAAAGAAGCAACCGCAGCTGTGGGAATTGCATCAAAATGGCATTTTGTCGCGATTATGATCATGGCAGGTTTGGCGTCTGCAAATGGTACGCTCGTGGCTCAATATTGGGGACGTGATGACGCAGTAAGCGCAAAAACCGTCACCGGGATTGCGATTCGATTTGGTTTAAAAGTCTTGATTCCTGTTACCCTAATAATCACAGTCGGTAGCGAACTGATCATGCGTCTACAAACCAACGATACGCAAGTCATCGAACTCGGCTCCACCTACCTTTGGTATGCGTTTCCTGTTCTGTTACTCACTCATATCATCATTGTTTTAGAAGCTAGCATGCGCTCTTCAGGTGACACTGTCACTCCTTTACTTATGGGCGCGGTGACGATTGTTCTTAATATCGCACTGAACTTCTGGCTCATCAAAGGTGGTTTCGGTGTACCAGCAATGGGGGTTGCGGGTGCGGCTCTAGCAACAACAATTTCTCGCCTGTTCCAAGTGCTGGCAATGGTTGGTTACATGCGTTGGCGTAAGCATTGGTTATTGGAAGTGAAAGAAGGTTCTGAGCGCCCTTCTTTGTGGCTCTCTTACCGCCGCTTGGCGCTACCAATGACCTTAGGTGCTCTACTTTGGGCTATTGGCACCATGGTGTATCAAATGATTTTTGGTCACATGGGCACGACAGAACTTGCGGTATTCAGCATGTTGGGCCCATTTGAGTCGCTGTGTTATTCCATCTTCTTCGGTATATCGGTCGCGTGTTCAGTGATGATTGGGCAGTCGTTAGGGCGTGATGCTTTTGAACAAGCTCAACACATGGCAAGCTTCTTCATCAAAGCGGTGTTTGTGTTTGGTATTTCTATTGGTGCGTTACTGCTACTAAACCGAGAATTAATCATTGCTGCTTTGAACTTAGACAACCCTGAACTTTACCCACTTGCAGCGCCTGCGGTGGTGATTTTATGCAGCGCGATTTGGCTTCGCATGCTTAACATGATCATCATCAACGGTATTATTCGTGCGGGTGGCGATAACGTCTTTTGCTTACGCATGGACTTTATCGCGATGTGGATGACAGGCCTACCTTTGTGTGCAGTTGCGGCGTTTGTATTAGGTTGGGAATTCAAATACGTTTATGCGCTTATGATCGCCGAAGAAGTCGTGAAATTGGCATTGTGTTACCGCAGATACACACAAAAGTATTGGATTAAGAACTTAACGGTCGTGACAACTTCTTAATTCTTATGTTGACTAGGATTTCTTAGCCTCGCGCTCTGCACTCATCCGTTTGTGGCGATTCGACGCATTGGCTGCTGGTTTTTCAGGCACCTCGCGTTTCTCATGCATTAAGTGTCGAATTGCCAAGATTGGATGCTTAAGCAACATTCTCGGCCCTGAGTAACGCATCACTAAGCGCATTTGTTCTTTCGGCTCAGGCTTGTAACAGTGAATCGGACATTTGTTGCAAGTCGGCTTGTCTTCTCCGTAAGGACAACGATCAAGCCGTACTTCCGCGTATTCTAATAATTCGCGACATTCCGCGCACAACTCACCTTTGGTGCCGTGGTGGTCTTTACAGTAAACCTCCACCATCGCTTTAACGGTTTTAAATTCTGTGGCGAGTTTGCCTAATAAAATGTCGCTCATTCTTTCCTCAATCTAAAGCAGCTTTGGCTCAGAGACCTTAACAATAAGGCACTAACCAAAAAGCTTTAGTTACCGCTTATCGGGTCACAACGTCATGGTATAGAGTTGCAATGTACGGCCATTATCGTAAGTCTGCTCGACACGTTCAAACTGAAAACCCAATTTTTCTAGCAAACTTATACTACGATTATTGTCATTATTGGTGATGGCGACCAAGTTTTCTATGTTCATCTCGTCCCGAGCAAAATCGACCACGACACTCGCTGCTTCTTTTGCGTAGCCTTTGCCATAAGCGCTAGGTAGATAACCGTAACCAATATCAAACGCCGTTAATGTGTCGCGTTTGACCAAACCACAAATACCTATAGGTTGTTTATCATGATTGGTTTCTACCACCAGCAAACTGACGCCCTTGAGTTCTTGCATCCTTAACATGTTGTCTTGAATGTAGCGTTTTGCTTCTTCCAAGGTGCGAATTTGCTTGTCACCGACGAAGCGATAAAAGTCAGGCTGATTGTAGAGTTCTAAAATAAACGGCGCATCTTCTACACTAACAAGACGAAGTGTCAGGCGTTCTGTAATAAGTGTTTTCATAAGGGATCCATTAGGCTTGTAACTTGGTGGAAAAATCACTATCCTGCCCCGCTAAATTAAAGGACCAACACCATGAACCGCAAGAAGAAAATCAATTCGATCTTAAAAGCGAAGTTGAAAAAACAAAATGCAAAGCTTCATAAGAGCAACAAGCCTCGCTATATCTCAAAAGCAGAGCGCGCGAAGATGGAAGCTGAAGAAAAAGCAGCTGAGCAAACTTCGCAAGTGAGTGAAGAAGCTCAAACAACTGACGAAGCATAAAAGAAAAGCCGCATAACGCGGCTTTTTTATTTTAACCAAGGTTAACTTGGCATGTAAGTCGCCTGAAAATCTAACGCCTATCGTTTAAATTATCATCTAGGCCAAAAAGCGCTCAAAACCACTGAAAATCCTTGCACCAAAATGGACCGCTGTAACCTTAGCTGACGACGATTCAAACATTCCTTCAACACCCTTTCAAACCACTATTAACACTGACACGGCTCAGCGTGAGTTATTCCCAATTATTGGACATTGCTGTTTCTTATAAAACGGAATGTGAACAAGGCTAAGTATTTTTTCCTTCAATACCGAAACAATAGAAGTCCCTGTTTCTAATAAGGAAATTAAACATGTTGTATCTTGAGTTTCTATTTTTGCTCGTGATGCTGTATATCGGCTCACGGTATGGCGGCATTGGTCTTGGTGTCGTTTCTGGTATTGGTTTGGTCATTGAGGTTTTCATCTTCAAGATGCCTCCAACGTCTCCACCAGTGACCGTAATGCTGATCATCCTCGCGGTGGTTACTTGTGCCTCCATTCTTGAAGCCGCAGGTGGCTTAAAATACATGTTGCAGGTGGCAGAACGCGTATTACGTAAGAATCCTAAACGCGTCACTCTTATTGCGCCGTTCGTGACTTACTTTATGACCTTCCTACTTGGTACTGGTCACGCGGTTTACTCTATCATGCCAATCATTGGCGACGTTGCACTTAAAAACGGCATTCGTCCTGAACGTCCAATGGCAGCAGCATCGGTTGCTTCTCAAATCGCCATTACTGCGTCACCAATTTCAGCAGCTGTGGTTTACTACCTTGCGCAATTGTCTGATATCCAACACGAGATCACCCTACTTTCTATTTTGTTAGTTACTGTGCCAGCAACCTTGTTCGGTACCTTGTTGATGTCTCTATACAGCCTAAAACGCGGTAAAGAGTTAGAAGACGATGAAGAGTATCAAGAGCGCCTAAAAGATCCGGTTTGGCGTGACAAGATCTTAAACACAACTGCGACATCATTAGACGAAGTGTTACCGTCGAGTGCGCGCAACTCCGTTCTACTGTTCATCCTATCGATTCTTGTGATTGTCGTTATTGCGATGTGGCCTGAGGTTCGTACCATCGTTGAAGGTGCAAAACCAATCAGTATGGCCGTTGTGATTCAAATGATGATGCTCTGCTTCGGCGGTATCATTTTGCTAGCAACTAAGACCGATCCTCGCGATGTACCAAATGGCGTAGTGTTCAAGTCAGGTATGGTGGCGGCGATTGCTATCTTCGGTATTGCATGGATGTCAGATACCTACTTCCAATACGCTATGCCTCAATTTAAATCCGGCATCGTAGAGATGGTAACCAACTATCCTTGGACGTTCGCACTTGCGTTATTCATCGTATCCGTAGTGGTGAACTCTCAAGCAGCGACAGCGCGTATGATGTTGCCAGTCGGTTTAGGTTTAGGTTTGGAGCCAGCACTGCTTATCGGCTTGATGCCTGCTGTTTACGGCTACTTCTTTATTCCAAACTACCCTTCAGATATCGCGACTGTGAACTTCGATACCTCAGGTACAACTAAGATTGGTAAGTGGTACTTCAACCACTCATTCATGTCTGTGGGTTTAATCGGTGTGATTGGTGCGTGTTGTTTGGGTTACCTACTAGGACAAATGATCATTCCTTCGTAAATCATCTAAATCAGAAATAAGGGGCGAGGCATTGTACGTTTGCGTACAGCCTGAAGTGACTCGCCCTTTTCTTTTGCCTATTTCTAGCGCAAGCGAGAATCAAAGAAGAAAGTCGTCATCGACAGCAACAAAATGGTCCGCGCAATCAATCAAGGTTTGAGAAGTGAGCCTTGGTACGCCATAGACAGTGACTTTCTTGTTGAAGCGTTGCTGAATGCGTTCCACCAACAAACTGAAATCACCATCGCCAGATACCAGAATCACTTCATCCACTTCCGGCGCAATCTCAATCGCATCTAGCGTGATACCCACATCCCAGTCGCCTTTCGCACTGCCGTCACGGCGTTGAATGTAAGGTTTCAACATCACCTCAAATCCGACACCACGAAGAATATGGTGGAACTGGCGCTGCTTAGGGTCGTTACTCGCAATAGCATAAGCTCGTGCGCTCACCACTTCTTTCCCTTGTGTCGCAACATACCAAAACTGGTTGTAATCAAAATTGCTGCGGTACGCTTCACGACAGGTGTAGTACACGTTTTGTACATCGACCAAGATTGCGATCTTTTGTTTGTTGCTATCCGAATTCATGTTCTTAATACGCTTTATTTGTTTGTCGCATACCCTATGCCACTTTGGCTCAAAGCACAATGAGCTAATTCCACTAAACTTATCGTATAACTTGATATTCGAGTTTCAAGGAGTGAAGCCATGAACAAGACGACCATTGCCCTGTTGCTTTCATGCCTCATATCAAGTGCTGCATTTGGATATCCAGCGCACTCTCAGTATTGGCCGCACCGCAGCGTGCTGTATTTCGCCCCTGCCAATGACGACCACGTTAAGCAGTTTTTGCTTGAAGCACTGATGAATGAATGTGAACTAGAAGACCGTGACGTTATTACGCTCGTTATTGCCGAAGACGGTTACACGCAACCATCATGGCTTAAAGAAGAGTTTGATTTGAAAATGTTAGCCAAACTTTACGAAGTGAAACAAGGCCAACACACGGCGATTCTATTAGGTAAAGATGGTGAAGAGAAACACCGCTGGGGAGCGAAGACCGATTGGCAGTTCATCAACAATCTGATTGATGAAATGCCAATGCGTAAAAGAGAGATGCAGCAGAAACGCAGCCCTTGCGCGATCTAATGCTTAAGATTAAGTCTTCGGCTACTTGCCGAACCAATCCAATTTGTTGTGCAGCTGTGTAACGCTACCAACCACAATCAATGCTGGGCTCACGGCTTGCTCTGCCATGTTCGATAGCTCGTTCAACTTTCCTTGGAACACGCGCTGCTCCGGGCGCGTTCCGTTTTCAATAATGGCGCATGACATCTCAGGGTCTAAGCCGTGAGTGATCAGCTTATCCATAATGTGGCCGCTTTGCTTCAAACCCATGTAGAACACAAGCGTGTTGTTGGATTGCGCCAGTGAATGCCACTCAATCTCACGACCATCTTTTTGTACGTGACCAGTGATGAATTGAACGCTTTGCGCATGGTCGCGGTGTGTTAATGGAATACCAGCGTAAGCCGTTGCGCCAGCAGCTGCTGTGATGCCCGGAACCACTTCGTATTTGATACCAAATTCCGCTAGTTCTTCTAGCTCCTCACCACCACGGCCAAAGATAAATGAGTCACCGCCCTTCAGACGCACAACACGCTTACCTTCTTGCGCTTTCTGCACCAAGATTTGGTTGATTTGATCTTGAGGCACACAGTGAAAGTCTAATTTTTTACCTACGTAGATCATCTCTGCTGATGCGTGAGCCAATTCAAGAATGTCTTTCGACACCAATCGGTCGTATACAACCACTTCTGCCGCTTGAATGGCTTTTAAGCCTTTTACTGTGAGCAAATCAGGATCACCTGGACCTGCACCAACAAGAGAAACAAAGCCGCTGTTTAAAGATGAGTGAGCAGTAGTCATATCAACGCCTATCGAAAAATTTAGATATAAAGAGTAACACTCGCGTTATGCACTTAGGGTTAAAACCACTCTAAGGAGTTATTACTTTTTATAGCTAAACCAATAAAATATGTCGCGAAAGTGAAAGTTAAAAATTGAAATCCAAGTTAGAGAACAGTCCCGCCCATCCAGAAGCGGGACCATATTAAGCGAATTACCCGTTAATGGTTATTTAGCCATTGCAGGTTGTGCTTTTACTTCTTCTTCAGCATTGATAGAAGGCGCAGTTTTAGCGTGAGTTAGGTACAGTGGAATACAAGTCATTACTAGACCACCAACAATGTTACCTAGGATGGTTGGGATAAGGTTGAAGTTCAACCAAGTCGCGATACCAAAATCAGCACCTAGAATCATACCTAGTGGGAATAGGAACATGTTTACTACTGTGTGCTCAAATACTAGCGCGAAGAAGATGAAGATTGGGAACCACATCATTGCTACACGACCAGACACTGAACGTGCTGTCATGTTGCCGATAACGCCAAGACACACCATTAGGTTACAGAAGATGCCGCGTACGAAACACGTGATCCATCCGTCCATACCCATGTTTTCAAAACCAAGGCTACGCGCGGTAGAAACAGCCACAAATTTCTTCGCTACTGCGTTCAGTTCTAGAGAGAAGTTACCTGTTAGTGAAATAGCCACTAGGTAAGCAACGATTAGAGAACCGATAAGGTTACCCAAGCCTACAAGACCCCAACAACGGAAAATACGACCCCAAGTGATACCAGGACGGTTTGCAAACTTAGCCAAAGGCGCTAGACCAAAAACACCGGTTACTAGGTCGTAACCCATCACACTTAGAATCACGAAACCAACTGGGAAGACAAGCGCACCCACAATGCCAATACCGGTTTGAACCATAGTGGTAATAGCAACAACAACCGCTAGCGATAGGATGATACCCGCCATAGTACCGCGAAGTAACAAGTCGCGAGTGCTAGTGTTGGTTTTCGCTTCACCCACGTTGATCATGGTTTGAACGAATTCTGCAGGCTTATAATCAGTAGACATGAATGTGTCCTTATTCAAAAGTGAAAGTTAAAAATTAAAGATTGAATAGAGAAAGGCTTGCCGCTGAGTAACACCTAGCTTCCCTGTCCCCGCAGATGAACCACGGAAAGCCTTTACCTATTAAATCTAGATTTCGGTTCATTCCCTCCCCCTTAGAGGAGGGAATGGCAACCAAGCTTATGCAGAAATTTCTACTTCGCCGTTGGTTACGCGCGTTTTGTACGCTTTCACGCTAAAACGCTCGTCTTCCATGCACGCACCTGTTGTCAGGTTAAAACGTTGCTTCTTAAGTGGGCTAGCCACCCAAAGCTCGCCTTGGTGCTCACAAATCAAACCGCGAGAAAGCACGTTTGATTGGAAGAACGGGTCAGTGTTGCTGATCGCCAGCACTTCTTCTGCTTGTGTTGGGCGGAATACCGCAACTTGCTGACCATCAACCAGTGCACAAACACCCGTGCCCGGTACGATGTCGCTGATTTGGCAAATCTTTTCAAATGACATAATCAACCTTCCCTTATGCTTCAGTGATCGCTACGTGTAGGATATCGCCTTTCGCTTCAGGGTGTTTTTCCGTGAAGGTTGCTGGGCGGTGTTGTTCACGCTCTTGTACAAACACAACGTTATCATCGCGCTTGTCAGAGTTGATGAAGTGCGCGAAACGAGTCAGTTGTGATTCGTCGTTGATGGTCGCAGTCCACTCACACTCGTACTCGTCTACAAGCTTCGCTACGTCAGCTTCTAGTTGAGCGTTGATGCCAAGTTTGTCGTTAACAATCACTTCGCGTAGGTAGTCAACGCCACCTTCCATGTTTTCCATCCAAACTGATGTGCGTTGTAGTGGCGCAGCAGTACGGATGTAGAACATCATGAAGCGGTCGATGTGCTTGATTAGCGTTTCTTTATCTAGGTCACTTGCAAGTAGGTCTGCGTGACGAGGTTTCATGCCGCCGTTACCACATACGTACATGTTCCAACCTGCGTCAGTCGCGATAATGCCAAGGTCTTTACCTTGTGCTTCCGCACACTCACGAGTACAACCAGAAACACCGAACTTCATCTTATGAGGGGTACGAATGCCTTTGTAACGGTTCTCGATGTAAGAACCCAGACCAACAGAGTCTTGAACGCCGTAACGACACCAAGTTGAGCCCACACATGTCTTCGCCATACGAAGTGCTTTTGCGTACGCTTGACCTGTTTCGAAGCCAGCGTCGATAAGCTTGCGCCAGATCTCTGGAAGATCGTCTTTTTGAGCACCGAACAGACCAATACGTTGAGCACCGGTTACTTTGGTGTATAGGTTGTATTCTTCAGCAACGTTCGCTAACGCACCCAATGCTTGAGGTGTTACTTCACCTCCCGCCATACGTGGGATAACAGAGTAAGTACCGTCTTTTTGGATGTTACCTAGGAAGTTATCGTTCGTGTCGTGCAGCTTAACCAGTTGTGGCTTAAGAATGTGCTCACCCCAGCAAGAAGCCAAGATAGAACCAGCAAGTGGTTTACAAACTTCACAGCCGTAACCTTTGCCGTATTTCTCTAGCAGCTCATCAAACGTTTTGATCTCTTCAATGCGGATTAGGTGGAACAACTCTTGGCGTGAGTATGCAAAGTGCTCACACACGTCGTTCTTCACTTCGATACCCGATTTAGCAAGCTCAGCATTTAGAACAGACGTCACTAGAGGGATACAACCACCACAGCCTGTACCTGCGCCAGTCACTGCTTTGATGTCGCCCAATGTGTGGTGACCATCAGCAACCGCTTGTGCGATCTTGCCTTTTGTCACGTCGAAACATGAACAAATCACTGCGCTTTCTGGTAGAGCGTCTGCACCTAGTGCTGGTTTCTCAGCGCCTGCGTGTGCAGGAAGGATCAACGCATCTGGGTGTTCTGGTAGGTCGATTTCGTTCAACATAAGTTGAAGCAGGTCGCCGTAGTCAGACGTATCGCCAACCATAACCGCGCCAAGCAGTTTCTTGTTGTCTTCAGAAACGATAAGACGTTTGTAAACTTCTTGCTCTTCGTTTTGGTAAACGTAACTCTTACAGCCTTCAGTACGACCGTTCGCGTCACCAATTGAACCTACTTTCACGCCAAGAAGTTTCAGCTTCGCAGACATGTCAGCGCCTTCGAATTTGCTTTCTGTGTTACCTAGAAGGTGATCAACAGCAACTGTCGCCATCTTGTAGCCAGGAGCAACAAGGCCGTAGAACATTTCGTTCCAAGACGCACACTCACCGATAGCGTAGATGTTCTCATCAGAAGTCTGACAATGGTCGTTGATAGCAACACCACCACGAGGTGCCACTTCTAGCTCCATTTGGCGTGCTAGTTTGTCTTGTGGACGAATACCTGCAGAGAATACGATGAAGTCTGTTTCTAGCTCTGAACCGTCAGCAAAACGCATAACATTGCGTGCGTTTGTGCCTACTGCCGCAATCTCAAGCGTATTTTTGCTGGTGTGAACGTTCACACCCATACGCTCGATTTTTTGACGAAGTTGGTTACCACCAGCAAGGTCAAGTTGCTCAGCCATTAGCTTTGGTGCGAACTCAACAACGTGTGTTTCTACACCTAGTGCTTTCAATGCGCCCGCAGCTTCAAGACCTAGCAGACCACCACCGACAACAACGCCTGATTTGCTCTTCTTCGCACACGCTTCGATCGCTTTAAGATCTTCGATAGTACGGTAAACAAAACAGTCTTTGCTTTCGTGACCTTTGATAGGTGGAACAAATGGGAATGAGCCAGTAGCAAGAATCAGCTTGTCGTATTGAACTTCGCGACCAGTGCTTGAGTAAACAATGCGGTTTTCACGGTTGATGTTAATCGCGCGTTCGCCGATCAGCATGTTAATACCGTGTTTCTCGTAGAAGCCTTCTTTCACTAAAGAAAGTTCATCTGCAGTATGGTGAGAAAAGTAAGAGGAAAGGTGCACACGGTCGTATGCGACACGAGGTTCTTCACAGAAAACCGTAATGTCCATATTAGACATATCAGCTTTCTCGACTAAGTCTTCAATGTAACGGTGGCCTACCATACCGTTACCGATGACTACTAGCTTCAACTTGCTCATTGTACTTCCTAAGGGTTAGGTTCTTATCACTGAGCGCATTGTTAATTGTGAAAGAAAATTAATACATGATGTAAATCAATTACGGAATTAAACTACCCTAAAGGGGTAGGAGCAGTTTTTAAACAGCGTTTAAACCTTTGCTTTCGTAATTTAAACAAAATTTATGTAATCCAGCCGAAATGAACTCAACATATTTGTCACATTTCTTCATAACAAAGAAAAAGCAAGCGAATAACCGCTTGCTTTTTAATCACATTTGAATGGATTTTATAGGGTCACGCTAAATAATACCGCGTGATGTCCCTACTCTACGCCCTTCTTCCATCTCCCATTGAATGCCGTATTTGTCTATCCAATAGAAAAAGGTGATCGGGAAGCCATTCAATTTTTCTGGGTGGTAACTTTTAGACTCATCAATCATAGTGACCCCCTCTTGCTGTTTTAAGTATCGAAATACCTCACCACAGTTTGAAACTTCGAGTGCAATATGTCGAGGACCACCAAGATCATAGGCTCTTGGTTGTGGCGGTATAGCCGTCGCACCAACAGGCGAATGGTATTTCATCAGCTCCAGATAAACCGACGCATACGGATGCTTCACAAACAGCACGTCAACAACAACGTCTTGTCCAGCTAAACCTGCATCTTGGTTAAACTCGGCCATACTCACGCCGCGGTAATCCATTTTTTGCCCCTGAGCATCAAGTGCGCGTTCAAAACCAAGTACTCGTTGGTAGTAATCAGCCGCCTTATCAACATCATCGACAATGATATTGATATGAGATAACCCAAGTACAAATGCACCAATGTCACGCTCCGCTAAACGCTTAAGCATTTCCGGTTCAGCATCTGGCGATACTTCAACCACATAGTCGACCTCTCGCCCCTGCTCTATCGATTCGTTGCAAACCAGATAAGCTTTCTCTTTGTGTTTGTCCGTATCACTTGCTGCGATCTCCACCTTGGACTTCCAAGCGTGAGAAACAAACCACCCTGGATTCACCACATAGGCCGCGGCCACCATATCAAAAGGAATAAAGCCATCTTTAGAACCAAACACCACTTCCCACTCAGTACACCATGCAATGGAATGCGACTCTAAGAAGTGACTAAGACTACTGCCATGGCTCATCTTATGAAGTTCTTTAAAATCGACCCAAACTTGAGCACAGGCTTCAAACGGGACTAAAGTCACCGGAACGTCGCTATCAAGAAGTACTTGAAATGCGGTTTGGTCCACCTCAAAGTTCAGGTCACGAAACGGCCTTGGTTGACGCTTTCCGGCAACAAAATGCTGGTCGGTGCTTCGTCTGCCTGCAACACAAACTACCTTTTCTATGTTTTTGGCCTGTTCCGGAAAATGACGAATCAATAAGGCGATATTGGTAAGTGCACCGATAGCAAGAATAGTCAAAGGCTCTTGCTCAAGTTGAGCAGCAAGGTCTTTCACCGCTGGCGGAATATCTTCGGCAGAATCAAAGTAAGTGGCGCTTCCTTGAGAAACGCTGAGGTAAGTTGGACCAAACTGGCTAATAAAAGAGCGAGCGATGTCCGTAGTAACTTTAATGTCATCACAATTGCCAAGTGTGGAACTCACGCCAACGATGTCGACTTCTTGGCTTCTGAGCAATAATCCTAGCGCGTAGCCATCGTCAACATCACACAGCTTAAAACCGTCGTGATGGCCTATAGTGATGTCTGTATCAACCCAGACGCGTGTTTGTGGGCGACAGGTATGCTTATCCTCTCCGATGTTGTGCATCGAGACTCCTTTCTCTTCTTTGGTCTTAAATGGCCGAGTGGCAGAATTAAATACAATGAAACTAAAATCTACAGCGTGATGGGTTCCGCCATAATGACAACGTTTCGTCCTTTATCTTTTGCTGCGTATAGGTTCTTATCGGCAACTTCAAAGGCCTGTTCAAGTGCCTTCTCGCAGTCGTTCAAGTTAGGATGAGACGCGGCTCTAGTTAGTGGAACCGCTCCGACGGAAATCGTTACGACTTCAGAAGGAAGGTTTTTGATGTGTGGTATGGCGAGGGTTTCGACCGCTTGTCTTAAGTGTTCAACTTTGGAGTTCAACACCTCTAACGTATTGCCATAGACAAGCAAAGCAAACTCTTCGCCACCTAAACGAAACGAGGGCTGGTCTTTGCCTAAATGAGAACGGAAGACTTCCGCAACATCACATAACGCGTTGTCCCCTTCGGTGTGCCCGTAAGTATCATTAAACTTTTTGAAATTATCGATATCACACAAGACGAAACAGGCGTACTTCATGTTACTCAGCGTTTCATGAACAAAGACAGGCGCACTGCGCTTGTACAAATAGCGAGAACCGATTCCAGTCAAGGTATCGGTATCAGTTTGCTGGCGAAGCACCCTTAATTGGTTCTTTATTTTGGTAATTAAGCTTGAATATGAACGAGCCAGTTCGCCGATTTCATCCGAGCGTTTGATCTCCGGAATGTGTGATTGATCGATCTTCTCAATGTCTTTTTTCATTGATTGAGACAAGCGTTTAAGCGGGCTCACAATCCACATTGTCACCATGTAGATCAGTACCATTGAAATAAGCGCGGCAATCAAGGCTTCGTTGATCAGCTCTTTAATCAAGGTGACTTTAATAGTATCGAGGTCACTTGCATCTAGCACTGCCCAAATGTAACCGCCATTAATATTGCGTAGCGGTAAACAGACGTGAAGTACCGACAGTGTCGAATCGTAGTAAAAATCCGTCTGGCGCAGATAGTCCTTATTCCAAGGCAGTTCAGTATTACGATTGAGTAACTGACTCGCTTGCAACGCCTCTAAATCAACGTTGGTCTTGTTTATCAAATATTGCAGCTTATTACGCTTAATCTCGTCTTTTTCTGGCGTCATGGACAACATTCGAACTAAGTTGCCCTTTTGGTCTTTTAAGACATTGACTTCAAGGTCGCTCACATCGATACGCCACACCTGATTGGACTCCGCCAAGTAACGGACAGCAACTGTCTGGGTTTTGTAATCGGAAACGCCGGAAATTTCGATAAAGAGCAGATCGTCTATCGCGCTCAAATTGGCCTTAGTCGATGGCATCATCAAGTTAGCGTAATTGCGACCCGCAATCGATCCCGAAAGGAAAGTCATTTGAGAAGAAAGATGAGTTTTCGCCATGGTGGCGGCATGCTCAATACGCATGTTCCATTCGCTCTGAAAACGAGTGAAAGACAGACCTAGAATGATGGACAGAACCAACACCAAATGCGAAACAAATAGCATCTGGTTAATCGTCAACCAGCCGAAAACTCGATTACTCACAATAAACTACTGCTTATCTTTATAAACGCCCAAAACTGGCTCAGCACAGGTACCATTAATGCAAATGTCTTGATACGTGGTGTGGCAACTTTGGCAAAATGAAGGCTCTAATGAGGGATGTGTGTGGCTAATATCTTTGCCCTGACGATCGTAACTTCCATAAATCGCCATACCACCGATGTGTTCTGTTACCCAAACAATGCCATCGACCTCGGAAATCGCGACTGCCGTAGGACCATCTGTGTATGGACCATGGGTTTTGTACTGTTCAATCTTTTTCGGATTCACACGGATCGTAAGTGGTGATCCTTGTCCGTTATTAATCCAACTGTAAGCACGAACAGATTCTTGAATAAACAATGAGGTGTCTGGAGGCAGAATCGTGTCTGCAGGTAGGTTTTGTGACTCTTTAACAACTGGCCATTCCTGCCACCCTTCCGGATAGCTAGCCATAGACGCGGCAAAAGCAGTAAATGACGTAGCACCCAACAATAAGGCTACGAATCGCCTGCTTAAATGACATAACACGTGTACTTCTCCCTAAAACAAAATGGGCTCATCCTGAGCTAAAATCAAAATGTTATATATTAACAAAACGTTATATATGATGTTATCAATTAGATTCTAGTAATGCACTCAGTTTATAATTAACAACGTTCTGTTAATAGAGTTGAATGTGCATTTTGGGAACTAACGAGAATGATGAGAAGTGTAAAATGAGGCTTATGTCGAATTTACGTCGGTAAATAGCGATGAAATGCAATTATTTTTGGAATTTTAAGAAGTTAGTTTTGCTGAAGTTCTTGAATGGTCAGAGGTCTGAATTGAAGCTTCGGGTTTGATTTAGGAAGAAAGATGTTTGAATTACGAGGAAAGATAATGGAGGCGCCTACCG